>JAFUVO010000070.1 GCA_017477525.1 Oscillospiraceae bacterium | reverse complement strand
TCAAAGCCCTCCCCCGCGGCGTCCGCCAAAAAGCGGAGGTAAGCCTCCCGGGACAGCGCCGGGTAGAGGGCGGCGTAAAGCTTTTCCCGGGCGAGCATCAAAAACACGTTGTCCTCCCGCTCCACCACCGTCACGGCGGCGGCGCCGCGGCCCGCGGCGTGGCGCGCCAGCGCTCCGGCAGTGTCCGGGGCAAAAATCCAGGCCGCGTCCGCCTGGCCGGAGGCCACCAGCGCCCGCGCCGCCTCCGGGTCCGCGCAAAAGGTACAGCGCAGCGCGCCGCCCTCCGCCGCCAGCCCCCCCGCGATCTCCCGTGAGAGCTCATCTCCGGCCCACAGGGCCACGCTGACCGCCCCGTTCTCCCCGCCGCCGGCGGCGGCAAGCCCCAGGGGCAGCAACACCGCCAGCAGCAGCACCGCCGCAAACGCCGGAGATTTCAAAAAACGCTTTTCCAGCAGCAGGCACCAGACAAATGGTTTTTTTACGAGTTTCAGTCACAATCCCTCTTTTTCATACAAGTGTCCGGCCTCGGGTATGTTCGTCCCTGCCGGGGAGGAACATACCTGGAAAACACAGGCCTGCCAAATCGTCTATTGCAGCATCGAAAGTACCCCTTCGGGCAGTTGGTTGGCCTGCGCCAGCATCGCCTGGGCCGACTGCTGCAGGATATTGTTTTTCGTATACGCCATCATCTCCTCGGCCATATCCGTGTCGCGGATGCGGCTCTCGCTCTCCGCAAGGTTGAGCGAGGTGTTTCGGAGGTTGTTCATGGTATGATCGAGATGGTTCTGCAGCGCGCCATACTCGCCCCGGATTGCGGAAACCCGGTCTATCATGCTGTCCACCGCGTTTAAAGTAAACTCCGCGTTTGGCCTTGTGTCAATGCGGAGGCTCCGCAGCCCCAGGGCGCCCGACGAGAGGTAGAAGCGGGGCACCTCCATGGTCTCCTCTGACTCCGCGCCGATTTGGAGGATGATCGGCCCCGTTTCCGGTTCTGGTCGGGGCATGGGCGCCGGCTCAGGCTCCGGTTCAGGCTCCGGTTCGGGTACCGGCTCAGGCACGGGCGCCGGCTCCGGTTCGGGCACAACAACGAGCGGGGGCGAATCGGAATCATCGTCAGGGACCTCCGGTTCATCAGATGGGGGAATGTCGTTGCTGAAGTGCGGCAGCTGCGCCGCGTCCGGCTCAGCCGTCCCGGCAAGGTACCAGGTTCCAGCCCTGTCAGAAAATTGAAGAAGGAAAGTGGCGTTTTCGCCTTCGTCATCTGTCAACGTCACCTGCAGAGATTCGCCGGGGGTCCAGAAATATGCGCTGCTGACAGTGTCCGGCGCTTCAAACCCGGTCGTGTGTTTGTCCATCCCAGCATCGTACAACAAGCCGCCGTCGGAAAGCCTTTCTATTCTCGCGTTGGAAATCGGCCAGCTAAGGTCAAATCCCGCGTCCACGCTTCCGGCCTGGGAGCCAACACGCGCTACACCGTCCACCCAGGAGTTGATATTGGTTTCACTCAGCGCCAGTGAAAAAATCCTGTTTCCATACTCATCCAACGCGCCGCCGGCATTGCCCGCGCTGGTTGTGATATACTTTCCCTCGCCGGGACCGGCTTTGACCGAGCCGTCGGTAATCACCACGTCCACCGGACTGGTGTTGTTTAATGCTCTGTAACCGCCGATGTTCCCGCCGTCATGCGTCAGTCCGCCGATGGCGGTGACGGTTCCCCCGTTGATGAGGACGTTTCCGCCGATCGTGCCGCCGTTTCCGCTCCCGATGCCGAAGGAGTCGTTTTGCCCCTCCGCGTACACGGCGCCGTTGTTAATCTGAATCGAGGCAACGTAGGAGCCTGACGCGCCTGAGCCGATAGCGGAACCGTTGCTGCCGCCAATGGCCTTTACGGAACCCGTCGTGTCAATCACAATATTCTTCACTGAAGATGTGGAAAACGCGCCCGCGCCGATCGCCGCGCCATCATCTCCGCCCTGCGCGTCCACAGTGCTGTCGCCGCGAATGGTAATGTCCAGGACTTTTCCAGCACAGCCGGCTCCGACGCCCGTCCCGTGGTAAGTGCTTTTCGCGGTAATATTGCCGCCCTCAATCACAATGTTCCTGATGCCGCCGGAATAGCTATCCTCCCATCCGCCGCCGATTCCGGCGCCATGGGTTCCGGCCGTGGCATTGACGGTGCCGCCATGAATGGTGATATCGCCTTTCAGCGCTCCTTTGAAACTATTTCCGATCCCGGCGCCGCCGTCTGCACCCCCCCTGGGCGTTGATCTCCCCGGCGCCGCCCGTGATCTCTATGGAGCCGAATTGCCCCATTCTGCCCGCGCCGATCCCGGCGGAGGATTGTCCGCCGGTCGCGGTAATACTGCCCGTTGTGTCAATGACAATATACCCGCCGCTTGTCTGATAAGCGCCGCCGATGCCCGCGCCCCCCGTGCCGCCGGTGGCGGTGATTGTCCCCCCTATAATGTAGATGGACTCGATATCTCCCTTATATCCTGAGCCGATGCCCGCCCCGTTCTTTCCGCCGGTGGCGGTAACGTTGTCGCAGTTAATGGTGATATAACGCATTTTGCCTTCCTGGCCCGTGCCGATGCCCGCGGCCCCTTCGCCGCCGGTGGCGGTGACCGAGGCGTCAAATCCTATGGCGACATCTTTCATCGTCCCGTTGGCGGCTGTGCCGATGCCGGCGCTGCCATATCCGCCCTCCGCCGTGACATTTCCGCCGTTGTCAATCAGAACAGTCCCTTCATCTCCCGCGCAGATTCCCGCCCCGCCGGCCGTATAGGAGCCGCTGGCGCTGTCGTACCATCTGTCCCCGCCAAGCGTATGCCGTTGAAATTGGTGGATTTTGTGATGCGGTCAATTTCGTCCTTGATCTGGTCCAGTTCCTTCTGCAGGGCATCCCGGTCGCTGTAGTCGGAGTATGTTCCGTTGGAGGACTGCTCTGCCAGCGCCTTGACACGGTTGAGCATTTTGTGGATCTCCTCCGTCGCGCCCTCCCCTGTCTGAATCAGTCCGACGCCCTCTTTGCAGTTGTCAAACGCCCGATTCAGGCCGGTAACCGACAACCGCATTTTTTCTGATACCGCAAGCCCCGCCGCGTCGTCCGCCGCGACGTTGATCCGGTAGCCGGAGGAAAGCTTTTGAAGATTTTTCGATACCTTGGATGTATTCCGCTTCAGCCTGTTCAGCGCGCCCAGGCCCGGAATATTATCAGCAATGATCATCTTAATCTGTTCCCCTCGTTCATGATCAATCCGTCCAGCAACCATCTGCCGCCCCTGGGAGAAAACACAACGCGGTCAGATAGATGCCCGGTGTCTTTTTTACCATCCGATACAAACACCCCCGTCGGGACAAAAGGCGGGGGTTGGATGGTGCGAAATATTGTATGATATTTATTATATCGCATTTATCATGAAAAAATAAAGTGCCGGCTTCAATATTTTTCCATGATCATGCAAAATTGTATGAATAACCAAATACCGTTTCCTAAAAACCATCAAATTTTATATATTATGTCGAATCATGCCCTTGGATTCAGAAGACTTTTTGGCGAAAACGTCAAATATTGACGTTTTTTCTCGCGCGAAAACGCAAACCACACCCGGGGCTTTATACCGCCCTCTCCCACGGAGGCCCATGACCATTGGAACCGCCGCCATGAAAGGGAGAGGGCTTTCTCCATCAATCCCGCGCCCGCAGCCAGGTTCGCAAGGCAAGCGCGGCGGCGCAGTACAGCGCCAGCCACAGCAGGGGCAGCGGGCCGGGGCCGCCCATCCAGGACAGGGCCGCGCCGGAGGGCAGGGCCGCGCCGATTTCCCGCAGCGGGGAGGGAAAAAAGGAGGCGGGATAGAAGCAGCCCGAGAGGTAGGCCATGCCCGCCGCCGCCAGAAATTGCAGCAGCAGCGCCCCCAGCCGCCCCGGCCCGAGGCCGAACAGCGCCAGCTGCGCCGCCCCGAGGGCGAAGGCGGGGAGCAGTCCCCGCAGCGGCAGCCGCGCCAGCGCCCCCCTGTCCAGGCCGAGAGCGGCGGCGGCCTCGGGACGCAGCGCCCCGAAGAGGCCCAGCAGGGCCGCGTACAGCAGATAAAAGCCCAGCATCAGCGCCATGTAGGCCAGATACTCCGCCGCCGTCTGCGCGAAGGCCCCGAGGCCGGAGGCGCGGAGCATCCGCCCCAGCTCCCTGTCCCGTCCGGCAAAAATCGGGACGCAGGCCACGCCCCAGAACAGCAGCGCCAGCAGCGACAGGGCGCAGAGGTAATATTCCGCAAAGCCCAGCCCGCCGGAGAGGCCGGCCAGCTCGACGGTGAACAGCTTCTCCCGGCTGAGGATCAGCGAGAGGTACTCCTCCGCCAGCGCGTCGCCGGCGGCATAGGGGTCCGCTCCGGGGACCCCGGAGGCGATATAGTCCTGGGCGGCGTAAATCGCGTTCTCCGTCCCCGCCAGCAGCCGCGCCACGGCCCGGACAATCTCGTCCGCCAGCAGCGTCCCCAACCCCTGGGCTCCCGCGCCGGAGACATAGCGTATGGGCTCGGTTTCGACGCCCTTTTCCAGCGCCGCGAGAAAGCCCTCGGGGATGACCGCGAAGGCGTCCAGTTCCCCGGCCCGCAGGGCGCGCAGCGCCTCCCTCTCGCTCCCGCGGCGGGAAAAGCGCAGGGAGTAGCGGGAGGAATCCATCGTTTCCAGCGCGTTCAGGCCCATGCGCAGCCATGCGTCGTTTTCAAAATCGCCCACCAGGCCGATTTCCAGCCGCCGCCGCGCCGCGTCGCCCTCCCTGCCGGAGGCTTCCGCCCATCCCAGCAGCCCCGCCGCGCCCAAAAGCAGCGCGGCCGCCAGCAGCACCGGCGGAAGCAAGATCACGGCCCGACGCAGCTCCGCCCGCAGCAGGGCAAAAAAACGCCGCGCCCTCATCCCAGCTCCGCGGCCAGATGGGCCGGGTCGCCGTCATAGGCATAGGGGCGCAGCGTCCCGTCCCGCAGCAGCCACAGGGCGTCGCAGAGGGCGATCTCCTGCAAATCATGGGTCGCGATCAGCAGCGTGGTCCCGCCGTCCCGCAGCCGGCGCAGCTGGTCCAGCAGCTCCGCCTTGCCGGCCAGGTCGAGGGCCGTCGAGGGCTCGTCCAGCAGCAGCAGCTCCGGCGACGCGGCCAGGGCGCAGCCGATGCACAGGCGCTTTTTCATCCCCCCGGAGAGGCGGGAGGCCCTGACGCGCAGGAACTCCCCCACGCCCAGGGCCTTCAGCGCCCCGTGGTCCAGCGAGGCCGCCAGCGCCGGTGCGGCATACCACAGCCGGAGGTTGTCCAGGGCGCTGAGCTCCTCCATCAGCGGCGTCCCCTGGGGGACGTAGCCCACCGCCGCCGCCCGCCGGCGGGGGGAACGGAACAGTTCCTCCCCCCGCCAGAAAAAGCCGCCGCCGTTCGGCCGCGTTACGCCCGCCAGAAGGTTCAGGAGTGTGCTCTTTCCGCTGCCGTTGCTGCCCAGCAGGCCGGTGATGCTCCCAGCCTCCGCCGACATGGAGGCCCCCCGCAGCACCGTTTTGCCCCGGTAGCGCTTTTCGATGCCCCGCAGCTCCAGCGCCGGCGTCATGAGTTCATCCATACCAGATACATCAGCGCCGTCTGAAGCTGGTCCGCCAGTTCCCCGGGGACCCCCGCCTCCTTCAGCGTATCCGTCCAGGCGGAGAGCTTCTCCGCCGTGACGCCGCCGAGCCACGCGGAGGGCTCCACCGCCTCCCCGGGCGTCTCAATGCCCCCCGAGGCGCCGACGCTCAGGGTATAATCGAGGCCCACATAGGGCGCCGTGTCCTGCCAGAGCAGGTCAAAATGGGCGCTGGCGCGGTTTTTCTCCCGGGAATAGCTGCCCCTGAGGCTCAGGTTTTCCAGCATCCGCGCCTGGCTGGACGGGATGTCCATGCGCCGGTACAGCTCCATGGCGGGCTTCAGCGTAAAAGCTCCCGCGCCGCTTTCCGCGTCCCGCAGCTCCAGGGCCAGCAGCTCTTCCGCGTCCTGGCTCAGCGTAAAGCTGCCGCTGAGCTTTTTTCCATCTTTACTGCCCGTGCCGAAGAGCGACACGTCCGTCTTGCCGTCGGTGTAGCCCACCACCAGCCCGAAGTCGTTGCCCCGGACGGGGAGCTTCGCCAGCAGGGAGTAGCTCTGATAGCCCAGCTCGAAGCCCCGCAGGACGCCGCGGCTGTTCACCCAGAGGAGCAGGCGGATATCTTCTTCCAGTTTTATGTCATTTGTACGCGCCGCGAAATCGTCCACGGCGTTGAGGAAATCGGCGTAAAAGCCGCTCCGGGAAGCGGCTTTCCCGTAGTCCTCCACCAATGTGCGGACATCCGGGTCCTCCCGCAGGGCGGCGCACAGCCGCGCCAGCAGCGCCCGAAGGTTTTCCTCGCTGACGTTCAAATTGATCCAGCCGTAGTCCGCGGCGTTCACATCGCCCACGCCGAGGGAGCCCCGCCCCTTCTCATAGGCCCCCATGTCCTCGGTGAGCAGCAGGAAGTAGCGGGCGGCCACCCGCGCCAGCAGCGCCTTGTCGGGCGCATAGTCCGGCGCCGCCGAAACGCTGTCAAAAAGCTCGCGAAGGCTCGTCCCCCTCTGCCGCAGCGCGTCAAAGCCCTCGGAGGCGTCCAGCGCCATGGAGCTGTCGCTGAGGGCCGGAACCGCGGCCCAGAGTGTTTCCGCCTCCGCGTCTGTGATTGCCAGGCCGTCCAGTATCTCTTTATTTTGCAGCGCCAGGCCCAGGCGCAGGGAGGCCAGGTAGTCCTTCCGGCTGATACTCATGCGCAGACCGGGCTGCCGCAGCCAGTCCAGCCCCCCGGGAAGGGACTCGGACAGGTTGAAATAACCGTCGATCAGCTCCATCGCGTCGTCGCTGAGGCTGAAGTCCAACGCGATATCCTCCCGGAAGTCGTTGAGGTCCATGTCCCGGTCCAGCCCGGCGCCAAAAATGTCTGAGAACTCCTCGGAAAAGCCGACTGCGGTGCGGGCCATGACGAACTGGTAATAGCGCGCCGGAGGGGCGAAGGAGCGCATGACAAAGTTGGACACCACCGCGAAATTCAGCGCGGCCGCGACGCCCCCCGCCGCCAGCAGCGCCGCGATCACCAGCAGCACCACCAGCAGTGTTTTCTTCTTCCGCTTCTTCGGCAGCGGCGCGCCGCAGGATTCGCAAAAATTCGCGTCCTCCCGGTTCTCCTGCCCGCAGTTGGGACAAAACATAACGGTATCCTCCTGTAACAATGCTCTTTTTCCTCCCAAAGGGGAGAAAGACGATGAAAAATATTATTTTCTCCCCATTATCTTCCGCGCCGCGCTGATGCCGATTTTATAGGGCAGCGGGCGCAGCTCACGGTCGGCGCGTTTGAGCATCTCCCGGATGGGGATGTGCTGGGGGCAGTGGGCCTCGCATTTTCCGCAGCCGACGCACTGGGCGGCAAAGCCCGGGTCGTGCCGCAGGCCCAGGTTCTGGGCAAATTCCATCCGGGCCGGCCCCTTGCGCTCCAAATACATCAGGTTGTAAAAATAGAAGTTGCCCGGGATATCGACCCCTTTGGGGCAGGGCATACAGTAGCGGCAGGCGGTACAGCCCACCTTTTCCTTCTCCCGGATCAGCCGCCGGACCCGCTCCACCAGGGCGAACTCCCGCTCTGTAAACCGCCCCGCCTCCGCGTCCGAGGCGATGCGGATGTTTTCCTCCACCATTTCCGCGGAGTTCATGCCGGAGAGGACGCAGGTGACCTCCTTCTGGTCCCAGAGCCAGCGCAGCCCCAGCTCCGCCGGGGTGAAGCCCGTGCCGCTGGCCCGGAGGGCGTTCCGCGCCCGTTCGGGGAGGCGCACCAGCTTCCCGCCCCGCAGCGGCTCCATGATGATGACGGGGATGCCCTTTTCCGCCGCGGCCTTGAGCCCCCGGCGGCCCGCCTGGCTGTGCTCGTCCAGATAATTATATTGTATCTGGCAAAAGTCCCAGTCCCGGGCGTCCAGGATCTTCAAAAAGCTCTCCGTGTCGCCATGGAAGGAGAAGCCCAGGTTGCGGATGCTGCCCTCGGCCTTCCGGGCCGCGATCCAGTCCTCAATGCCCAGCGCGCGCAGCCGCTCCCACTCCGCGGGGTCGGTGAACATGTGCATCAGATAGTAGTCGATATGGCCGGTCCTGAGCCGGGCCAGCTGCTCCCGGAAGGTTTTCTCCACCGCCTTTTCCGTGCGCATGAGGTACTGGGGCAGCTTTGTAGCGATGTACACCTTGCCCCGGCAGCGGTTTTCCTCCAACACCCGGCCCAGCAGCTCCTCGCTGCCGGGGTAGATATAGGCGGTGTCGAAATAGTTCACGCCCTGCTCGACCGCCAACATGATCTCGCCGCTGGCCCTGGCATAGTCGATGCCGGCCCCCTTCCGGGTGAAGCGCATACAGCCGAAGCCCAGCTGCGAAATCGGGACGCCGTATTTATCCGGTCTGTATTTCATATCCTTCTCCTCACGCGGCGGCGGCCTGTTCGGCAGCCGGTTCCATCCGCATCGTTTTTCCGTCGCAGCGCAGAAGCGCCGCGCCCTCCCGCGTCAGATAAATTTCCGCCCCCGCCTCCGCCAGCAGGGCCAGCGTCGCCGGGTCCTCCGGCTCCCGGTCCGAGGAGGTGACAACGGCGATGGAGGGGCGGACCGAGGCCACAAGCTCCGGCAGCATCTTCTGCCAGTGGCCGTGGTAGGGGACCTTCAAAAATTCATAGCCCGTCCGGTTCGCGGAAATGAACTCCGCCAGCCGCTCGTCCTGGGCGTCGCCGGTGAACAGCAGGTCGTTTTCCCCGTTGCGCACTGAGACGATCAGGGAGGAATTGTTGCTGCCGTCGCTGTCATAATCGTCCTTCCGCGGCGGGTCGACGCTGTAATCCACGCCGTCCAGCGTAAAGGCCAGGGTCTCCCGGACCGTCACCGGCTCAAGGCCGGCGTTGTTCAGCGCCTTGACGTATTTGCCGTATTCCTCGCTGTCCTTGGGGTGGTTGCTCTGCAGCACCGTCCCGACGGGGATGTTGTTGAGGATTTTCGCCGCCCCGCCCACATGGTCCTTGTCAAAGTGGCTGATGATGAGGCAATCGAGGCGGTCCAGCCCGACGGATTCCATATAGTCCAGGATGTCCCCGCCGAAGCCCTTCTCCCCGCAGTCGATCACCACGGCGCTGCGGGCCGTGTAGAGCAGAAAGGCGTCCGCCTTCCCGGCGGAGAAGCAGAAGACGTTCAGCTCCGCCCCGCCGCCCGCCGCGGGTTTGCCGCCCCCGCCGCAGCCGGACAGCAGCGACAGGCTCAGCAGCGCCGCGACCAGGGCTCGAAGCAGTTTCATATGGCTGTCCCCCTTTTTTGCCGCTTGCGTGATTCCCCTGTCCGGAGAAAACTACATATTGTATTCTCTCCCCCGAAGGTGAGAGAATACAATACTACTGAACAGATACCTGCCAAATATATCGTATCGCGTCAATATTGTCAATAGCCGTTTTGCATCGTCCCTTTTAACCTTTGCGTGGAGGTTTTTGAATTTCGTTGATTTCACCAAACGTCTGTTATTTCAGAAAGCATTGACAAAAGCACTTGGATTTTGTAAAATAAAGCCAGCTCGGGAACCCGGGTTACCCGATAAGGGGCAGAGGACACCAAAGCAACGGTAAAAGTGGTTGGCTTCATCTCCGAAAGGAGGTGATGTCTTATGCGGATGACGTTCACGTTTCACGTTGGACCGTACACGGTCTCCATAGTGATTCGGCGTACCCATAAGAAAAACCGCCACTCCGGCAAGTGACGGTTTTTCGGGCTGAAATAAGCCCATTTTAAATCGCTCTGAAGCCAGCCGCTTGTTGCGGTGTCTTCTGTCTTTATTATACTTATTTCGGGATAAAAGTCAAGGGAAAACTGATCGTAAATTCTGGTTTATCGAGCAGTCCTCAAGGAGAGGGCTGCTCTTTTATGCTCTATGTGCTATACTCACGAGCAATGAAATTTGCAATTTCATTGCTCCGTGAAAGGCTACACTTCGTTCGCGCCGCCGCATTCACCAACTGTCTGTTGGGAATGCCTGTTTACCACACGGATGGTAAAAGGAATTTCACAACGTCCGCCGCGCCGCCCGCTGCCGCGCCAGCAGCCAGAAACCCATGACCGCCGCGCCAAAGGCGCGGAAGCGCCACAGCAGGACGATTCCGCCCAGACTGAGCGCCGCCGCCGCGGCGAGAGACAGAACCCGCGCCGCCCGCTCCCCCAGCAGCGCCTCCGCAATGCGTCCCCCGTCCAGGGGCAGGACGGGCAGGAGGTTGAACGCGCTCAAAAGCAGGCTGATCTCCCCGCTCAGGCGCAGATACGCCCCGCCCCGGCGCAGGGCGAACAGGGCCCATAGCACCCCCGCCGCCGGGCCCGCCGCGGCGCAGAAGAGCTTTTCCCAACGCCCCGGGCTGCCGGCGTAGTCCAGCTCCGCGCCGAACAGGCCCAGGCGCACCCGCCGGAGCGGGCAGCGGCACAGCCGCAGCGCCAGCACATGGCCCAGTTCATGCACTATCGCGGCAGGCAGCAGCGCCGCCGTCAGGCCGGCGCTGTCAAAAAAATACATCAGCGCCCACAAAAGCGCCGCCTCCGGCCTCAGCTCCCAGCGCAGCCCGGCGCGGCCCCTCAATTCCCGATGCAATATTCCGGGTTGCGGTAGACCCCGTCCCGCTGCAGCTCGAAATGCAGATGCGGCCCCGTGACATGGCCCGTGGCCCCCACCAGCGCGATTTTCTCCCCCGCGCTGACGCTCTGCCCCGTATGGACATAGAGGTAGCTGCAATGGGCGTAGAGGCTGGACCAGCCCCCGGCGTGGTCGATGGTCACATAGTTCCCAAAGCTGTCCGAGGACCCGGCGAAGCGCACCGTCCCGTCAGCGAGGGCGGCGATGTCCGTCCCCGCGCTGGCGGCAAAGTCGCTGCCGTAGTGGAACTTGACCTCCCCTAAGATCGGGTGGAGCCTGTAGCCGAAGCCGGAGCAGACGGCGTCCTCCACGGGGCTGACGGCGGCAAAGGGCAGCTCATACCAGCCATAATCCACATGCTCCGGCGGGGCATAGCCGGCAAAGTCCCCCTGCCGCTCCAAAAAAGCCGCCACCGCCGGGTGGGAGGGTTCCGGGGCAAATTCCCCCGCGATCTCCGCCTCTTCATAGCGCCAGACCGCCTCCCCCGGGGCCGCCTCCGGCGCGATGCGCGCCCCAATGGCCTCCAGCGCGTCCAGATAAACCGCCTCCCGCGCCGGCAGGCCCATGGCCTCCCGCAGACGTTCCGGCAGACCGGGCGCCAAAATTTTCAGTACCGCCGCCAGCGCCACCAGCGCCGCCGCCACGGTCAGCACATGCCGTTTCACATCTCTCCGCCCCTTTCGCGTCCCATCATAGCAGCAGCCGATTGGGGAAACGGAGCTCCGCAACCGGAATGCAGTCTATCATATCCCCCAAAGGGCGAGAGACAGGGCGAAAGGCGCCGTCAGGAAAAAAATATAAATTTGCGTGGGGCTGTGAAAAAAAGGAGAGCAATGTCCTGGCTTTCACAGCCCCAGCTCTATTGACAGGAAAAAACATAGGGGGAATAGGAAAAAAGCGCATAATTCCCCCTACCCCAGAAAAACCTGCTTATGAAAGATTAGGCAGCT
>JAFUVO010000025.1 GCA_017477525.1 Oscillospiraceae bacterium | reverse complement strand
TCCCCCTTCGGGGGAGAAAACGCAAGGCAGCGAAATAGATGCTTGCATTTACTTTGCCGCGCGGAGAGGGGGGGGCGGGGGCTTGCGTTCCGAGAAAAAATACGCGGAGGATTACCGTCTGGACAACATCACGGACCGAAACGGGCGGCTCAGGACCGTTTCGGTGTACCACGGCCCATATTTCCGCTTCCTCGCGGACGCGGGGACGGTGGAACGCGCGAAACGCCTGTTTCCCGCGCTTTCCCTGCTCTGCCTGTGCGCGGTGCTGGCCCCGCTGCTGATGGACGCCCGCATGACCCATAGCTGGTATGTGCTCCTGCCCCTGGTGCTGGGCCTGTTCCCCGCGGCCTATCTGCTCATGGGCGCGTGGCGGCTGCTGCGGGCGGGGGAACTGGTCACCCGGGAGCACAGGGACAAGCTCTATGACCGCTTTGCCGGGTGGAGCATGGTGCTTCTGATTTTGTCGGCGCTGTCGCTTCTGGGGCAGGCCGTCTATTATCTCCGGGAACCCTTCGAGGCCGCGAATCTGCCCGTTACCCTCTGCACCCTGGTTTTAATCGCGTCCGGCGCGGTCCTTTTTACGCGGCGGAAGGCGCTCATGATGGGACAGGTTCAGCCGCAGGATTAGGCTTTTGGGCGCATCGGTCCCATATTTTCGTATCAGACCCGTTTTCCTGCCTATGGCCGGGAGAGGGGATGAAAAATAATTGAAGTAAGCAGGAGGAACAAACATGAAAAACCACAAAAAACTGACTGCGCTGCTGCTGTGTCTTGCGCTGGCTGCCGCGCTCTTTACCGGCTGCGGCGCCGCCGCCACCGCAACGGCCCCCACGGAGGGGGAGGCCCCCGCCGCCGGCAGCGCCAACGCCAATTCGGATAACGGAGCTTCCAACAGCAATACCAACAGCACCGCCCCCGCGGACGCTCCGCCCGCCGCTTCCGCCCCGTCCGGCGACACGCTGGTCAGCGCCGTGGAGATGGGCATTGAGGGCAAATTCTCTCCTTTCTTCGCCTCCTCCGCCGCGGACCAGGACGTGGTTGACATGTTCACCCTGCCCGTAGGCGCGGCGGACCGCGTGGCCAACCCGATCCTGAAGGGCATCGCCGGCGAGACCCGGAACTACAACGGCGCCGATTACACCTATAAAGCCCCGGGCGACATCACCGTCACCGAGAACGCGGACGGCACCGTGTTTTATGATATCACAATCCGCGACGACCTGAAATTCACCGACGGCCACCCGATTGACATTGACGACGTGATTTTCAGCACCTACGTCACCCTGGACCCCACCTATGACGGCAGCACCACCCTCTACTCCGCCCCGATCCAGGGCCTGCGGGAGTACCTTTCCGGCATGGATACCCTCTATAACCTGCTCATCGCCGCCGGCGAGGGCAACACGGACTTCACGTACTGGGACGAGGCCACCCAGAATGCCTTCTGGAATGAGGGCCTGCCCGCCGCGGGGGAGAAGTTCGCCCAGTCCATCGTCGACTACTGCGTCAACAACGGCTACAACGCCCCGGGGGATTCCGTGGCCGCCTGCGCCGCCAACTGGGGCTTTACGCTCCCGGAGGAGGCCACCGCCGCCGATTTCTTCGACACCATGGTGGAGGAGTATGACGGGGACCTGAATCAGCTGTCCGACACCGAGGCCGCCAGCGGCTCCCTTTGGAGCTATCTGGACGATGATTACGCCGTCGGCGTCTCCACCGGCGACTCCGCCCCGAACATCTCCGGCATCCAGCGCACCGGCGACTACTCCCTGCGCGTGGTCATGACGGAGGTGGACGCCACCGCCATCTACCAGATCGCGGACCTGCGCCTGGCCCCCCTGCACTGGTACGGCGACGAGGCCCTCTACGACTATACCGCCAACCAGTTCGGTTTCCCCAAGGGCGACCTCTCCGGCGTCAAGGCCAAAACCAGCACCCCGCTGGGCGCCGGTCCCTATGTGTTCCGCAATTACTCCAACGGCGTCGTTTACATGGACGCCAACCCGGATTATTACAAGGGCGAGCCCATCATCAAGCACCTGAACTTCCTGGAATCCACCGAGGACACCAAGGTCAGCGGCCTCGTGGCCGGTACGCTGGACGTGGCAGACCCCAGCTACAGCACCGCCACCGCCAAGCAGATCGCCATTGAGAACGGCTTCAGCGAGAGCGAGTGGGACAAGTTTGACGGCCCCGTGCTGACCACGAAGCTGATCGACTACCGCGGCTACGGCTACGTGGGCATCAACCCCAACAACGTCAAGGTGGGCGACGACCCCTATTCCGACGCCTCCAAGAACCTGCGCAAGGCCCTGGCCACCCTGATCTCCGTCTACCGCGACGAGGCGGTCGACTCCTATTACGGCCCCACCGCCTCCGTCATCAACTACCCGATCTCGAACACCTCCTGGGCCGCGCCCCAGACTACCGACGACGGCTACCACATCGCCTACTCCCTGGACGTGGAGGGCAAGCCCATCTACACCGCCGGCATGAGTGTGGAGCAGAAGTATGCCGCCGCGCTGGAAGCCGCCCTGGGCTTCTTTGAGGCCGCGGGCTACACCGTCGAGGACGGCAAGATCACCGCCGCCCCCGAGGGCGCGAAAATGGGCTACACCGTCAACATCGGCGGCGGCGGCACCGGCGACCACCCCTCCTTCCTGCTGCTGAAGAATGTCTCCGACGCGCTGGCCTCCGTCGGCATCACCTTCACGGTCAACGACCTGGCCAATTCCAGCGACCTCTACGCCAGCTACCAGACCGGCGTGGCGGAGCTGTGGTGCGCCGCCTGGCGCGCGGGCAGCGACCCCGACATGTTCCAGCTCTACCACTCCAACGGCTCCACCAACTACTACCACATCTCCGACGAGGAGCTGGATGAGATCATCATGGCCGCCCGCCAGTCCAGCAACCAGACCTACCGCAAGGCCCTGTACCAGGGCGCGATGGAGATCATCATGGACTACGGCGTGGAGATCCCCATCTACCAGCGCTCCGACTGCATGGTGTTCTCCACCCAGCGCGTGGACACCGCCACCCTGCCCGGCGACATGACCCCCTACTGGGGCTGGGCCGCCGATATCCAGACGCTGGCCGTGAAATAAAGTTCGTATCACGGTGCTCCCCCTCCGGGGGGAGCACCGTGATATGGGCCCCGACATGGGAGAAACTGAGAGATCGGAGGGACCACCTTGCGGAATTTTGTTATCAAACGAATCCTTATTTCTATCGTGATCCTGCTGTTTGTCACGCTGATTATCTACGTGCTGATCCGCTGCCTGCCCGCGTCCTATGTAGACAACATGGCGATGCAGCTCTCCACCGCCCCGGGCGCCAAGTCCTATGAGGAGTGGCGCGCCCAGCTCAACGCCGTCTATGGCCTGGACAAGCCCATGCTCTTAGGCTGGCTGAACTGGCTGAAGGAGTTCTGCACCGGCAACCTCGGGGACAGCTGGAAATACACCGTCCCCGTGATTGAAAAGTTCAAGGACACCATCGGCGTATCCTTTATCATGGGCCTGATTTCCCTGATTCTGGAGCTTCTCATCGCCGTCCCCCTGGGCATCGTCGCGGCGACGAAGCAGTATTCCCGCCTGGACTACGGCATCTCCGCCGCCGCCCTCGTGGGTATCTCGCTGCCGACCTTCTTCTTCGCCTCGCTTTTAAAACTGTTCTTCTCCGTGCACCTGGGCTGGTTCGATACCCACGGCCTCGTGGGGCGCAATTTTACGCAGCTGGACGCCTGGGGGCAGTTCCTGGACATGGCCCACCATCTGGTGCTGCCCATCGCCACGCTGGTCATCATCTCCGTGGGCTCCCTGATGCGCTATACCCGCACCAATATGCTGGAAGTGCTCAACGCCGACTACATCCGCACCGCCCGGGCCAAGGGCCTCAGCGAGCGGCGGGTCATCTACCACCACGCCTTCCGCAACACCCTGATCCCGCTGGTGACTATCGTCGGCGCGTCCCTGCCGGGGCTGTTCTCCGGGGCGCTGATTACGGAGACCCTGTTCGCCATCCCCGGCATTGGCTATACCAGCTACCAGGCCATGATCTCCGGCGACATCCCCTTTACCATGTTCTACATGACCTTCCTGGCCATTCTGACGCTGGCGGGAAATCTGCTGTCCGATATCCTCTACGCCGTGGTGGACCCCCGGGTCCGGCTGTCCTGAAGGGAGGGGGAAGAGAAAAATGTCCGAAGAGAAAAAGCTTCCGGCGGAGGGCGGGGAGGAATATTCCCTCAACGACGACCGCCGCGTCCGGGTCCTCTCCCCGGGCCGGCTGGTGCTTCAGCGCTTCCTGCGCAACCGCCTCGCGATTGTGGGCATGGTGATGTTGATCGTCATGTTCGTGTTTTCCTTCATCGGCGGGCTGCTGATCCCCTACGGCCAGGCAGAGCAGTTCTACACCTATACCTACATGAACAAGGAGTACGTCGGCGTCACCCGGAACGACAGCCTGCGTTTTCTGGCCGCCGAGGGCCGGGAGTTCGGCTCCCTGCCCCAGGCGCAGTTTATCCTGGCCACGGAAACCGGGAAAACCGAGTTCAGCTACAAGGAGGCCGACTACCGCCTGGCGGACGAGGGGAACGACTTCTATTCCATTTATTCCGGCGGCGACCTGGTGGCGATGGCATTCAAGGACATCGTCTACACCTCCGACGGGATGCCGGAGCTGGGCTTTGCTGTAAAACACGCCGCGCTGAAGGCCCTCGCCTCCGGCGAGAGCGCCTTCTCCGCCCCGGACGCCGGGACCTACACCCTGGACGGGGACCACAACATCCTCAAAGACGGGGTCGAGGTGGGCTACATCAGCCGCTTTGTGGTGCAGTCCAAGGAGAACGGCGTCGTCATCACCCGCGACTTCAAGGAACGGTTGGAGGATGCTTTGGACGCGGGCGAAACAGTGTTTGCCTACACCGCCCCCGACGCCCCGGAGGGGGAGACAAATGAGTACAGCATCACCTACGACGCCGGGGCCCAGGTCTGGTCCGTGAACCAGGCCACCAAAACCTATGTCTATGACATGTACGGCCGTCCCTCCGCCGCGCACCCCCTGGGCACCGACGGGACCGGGATGGACATGCTGACCCGCCTGATGTACGGCGGCAGGGTGAGCCTGGTCATCGGCTTCATTGTCGTGATTATCGAGGTGGTGCTGGGCGTCGTCATGGGCGGCATCTCCGGCTACTTCGGCGGCTGGGTGGACAACCTGATTATGCGCATTGTGGATATCTTCTACTGCATCCCCTCTACGCCGATCCTGATTATCTTAGGCGCGGCCATGGACAGCCTGCAGGTGGACCCCCAGATCCGGATGCTCTACCTGATGCTGCTGCTGGGCTTCCTGGGCTGGCCCAGCGTGGCCCGCATGGTGCGCGGGCAGATCCTCTCCCTGCGGGAGCAGGAGTTCATGACCGCCACGGAGGCCACGGGCCTGCGGGTCCCCCGCCGGATCTTCAAGCACCTGGTCCCCAACGTCATCCCCCAGCTGATCGTCATCAGCACCATGGGCCTCGGCTCCGTGATCCTGACCGAGGCGACCCTGAGCTTCCTGGGCCTGGGCGTCAAATTCCCCTTCGCCTCCTGGGGCAACATCATCAGCGACGTGAACAATTCCTTCGTCATGACCAATTACTGGTTCATCTGGATTCCGGCGGGCATCTGCCTGCTGATCACGGTCCTGGGCTTCAACTTCGTGGGCGACGGCCTGCGGGACGCCTTTGACCCGAAGATGAAGCGCTGAGAGGAGGGGGCTGCTATGGCAAAAAAGAACCAGGACGGCTATCTGTCCGCGAAGGAGGCCCGGCGCATCTCCCGGGAGAACCGCCGGATCACCAACCGGATGGAGAAGCAGAGAAAACGCAAGAATGTTCCGGAATCGGAATATCTGACCAAAATGCGCGACCCCAACAACGCGGTGGAGTTCGACAACCTCCACACCTATTTCTTCACGGACGCGGGGACGGTGCGCAGCGTGGACGGGGTCAGCTTCGACGTGCCCATCGGCAAGACTGTGGGGGTCGTGGGCGAATCCGGCTGCGGCAAGAGCGTCACCAGCCTCTCCCTGATGCAGCTGCTCCAGCGGCCCCAGGGGCAGATCGTGGAGGGTGAGATTCGCCTGAACCTCGGGGACAAGGCCTGCGACGTCACCAAAACCCCCAACGAGGTCATGCAGCGCTTCCGCGGCAACTATGTGTCGATGATCTTCCAGGAGCCCATGACCGCGCTGAACCCGGTGTTCCGCATCGGGGCGCAGATCGACGAGGTCATTGAGCTGCACGACACGGCCAACCGCAGCAAGGCGCAGATTCGGGAGCGGACGATCGAGCTGCTGAAAATGGTGGGTATCGCCAACAGCGAGGGGGTCTACAGCATGTTCCCCCACGAGCTGTCCGGCGGTATGCGCCAGCGGGTGGTCATCGCCATGGCCCTGGCCTGCGACCCGCGCATCATCATCGCCGACGAGCCCACTACGGCCCTGGACGTGACCATCCAGGCCCAGATCCTGGACCTGCTGCGCCAGCTGAAAAACCGCACCAACGCCTCGATCATGTTCATCACCCACGATCTGGGCGTGATCGCCGAGATGGCGGACTACGTGGTGGTCATGTACGCCGGGCGCGTGGTGGAGAAAGGGACGGCGGAGGATATCTTCCACCACCCCGCCCACCCCTACACCATCGGCCTGATGAACTCCAAGCCCGTGGTGGGAAAGAAGGTCGACGCCCTCTACTCCATCCCCGGCAAGGTCCCGAACCCGGTCAACATGCCGAATTACTGTTATTTCCGGGACCGTTGCGAGATGTGCGTGGGCCAGTGCGACGGGGCCTATCCCCCGGAGGCGGCCATTTCGGATACGCACAAGGTGAGCTGCTACCGCTACGCCGGCGGGAAGGGAGGCGATTGACGTGGCGAAGGAAACGAGCGAATACCTGTTGGAGGTCAAAAACCTCAAAAAATACTTCCCCATCAAGGGCGGCTTTGTCTCCAAGACCGTGGGCAACGTGAAGGCCGTCGACGGCGTGAGCTTCCGCATCCGCCGGGGCAGCACCATGGGGCTGGTGGGGGAATCCGGCTGCGGCAAATCGACCGTGGGCCGCACCATCCTCCGGCTCCAGGACAAGACGGACGGCGAGGTGCTCTACAACGGCAGGGAGGTGTTCAGCCTCTCGAAGCAGGAGATGCGCCAGATGCGCACGAAAATGCAGATCATCTTCCAGGACCCCTATTCCAGCCTCTCCCCCCGGCTCCCCGTGGGCGAGATCATCGGCGAGGGCGTGCGGGAGCACCGCCTGGTGCCGCCGGGCGAGCTGGACGATTATGTGACGAAGATCATGCGGGAGTGCGGCCTGCAGGAGTTCCACAAGGACCGCTACCCCCATGAGTTCTCCGGCGGCCAGCGGCAGCGCATCTGCATCGCCCGCGCCCTGGCGCTGAACCCGGAGTTTATCCTTTGCGACGAGCCGGTGAGCGCCCTGGACGTGTCCATCCAGGCCCAGATCATCAACCTGCTGCGGGACCTGCAGAAGCAGTTCGGGCTGACCTACCTGTTTATCTCCCACGACCTGAGCGTGGTGGAGCATATCTCCGACACGGTGGGCGTCATGTACCTGGGGAACATGGTGGAGTTTTCCGAGACGGAAAAAATCTTTGAGAAACCCCTCCACCCCTACACCGTGGCGCTGTTCTCCGCGATCCCGGTGCCGGACCCCGACTACAAGATGAATCGGATCGTGCTGCAGGGCAGCATCCCCTCCCCGGCGGACCCGCCCGGCGGCTGCAAGTTCCACACCCGCTGCGAGAAGTGCATGGAGGTCTGCGAAAAGGTCCAGCCGGAGTTCCGGGAGGTTGCGCCCGGCCACTTCTGCGCCTGCCACCTCTACGACGGCGCTTCGCCGGACACAAAGCGGTGAGCCGCGGCAAGCGGCCCTTCGAGGACGATGGGCGGACCATTGCCAACATGGACATTGACGGGATGCCCTGGCACGACCGCCGGAGGGACAAATCGGCGGAGGCGGATGCTTCGGGACAGCCGCCTCCGAAAAAAATTGACATGCCCTGGCTCGGCGGCGTCCTGAGCGCCGTGGGCCTGGTGGCGCTGGTATTCGCCGGCGCGTTCGCGGCCTTTCTGCTGCTGCTGCGCTCTGTGTGGTAACGGCGCCTCGCCCGCCCCCTTCGGGGAGCGGGCGAGGGATTCTCCGTATTTCATGCCGTATTCTCCGTCATACACACTGCCCGGCAGACCGTTCCGGCCTGCCGGGCAGCAATATACTGATGGTATTCCCTCCCACCGGAGAGGGAGGGAATATAGGAGCCTGTAAGCTTACAGCTGCGGGCCGGCGGAGACCAGGGCCTTGCCGGCTTCGTTGCCCTCGTACTTGACGAAGTTCTTGATGAAGCGGCCGGCCAGATCCTTGGCCTTCTCGTCCCACTTGGCGGCGCTGGCGTAGGTGTCGCGCGGGTCGAGGATGGCGGGGTCGACGCCGGGCAGCTCGGTCGGAACCTCAAAGTTGAAGATGGGGATCTGCTTCGTGGGGGCCTTCAGCACGTCGCCGTTGAGGATCGCGTCGATGATGCCGCGGGTGTCCTTGATGGAGATGCGCTTGCCGGTGCCGTTCCAGCCGGTGTTGACCAGGTAGGCCTTCGCGCCGACCTTTTCCATCTTCTTGACCAGCTCCTCGCCGTACTTGGTGGGGTGCAGCTCCAGGAAGGCCTGACCGACGCTGGCGGCGCCGGTGGGGGTGGGCTCGGTGATGCCGCGCTCGGTGCCGGCCAGCTTGGCGGTGAAGCCGGAGAGGAAGTAATATTTGCACTGCTCGGGGGTCAGGATGCTGACCGGGGGCAGGACGCCGAAGGCGTCGGCGGAGAGGAAAATCACGTTCTCGGCGTCGGGGCCGGCGGACTTGCCGTTGACGTTCTTGGCGATCTTCTCGATGTGCTCGATGGGATAGCTGACGCGGGTGTTCTCAGTGACGGACTTGTCGGCGAAGTCGATCTTGCCGTTTTCATCCAGCGTGACGTTCTCCAGAAGGGCGTTGCGCTTGATGGCGTTGTAGATGTCCGGCTCGGAGTCGGGATCGAGGTTGATGACCTTGGCGTAGCAGCCGCCCTCGAAGTTGAAGATGCCGTTGTCGTCCCAGCCGTGCTCGTCGTCGCCGATCAGCAGGCGCTTGGGGTCGGTGGAGAGCGTGGTCTTGCCGGTGCCGGACAGGCCGAAGAAGATGGCGGTGTGCTTGCCCTCCATGTCCGTGTTGGCGGAGCAGTGCATCGAGGCGATGCCCTTGAGGGGCAGGTAGTAGTTCATCATGGAGAACATGCCCTTCTTCATCTCGCCGCCGTACCAGGTGTTGATGATGGTGGCCTCGCGGCTGGTGATGTTGAAGACCACGGCGGTCTCGCTGTTCAGGCCCAGCTCCTTGTAGTTCTCCACCTTCGCCTTGGAGGCGTTGTAGACCACGAAGTCGGGCTCAAAGTTCTCCAGCTCGGCCTCGGTGGGCTGGATAAACATGTTCTTGACGAAGTGGGCCTGCCAGGCCACCTCCATGATGAAGCGGACGGCCATGCGGGTGTCCTCGTTGGTGCCGCAGAAGGCGTCCACGACGAACAGGCGCTTGTCGCACAGCTCCTTGCGGGCGATCTCCTTCACGGCCTTCCAGGTCTCCTGGGAGGCGACATGGTTGTCGTTTTTGTACTCGGGGGTGGTCCACCACACGGTGTCCTTGCTGTTGTCGTCCATGACGATGAACTTGTCGTTGGGCGAACGGCCGGTGTAGATGCCGGTCATGACGTTGACCGCGCCCAGCTCGCTGACCTGGCCCTTGTCGAAGCCCGTCAGGTCGGGACGGGTCTCCTCGTCGAAGAGCGCCTCAAAGGTGGGGTTGTAGACGATCTCGGTCGTCCCGGTAATGCCGTACTTAGTCAGATCAAGTTTAGCCATTTGTGTTCTGCCTTTCTTCTGATTTTAAGATGCTTAAACGCATAGAGATATTGTATCACGTCTTTTTCCAAAATCAAGAGCTTATGTGAATTTTTTGCCAAAGGGGCGAGGAGGAGGAACTCCCCTCCCCGCACAGCGGGAGAGGGGAGTTCAAAGCTCAGCTCCGGCGGACGACCGTGCCGTCGTTTTTCCAGATGCACCCGGCGGGGACCACGCCGCGGACGCAGCTGGTGGGGTAGACGCTGCTGCCGCGCCCGATCACCGTGCCGGGGTTGAGGACGCTGTTGCAGCCGATCTCGACCCCGTCGCCCAGCATCGCGCCCACCTTTTTGCGCTTTGTCTCGACGCGCTCGTCCCTGTCCTTCACCACCACCAGGGCCTTGTCGCTTTTGACGTTGCTGGTGATGGACCCTGCCCCCATATGGGCCTTGTAGCCCAAAATCGAATCCCCGACGTAGTTGTAGTGGGGGACCTGGACGTTGTCGAACAAAATCACGTTTTTCAGCTCCGTGGAGTTGCCCACGACGCAGTTGGCCCCCACGAGGGCGCTGCCGCGGATAAAGGCGCACTGGCGCACCTCCGTGCCGGGGCCGAGGATGCAGGGGCCCTTGATGTAGGCCGTCGGGAACACCACCACGTCCTTCGCGGCCCAGACGTTTTCGTTAATCAATGTGTACTGGTCCTCGGGAAGCTGTTTCCCCAGGGCCAGGATCAGCTCGGAGATCCCCTCCAGCGCCTCCCAGGGGTAGGTAAATTGTTTCAGATACTCCGCCGCCATCGTGTGGCTCAGGTCGTACAAATCCTGGATTGTCAGCATGTGTTGTCACCTCGTCTGATGGGAATTATGCTTTCCCTCCCCCAGTGAGGGAGGGAATACATTTACTTAATCTTTATCAGATGCCCGCTCTCACGCATGGCACCGATGATCTCATTCACCCTTGCCTCGCACTCGGCGTTGCTGCCGGCCTCGCTCATCACGCGCAGCACGGGCTCCGTGCCGCTGGCGCGCAGCAGCACCCGCCCGTTGCCGCCCAGGGCGCGGGTGCAGGCGTCCACGGCGGCGGTCACCGCCGGGTCGGCAAGGGTGGCCTCTTTGTCGTCCACCACCACGTTTTTCAGCACCTGGGGATACATCGTGACGCCGCCGGCCAGGACGCTCAGGGGGAGCTGCGTTTCCATCATGATGCTCATCACCATGATCGCGGTGAGGATGCCGTCGCCGGTGTGGGCGAAGCGGCGGAAGATGATGTGGCCCGACTGCTCGCCGCCCAGCCCGTGGCCGTTGGCCTTCATGTTCTCGTAGACGTAGCGGTCGCCCACGGCGGTCTTTTCGTAGGCGATGCCCGCGCGGTCGAAAGCCTTGTACAGGCCGAAATTGCTCATCACCGTCGTGACCACCGTGTTGTTGGGCAGGAGGTCCCGGTCGCGCATGTATTTGGCGCAGATGTACATGATTTTGTCCCCGTTGACCACCTGCCCAAGCTCGTCGACCGCCAGGCAGCGGTCCGCGTCGCCGTCAAAGGCGAAGCCCACGTCCAGCAGATTGTCCCGCACATAGCGCTGCAGGCCCTCGATGTGGGTGGAGCCGCAGCCGGCGTTGATGTTGACGCCGTCGGGACTGTCGTTGATGACGCAGGTTTTCGCGCCCAGGGCGCTGAACACGGCCCGGCCCAGCATCCAGGCGCTGCCGTTGGCGCAGTCCAGGCCGACCTTGTGGTTCTCGAAGGAGGTGGGGGCCAGGGCGGCCAGATAGCCGATGTAGCGGTTGCGGCCGGAGTAGAAGTCGATGGTCTTGCCCAGGTTCTCGCCGCTGGCCCAGGGCAGGGAGGCCGGTTCCCCGTCGATCCAGCGCTCCAACGCGTCCTGCAGCGCGTCCTCCATCTTCTCGCCCTCGCTGTTGATGAGCTTGATGCCGTTGTCGGAGAAGGGGTTGTGGCTGGCGGAGATCATCACGCCGCAGTCAAAATTTTCCGTCCGGGTGATGAAGCTGACGCAGGGGGTGCTGGTGACATGCAGCAGATAGGCGTCCGCGCCGGAGGAGGTGATGCCCGCGGCCAGGGCGCTCTCAAAGGTGTAGGAGGAACGGCGGGTGTCCTTGCCGATGACGATTTTCGCCCCGGGGCCGCCCCGGAGGGCGCTGTAATGCCAGCCCAGGAAGCGTCCGATTTTGAAAGCGTGTTCCGCGGTCAGGTCAACGCCCGCCTTTCCGCGAAAGCCATCCGTTCCGAAATACTTGCCCATATATTCTATAACTCCTTTCCTTCGGGTCGCCGTGAAATCTTTCCCAATCTGAAATGGTATAATATCCTTTTTTCCCGTCCGCGTCAATGAAAAAATTCACAATTATTTTATTCCCATTCCGGGAAAAATATGATATAGTAATGACCGGAAACATCATAAGGGGAAACCTTGCCCCTTATCACAGGGCCTTTGTTGAGGCTCCTGGCCGCGAAAAATGAGAGAACAGGGGGCTTCCGTATTGGACATTCTGCGGGAAGAACTGCTGCCGGGCGTTTTTTTAAGCTGCCTGCAAACCGATAAGTTCAAATCCGACTGCCTCAGCATCAACTTTTTGACGGCGCTGGACCGGGAGACCGTGTCCAGAAACGCCCTTTTGCCCCGGGTGCTGGCCCGCGGCAGCGCGCTGCACCCGGACTTGGACGCCATCGCCGCCGCCTGCGACGAGCTCTACGGCGCCCGGCTGATCCCCTTTGTGCGCAAAAAAGGGGAGATTCTGTCCGTCGGCTTTTACGCGGGCTTCATCGCGGACCGTTTTGCCCCGGGAGGGGAGAAGCTTTTGGAGCCGGTGGCCGCGCTGTTAGGGGAGCTGCTGTTGGAACCGGCGATGGAAAACGGGCTGCTGCGGGCCGATTATGTGGCCAGCGAGAAGGAAAAGCTCATCGACGATATCCGCGCCCGCGTCAATGACAAGCGCTCCTATGCCGTGTACCGTTTGATCGAGTGCATGTGCTCCTGCGAGGCCTACGGCTGCGACGACATGGGCAGCGAGGAGGACGCCGCCGAGGTCAGCGCCGCGACCCTGACGGACTGGTACCGGGAAATCCTGGCAAGCGCGCCTGTGGAGATCTTCTACTGCGGCGGCGCGGACCGGGATCGGGTGGCCGCCGCGCTGCGAAGCGTGCTGGAACAGCTGCCCCGGGCCGCGCTCAACGACGAACTGGGCACCGATATCCGTCTGAACAGCCTGGAGGAACAGCCCCGGATGATCGACGAAACCATGGCGGTGGCCCAGGGGAAGCTCTGCCTGGGCTTCCGCCTCGGGGAGTGCATGGAGGACCCGGTTTTCGCCGCCATCCGGGTGTTCAACGCCCTCTACGGCGGCTCCGTCACCAGCAAGCTGTTTTTGAACGTGCGGGAAAAGCTGTCCCTGTGCTACTACGCCTCCTCCGGCTGCGACAGCCGGAAGGGGATCATGCTGGTGTCCTCCGGCATCGAGCCGGAAAATTTCGACGTCGCGCAGGAAGAGATCCTCTCCCAGCTGGACGCGGTGCGCTCCGGGGATTTCAGTGGGGAGGACCTGGCCGCCGCGCGGAAATATGTGGCGGGGGATTTGCGCTCCCTGACGGATTCCCCCGGCGCGCTGGAGGACTATTATCTGTCCCAGACCCTGATCGGGCTGGACTTGAGCCCTGTCGGGATGGCCGAACAGTGCGAGGCCGTCACGGCGGAGGATGTCAAAGCCGTGGCCGCCGGGATCGTGCTGGACACCGTCTACTTCCTCCACGGGGAACCGGGGGCGGAAGCGGAGGATTGGGAGGTGGAAGAAGCCGATGCGTAAACTGGAATACCCTTCGATTGGGGAAACGCTCTACCGGGACACGCTGCCCAACGGCCTGCGCCTGAGCGTGGCGGTAAAGCCGGGCTACACCCGTTCCTACGCCTTTTTCGCCACGGAATATGGCGGCGCGGACCGGCGCTTCCGGCTGGACGGGCGTTTCATCGACACGCCCATGGGCGTTGCCCACTACCTTGAGCACAAGATGTTCGACATGCCCGAGGGCGACAACGCCATGTCGCTGCTGGCCGCCAACGGGGCCCAGCCCAACGCCTACACCGCCTCCGCTGTGACGGCCTACCACTTCGAGTCCACCGAGAACTTCGATGAGAACCTGCGGATGCTGCTGCGCTTTGTCTCCACGCCGTATTTTACCGAAGAGAGCGTGTCCAAGGAACGGGGGATCATCGCCCAGGAGATCCTCATGGGGGAGGACGACCCGGATCATGTGGTCTACGACGAGCTGATGCGCTGCCTCTACGCCGCCCACCCGATCCGCGACAAAATTATCGGCACGGTGGAGAGCATCGGGGAAATCACCCCGGAGATCCTCTATGACTGCCACAGGATTTTCTACAACCCCGGCAATATGGCCCTGGCCGTGGTTGGGGATGTGGACCCGGAGGCGGTGTACGCCGCCGCTTCGGAATTGCTGGACGCGGAGCGGGGGCCGGCGCCGGAGCGGGACTACGGCCCGCCGGAGACGCTGCTGCCCGCTTCCACCAGCTTCTCCCGGCGGATGGAAG
>JAFUVO010000024.1 GCA_017477525.1 Oscillospiraceae bacterium | reverse complement strand
AGCTACCGAGGCATATCGAGGAAAAGCGGTGGTGGAGACGACTGGACTCGAACCAGTGACCCCCTGCTTGTAAGGCAGGTGCTCTAACCAGCTGAGCTACGCCTCCCGGTCGAAGGAGTTACGCCGTTCCGAACAGCGCTTGTTTATTATACTAAGCATGGGGGAATTTGTCAAGAGTTTTTTCAATTTTTTTGAAGCATTTTTTGAAAGGGAATCCATTTTCTGTATCTTGTATCCCGCCCGGGGGCGGGATACAAGATATGCCACTTATGGCCGACAATCTTCGAAAATGGCAAAAAGTCCGGTGCTGTACGTAAATCATACAAAACAAAAACCAAAATGCTGTCATTGCTCACCAGCGCGCACGCTGGTGAAAGCAATCCCCCCATCATTTGCAACCGCCTGTCGTACGTAACATATACCGCCAGCCCCCCGATTGGGGGATTGCCTTCACCCGTCTGAGGACTGGTGAGCAATGACAGCGAAGTTGTTACGATTTGGAAGCGATTTGCTTTTCCGGTTCATCCGGGTCAGGCTCTTATGATTGAAAGTTTTCGCATGATGGCAAACTTTCATTTTGCGGCTTTACGGCGCAAGATGGCACCAAGGCTTCCCCCCCGGGCGGGGAAGCTGTCGCGGCCCGTCCCCCGCAAGGGCCGTGACTGATGAGGTGGGCGTAGCGATTTTATTTCACGTAAGCCGTGCACCACGGCCCACCTCATCCGGCCCTTCGGGCCACCTTCCCCGCCCTGCGGGGAAGGCTTTCCACAAAGCGTTATGTTACCTTTTGCGTCTTTCTGTTCCGCTTCATGCGGGTTATGATAAAACATATTGAAACGGTCTTTTACAGCTGGCTGAGGTCGTAGGGCGTGGTCTGGTAGACGAAATAGTTCAGCCAGTTCTGGTAGATCAGGTTGGCGTGGCCCCGCCAGGAGACGCGGGGGGGGCGGCTGTCGTCGTCGTCGGGAAAATAATTCTCCGGCACATGGATGGGCAGGCCGGCGTTTTTGTCCCGCAGGTACTCCCGTTTGAGGGTGTCCGCGTCGTACTCGGAGTGGCCGGTGATGAACACCTGCCGCCCGCCCTCGGTGGCGGCGGCGTAAATCCCCGCCTTTTCGGAGGAGGCCAGAATCTTCAGCGCGGGGCAGCGCTCGATGTCCTCCCTGCGCACCGTCGTATGGCGGGAATGGGGGACCATGAACACGTCGTCAAAGCCCCGCATCAGCATATTGCTGGTCCGATCCACCCGGTGGGGGAACATGCCGAAGAGCTTTTCCTCAAGGGGATATTTGGGGATGCCGTAGTGGTAGTACAGCCCTGCCTGGGCCCCCCAGCAGATGTGGAAGGTGCTGTTGGTGTGGGTTTTGCTCCACTCCATGATCCGGCACAGTTCCTCCCAGTACTCCACTTCCTCGAAGGGCATCTGCTCCACCGGCGCGCCGGTGATGACCAGGCCGTCATAATTCCGCCCTTCGACCTGGTCGAAGGTTTTATAGAACTGGAACAGGTGGTCCCTGGAAACGTTCTTCGCTTCATGGCTGCGGGTGTGGATAAATTCCAGCGACACCTGCAGGGGCGTGTTGCCCAAGAGCCGGGACAGCTGAGTCTCCGTCTCGATTTTGGTGGGCATCAGGTTCAGGACCAGGATTTCCAGCGGCCGGATGTCCTGGGACACGGCCCGATTCTCCGACATCACAAAGATATTCTCGTCCGCCAGGGTTTTCGCGGCGGGGAGGTTGTTGGGGATTCGGATAGGCATAGATTTCTTTCCCTCTCTTTTTATTCCGGCGCGGCGTCGCTGGCGACTAAGAGGTATTCCCGCCCGGAGCTGTTGGTCAGGCGCAGGCCGCCCCAGCCGTATTTGACATGATACAGCGCCTCGCCCCGGGAGGTAACGATCCCCTCTTCGCTGACGCGGAAGGGAAACCGGTTCAGTTCCTTTGAATCGACATCGTAAAAGGCCAGCTCTCCCTCAGCGACGCGGAGGTAGCCCAGCCGCTCCGTCTGGTCGCTGTTGTAGACGGCGTAGCCGCCGTCGGGCAGGGGCTCCGCGCTGAGGTAGAGCAGCGTGTAGGCCGCGCCGCTGTCCGCCACAAGGCGCAGCTCAAGGCCGCTCTGGCGCAGGGTATAAAGGGGCGCGCCCTCGGAATAGATCACGCTGTCTTTCCCAATCTCATAGAGGTAGCTCTGGAGCATCTCGCCGTGGGCGTCGTAGAAGCTGAGGCGGCTGTAGCTGGCTTTCATATAGCCGATTTTTTCCGTGGAGCTCCCGTCAAGCACCGCATAATACCCCTTGGCCAAGGAGGGCGCCGCCTCCGCGGCGCTCTCTTCTTTCGCGCTTTTCCGCTCCGCTTTTCCGAGGGGGGCGGAGCAGCCTGCCAAAAGCCCGAGGACCAGGGCCAGCGCAAGGGCAAACACGCGCCGTTTCATACGCTGCCGCCCTCTCAGCCCAGGGCCTGCGCGATGTCGCCGATCAGGTCCTCCGCGTCCTCCAGGCCGCAGCTGAAGCGCACCAGATCTGGGCTCACGCCGGCGGCGGCCAGTTCCGCGTCGTTCATCTGGCGGTGGGTGGCGCTGGCGGGGTGGAGGCAGCAGGTCCGGGCGTCGGCCACATGGGTCTCGATGGCGGCGACGCGCAGACGGCGCATAAATTCCTCCGCCGCAGCTCTCCCGCCCTTCACGCCGAAGGATACGACGCCGCAGGAGCCGTTGGGCAGGTATTTTTGCGCCAGGGCGTAATACTTGTCGCCGGGCAGGCCGGGGTAAGCCACCCAGGCCACCTTCGGGTTGCCGTTCAAAAACTCCGCCACGGCCTGGCCGTTCTCGCAGTGGCGCTTCATGCGCACATGGAGGCTCTCCAGGCCGAGGTTCAGATAAAAGGCGTTCTGCGGCGACTGGATGGAGCCGAAGTCCCGCATGAGCTGGGCGGTGGCCTTGGTGATGAAGGCCCCTTCCAGTCCGAAGCGCTCGGTGTAGGTGATGCCGTGGTAGCTCTCGTCCGGGGTGCACAGGCCGGGGAACTTGTCGGGGTATTTCGTCCAGTCAAATTTCCCCGAGTCGATGATGGCCCCGCCCACGGCCGCGCCGTGGCCGTCCATGTACTTCGTGGTGGAGTGGGTCACGATATCCGCGCCCCACTCGAAGGGGCGGCAGTTGACGGGCGTGGCGAAGGTGTTGTCGATGATAAGGGGGACGCCGTGGGCGTGGGCCGCGGCGGCGAATTTTTCGATATCCAGCACCGTCAGGGCCGGGTTGGCGATGGTCTCGCCGAACACGGCCTTCGTGTTCGGCCGGAAGGCGGCGTCCAGCTCCTCCGGCGTACAGTCCGGGGAGACAAAGGTGAAGTCGATGCCCATGCGCTTCATGGTGACGGCGAAGAGGTTGTAGGTACCGCCGTAGATGCTGGACGAGGACACCACATGGTCGCCGCAGGAGGCGATGTTGAACACGCTGTAAAAGCTGGCCGCCTGGCCGGAGGAGGTCAGCATCCCGGCGCTCCCGCCCTCGAGGGCGGTGATTTTGGCGGCGACATGGTCGTTGGTGGGGTTCTGGAGCCGGGTGTAGAAGTACCCGCTGGCCTCCAGATCGAAGAGCTTCCCCATGTCCTCGCTGGTGGCATATTTAAAAGTGGTGGACTGGATGATCGGAATCTCCCGCGGCTCGCCGTTCCCCGGCGTGTAGCCGCTCTGTACGCATTTTGTCCCGATGCGCGTTTCGCTCATAATGTTTTTCCCCCTTACGGCAGATTTTACTATGAAAGCTCCGCTCCCATAGTGTATTTTTAATTCAACGCCTGGCCCGCGCAGCGGGCCGGATGGCAAGAACCTCCCTGCGCCTGTGCCGCTGTCATTTATGATTGCGCGTAGAGCTTTCGGCGATATCTCTGATTTTATGCAAAACAGGCGGACTTGTCAAGCGCTTTCGTGCCCTCCGGGCTGGATATTCCCGCGTCCGGCCCCCGCGCCGTCCCAAAACAGGCCCCCGCCCTTGAGGCGGGGGCCTGTCATTCAGAATATTTCCAGGGGTAAACGGGCATTTTCCAGCGCCGCCCCGGACCAGCCATACCGTGATGAATTATACCCGTCGATCTCCTTTGCCAGCGAGGCATACACACCGGGAAACACAGAGCCGGGAAGCCCCTGGGAGATGCAGGGAATGAAATACAGCGGTTCACGCCCATCCAGCTTTCGGACAACAGCGTCATGGCAGTTTTCCTCCGTCCAGCCGGGGAAATCCACTGTCTTGTTGTCGATATCCCCCATAAAGCTGATCCGCCCGCCGTATTGCTTTACCAGCTCCGGCACATGATTGGCCTCCATCGCTCCCTGCCATATATCGATCCCCATTTCAATCATATCGGGAACCAGATTCGCGGCGAAGCTGTCAGAATGATGGATAATCAGTTTTACGCCGTGGCTGTGATAGTAACCGTATATTTCCTGATATGGCTCCAGGAAAAAGTCCTCAAACATGGCGGGACTCAGGAAGGAGTTTTTTTCGCTGCCCCAGTCGTCATGGTGGAAAACCGCGTCCGGGTGAAGATGATCGCAAATTTGTTCCGCCAGCCGCAGTTCCCAATCCGTTAAATACCGAATCAGATCATGAACGCAATCCGCCTCCGTGATATAATATTCCAGCGCGGCCGTAATGGAATTGAGATGGTGTACCTGTTCAAACAGCCCTGGCATCACCATGGCCGCGGCAAATGCCCTGCCCCGGTCTACCGCGTCATACATCGCCCGAAAAGCGTCCCATTCTTCCTGTGGAAACTCCAAGGACGGCGCGTGAACATCATCCCGCCAATGGCGAATGTCCCTGACCACGATCTTATCGGGTGTGTGTACCGGAAAAGCGCCCGGCGTATGCGCGGGATAACACATGGTAACCCCCCATGCGTTCACAATTTCGGGTCCGCCCTTTACCGGGCGTCCGCTATGTACGAAATAGGGGTGCGGCAGTAATTTGACCGCCTCATACTGATTTACAAAGCGGTCCGGATTTCCTCCGTGAATCGTTTCAAGCAAGTTTTCTCTCGCGGTAAGCACAGCTGTTGTGACCCCCTTCTGAACCTCCTCCGGCGCAGCCAGAAGAGGTTTTATATACGCTTATTTGGAAACCTTTTTCCCGTCCACATATACTGCCAAAACCTTCAGCTCCCGGTCCAGCAGCACCATATCCGCCCGCTTTCCGGGGGCGAGGGAGCCGATCTCCCCGTCGAGGCCGATGGCCCGCGCGGGGGTCAGGGACGCGGCGGTGACGGCGGCTTCCAGCGGGACGCCGAAGCCCACCGCGCGACGCAGGCCGTCCATCAGGTGGATCGAGGACCCGGCCAGGGTGTCCGTCCCGGTCAGGGTGGCTTTTCCGTTTTTCATGGTGATGGGCTGGCCGCCCAGCTCGTAGTCCCCGTCCGGCATCCCCGCGCAGCGCAGGGAGTCGGAGATCAGCGCCAGACGTTCCCCGAAGAGCCGGTGGACCAGACGGATGACCGCCGGGTGGATGTGGAGGCCGTCGGTAATCAGCTCCACCGTGGCCCCGGCGTCCAGCGCCGCCGCCACGACGCCCGGCTCCCGGTGGCCCAGGGGCGGCATCGCGTTGAACAGGTGGGTGGCGTGGGAGGCCCCGGCGGCGTAAGCGGCCATGGCCGTGTCGTAGTCCGCCGTGGTGTGGCCCAGGGAGACAGCGCAGCTTTGGCTGACCTCCCGGATGAAATCCAGCGCCCCCGGCTCCTCCGGGGCCACGGTCACCAGCCGCGCCAGGCCGCCGCTGGCGGCGTTGAGGCGGTGGAACAGGTCCGCGTCGGGGACATGGAGGTTGTCCGGGTTCTGCGCCCCGCATTTTTTCAGGCTGAGGAAGGGCCCTTCCAAATTGATGCCGGCCACCTTCGCCCCATCCTCCGGGCGCCGGAAGGCCGCGATGGCCTCCATGGCCCGTGTCAGCTCCGGCTCCTTGAGGGTCATGGTGGTAGGGCACCAGCTGGTCACACCGCCGGCGGCGTAGTAGCGGGACATTTTAATCACGCCCTCGGTGCTGCCGTCGCTGGCATCCTCCCCCACCGCCGCGTGGGTGTGGATGTCCACGAGGCCGGGGATCAGGTAAGCCCCCGCCGCGTCCTCGCCGCCTGTGACGCCGGGGCCGGCGGCGGCAATCGTTTCGTCAAAGCTGACGCCGCCCTCGACGAAGCGCCCGCCCACAAAAACTTTCGCGTTGGAAATCGTCATAGCGCGCACCTCACCGCAGCGCGGGCAGGCTTGCCGCCGCGGCGGACTGGCCCACCCGCCGGAATTTTTCGTCCGGCAGCGCGGGGATGAGCTTCCCCGCGATTTCCGGGTACTCGTCGGACAGTACCCGCTTCGCCTCCGCCAGCACCCTGTCGCCGCCCAGGCCGCTCATGACGCGGCCCAGCAGCAGGACGTGGCGCATCCCATAGAGGGAATGGTAGTACGCCAGGGTGTGGCCCAGGTAAGTCCCGATGCTGTCATAGACCCGCGCGGCGGCGGCGTCCCCCGCCTCCATGCGTTTCTGGACCTCTTTCAGCTTCTCCGCCGGGGACAGGCTTTCATCCAGGAGGATTCCCGCCCGGGGGGCCAGCTTGATGACCGCGTCCTGGGAGAAGTATTTGACCCCGCAGCCGGTATCGAGGCTCCACTCGTCCCGCATGGCCCCCGGGGCGCAGTCCACGGGCACGAAGGCCAGCTCGTTCAGCCAGCCGGTGATGCGCCCCTCCGCGTCCACATAGCCCGCGGCCTCGCTGGTGCCCATGGCGATGCCCAGCAGATTCGGCTCCCCGAGGCTCAGCATCCCCGCCAGGGCCGACACGTCGCCGTCGTTGGCCACCTCGAAGGGGATGTCTCCGAAGGTGTCCCGGATGGCGCGGATATAGATATTCTTCACCTGCGCCTCAAACAAGTCCTCCGGCACCTTCAAAAACAGCGAGGCCCGCATGGTGCGGTTAGCGATGTAGATGCCCGCCGAGGACACGCCCACCGCGTCCACTCGAGGCAGGTGCTCCGCCGCGCTTTTCAGCGCCGCTACGATGCCGTCGTAATGGTATTGGGGGTCGGCGTTGGTCTTGGGGAACCACACCACCTCCTCGTCATAGACGCTCTTTCCGTCGACGACGGCGCTGACCTTCCGGTCGCTGCCCCCGGCGTCAAAGCCGATGCGGCAGCCCTCCAGATGCCCGCCCACGGCTTGGGGCGCGTCCTTCTCCTCCGGCAGCGCCTCAGCGCAGCAAACCTCGAAGGGGCGCTCGTAGACCTCCGCCATGAAGTGGAAGTCGAAGTCCTGTTCCCCGCCGTCGGAATAGGCGCTTTTCAGGTATTCATACATCGCCCGGTCCCCCGAGACAAAGACCCGGAAGCCGCCCTTCATCCAGAGCAGCGTTTTCACCAGGCGGTTGACGTAATACCTGTCCGCCGCCGCCATCTCCGCCGTTCCGTGGATGAAGGTATCCGCCCGCGCCACCTGGCCCCCGGCCCGCGCCACCGCCAGGCCCAGGGGCTTTTTCGCGGTTTTCAGAAAGGCGCGGTTGAACAGGCCGATGGGCGCGAAATCCGGGTCCAGCGCCGGCGCGTTTTTGATGGGAATGTCGATTCCGTAAAGCTGCATATGTCCTTACCTCTTTTCCCCGTCCGCCGGGGCGGACGGAAGCTTTGAAAAATCGTAACTATTCAGATACAAAGCCTGTCCCGTGGTCCCTCCCCCTTCAGGAGAGGGACCACGGGACTTTGCCGTGGGAACATATCGGCCTTCCGCGCCCTTACCGGTATTTTTCCGTCAGCTCCCGGACCATCCGGGCGCAATCGGCGACGATGGCCTCGTCCCCGGGCTGAAGCGCGTACAGCGGGGCGCGGACACTGCCGCAGTCGGGGCCGTCGTTCTCCCGCAGAATGCCCTTGATGACCGCGTACATGTTGCCCTGGGCGGAGCACATGCGGTAGATGACCTGGCAGCAGGCGTCCTGAATCTTCCGGGCCTCGGCGATTTTCCCCTCGCCGAAGAGGCGGTAAATGGCCAGATACAGCTCCGGCATGGCGGCGTAGGTGCCGCCGATGCCGCCGATGGCCCCGGCGGTCAGGCCGGAGAGCAGCTGCTCGTCGGGGCCGTTGAACACGATGGCCCCCTCGTCCCGCCACATCTCAATATCCTGCACCGGCATCGACGAGTTTTTCACGCCGACGACTTTCGGGTTTTGCAGCATGGTCCGCAGCAGGGCGCTGTTCAGCGCGACGCCCGCCAGCTGGGGGATATTGTAGATGATAAAGTCCGTGTCCGGCGCGGCGGCGGAGATATCGTTCCAGTATTTTGCCACGGCCCGGTCCGGCAGGTGGAAGTAGATCGGCGGGATCGCCGCGATGGCGTCCACCCCCAGGCTCTCCGCGTGGGCTGCCAGGAGGGCGCTGTCCGCGGTGTTGTTGCAGGCGACGTGGGCGATGATGGTGGCCCGGCCCTTCGCGGCCTCCATAACGTTTTCCAGCACGGTCTTCCGCTCCGCCACGGAGTGGTAGATGCACTCGCCGGAGGAGCCGCCCACATACAGCCCCTTGACGCCCTTTCCGATCAGATACTCCGTCAGCGCGCGCACGCCCTCCGGGGAGATGGCCCCCGCGCCGTCATAGCAGGCGTAGAAGGCGGGGAAAATCCCCTGGTATTTTGTAAAATCTTTCACGTTGTTTCTGGCTCCTGTTCTTTGTAGAGAATTTTGAACACAACCTTCGACACCGGCTCCGGTTTGCCGTCCACCGCCATTTTGATACGGTGGGCGTCGCCGGGGAAGACCACGAGGAACATTCCGGGGCGGAGGATCAATTTCTGCTCCGCCGCGCCCCGATAGGCGTAGAAATCGCCCTTGTGCTCGAACTGTTCCAGCCCCTCCGGGTGGGCGATTTCGACGCCCTCACTGCCCCGGAGCATGACGTGGATGTCCAGATAGCGGCGGTGGGCCTCAAAAAATGTCTCTTCCGGCGGCAGTGTCTCATAGTCAAAACGGGTGACGTAGAGGGCTTCGTCCTCGAGATACCAGCTCTCCGTGCCCACGGAGGACAGGAAATCGTCGTTGAGCAGCTCCAGCGCCCGGTTCAGCCGGGAGTGGAGGCCCCGGTAGTTGGCGGCCTCCCGGTTTTTGGCGAGAATCATAAGCCCTTACCCCTTTACCGCGCCCATGGTGATGCCCTTGGTGAAGTATTTCTGGAAGATCAGGAACACCACGATGATGGGCACCGCCGCCAGCGTCGCGCCGGCCATAATCAGGCCGTAGTCCGTCGAGTTCTCCGCCTGCATCGTGGCGATGCCCAGGGAGATGGTCAGGTTGCTGCTGCTGGTCAGCATAATCAGCTGCATGAAATAGTCGTTCCAGGAGTTGATGAAGGTGAAGATGGCCAGTGCGCCGATGCCCGGTTTGATCATGGGGACCACGATCTGGGTAAAGGTGCGCATTTCCCCCGCGCCGTCGATGCGGGCGGCTTCCAGCATTTCGCCGGGGATGCTCTCGGAAAACTGCTTCATCAAAAACACGCCGAAGGGCCAGCCCACCGTGGGGAAGATGACAGCCCAGATGTTGTCATAGAGCCCCAGGGCGCTCATTTCCCGGATCAGGGGGATCAGGATGACCTGCTTGGGCAGGGCCATGGCGGCGACGATCAGGCTGAACAGCAGCGTCCGGCCGATAAAGCGCTTTTTCGCCAGGGCATAGCCCGCCATGGCGGCGGTGACGCAGGTCAGCACCATGGCCACCACGGCCATGAACACCGTGTTCACCAGCCAGCGGATGGCGGCGGGCACGATGGGCCCCGTGACCATCAGGGGCAGGAAGGGGATTTTAAATTGGAACAGCGGGGCGCTGCGCTTGGAAAACAGGGTCTGGAAGTTGCGCAGGGTGAACTCGCCGGGCCACCACTGGGGGGTGGGGGAGTTGATGGCCGCCTGGGTTTTCAGCGCGCCGGTGATGATCCAGTACAGCGGGAAGATGAACAAAAACGCCAGGATGATCAGAATCACCCAGGAGCAGATAGTATAGGCTTTGCTGCGCCCGTTATCTTTACTCATGCCGGCACCCCCTCACTTCTCCCGCGCCAGGCGGAACTGCACGGCGCTGAGCACCGCGATGAAAATGGCAAGAATCACGCCCATCGCGTTGCCGTAGCCGAAGCGGAACAGCTTGAACGCGGTGTAATAAATGTAGTACATGACCGTTTCGGTGGCGTAGTTGGGGCCGCCGCTGGTCAGCAGCTGGATCAGCGCGAAGCACTGGAAGGAGTTGATGGTGGTGATGACCAGGATATACAGGGTTGTGGGCATGATCTGGGGCCACTTGATGCGCCAGAAGGTCTGGAAGTTGGTGGCCCCGTCCACCTCCGCCGCCTCGATCAGCGTCTGGTCGACGTTGCTCAGGGCGGAGACATAGAGCACGATGGGCTGGCCCACGGAGGTGGTCAGCAGGATGATGATGATGCAGCCCAGGGCGTAGCGCGGGTCGCCCAGCCAGTTGATGTTTTTCTCAATCAGGCCCACGCCCTTGAGCAGGTAGTTGAAAATGCCGTAGTAGTTGTTGTACATCCACTTCCACACGACGGTGACGGCCACGCTGCCCGTGACCACGGGCAGGTAGAACACCACGCGGAAGAAGCTCAGCGGGGCTTCCTTCATCTTGTGGATCGCGGAGGCCACCCAGAGAGAGAACACGGTGACAACCGGCACACTGACCACCACGATGATGATGGTGTTGACCAGGGCTTTTAAAAAGACCGGGTCCTGCCACAGCTCGATGTAGTTGGCCAGACCGACGAAATGGTCAACTTCGTTGGAGTTCATGTTGGCGTCGGTAAAGCTGGTGGCGACGCACATCACCATCGGGATGACGACGAAGCCGATAAAGAACACCAGGCTCGGCAGCAGGAAGAGGTAGCCGGAAATGGTCTCTCTGCGGCGCAGTTCCGGGCTCATGGTTTGACGCAAAGCGCTTCACCTCCTTGAAAATTCACGATAAGTAACTATTGAGCAGCCTTGTATTCCCCCCGAAGGGGGAGGAAATACTGGCGATAAAAGAGTTGCCGCGAAAAAAGAACTTGCTTTGATGAAAAATCACAAAGCGCGCCCCTTACCGCGCAGGCGGAAAGGGGCGCGCAGTCCCTCTGTTTTATGTTTTTTGTTCCCTCCCCCATTGGGGGGAGAGAATCATGTACGGAAGGGATCAGCCCGCGGCGGCGTTGGCCTGGCCGCAGAACTCGTTGACGGCGGCGGTGATGGCAGCTTCGCTGCCGTCGCTGGCGCCGACCTGCTGCAGCATGTTCCACCACGCGGTGCGGGCCTGGGCCCAGCCCGGGGTGACCTGGTAGTAGTCGCCGAGGTACTGCATCAGGGTGTTGTACTGGTTCATGATCTCGTTGTCAGACCAGACCTCCAGGGGCTTGCCGTTGACGCTGTCGCGGACAGCGAAGAAGTTGGAGGCGCGGACCGCGTCATAGGTGTGCTCGCTGGCGGCCATGAACTTGATGAACTGCCTGGAAGCCTCGATGCGGGCCTCATCGCCGCTGTTGAAGATGCCGAAGCCCCAGATGCCGCCCTGCAGCTTGGGGTCGCCGCTCTCGGTGGGGAAGGCCATGAAGGCGATGTCGTCGCCGTTGAGAGTCTTCTCCGCGCCGGTGCCGGCGGAGTTCGGGTTCAGCTGCTGGGCGATGTTCCAGCAGAAGGCCATCTTGAAGATGCCGTTGTAGAAGTTGGCGATCTCGTCGCCGCCGACGATTGCGGGGTCGAAGTCGATGCCCTTGAGGTTATAGAGTTCCTGGAGGGCCTTGATGTTTTTGGGGTCGTCCCAGGTGTAGACCTTGTGCGCCTCGTCGGTGAAGGTGCCGCCGTAGAGGTTGTTCACCAGGGCGCGGGTGCCCTGGTCGCCGCCCTGGCCGCCGCAGAACACGGCGCCGACGGTGTCGCCGTAGTAGTCATACAGCGCGTTGACGGCGTTGATGAACTGCTCAGTGGTCCAGGTGTGGTTCTCAAGGTCCACATACTGCAGCGCGCCGGCCTCCTCAAAGGCCTTGACATTGATGCCCATGCAGTGGGCGGTCATGCACAGCGGATACTCATAGGCCACAAGCTCCTCGTCGCTGTAGGCCAGGCAGGCCAGCCAGGCGGCGGTGTTGATCTCCGCGATGGCGGTTTCGTCAAACAGGTCGCCGATGTTGACCATGTAGCCGTTGGCGCCCCAGTTGCTGACCAGGCGCTCGGGGCCCTCCATGATGAGGTCGGGGGCCTGGTTGGCGGTGAGGGCGGTGTTGACCTTGTCGTCGCCGTCGGCGTAGGTCAGGTACTCCACCTTGACGGAGATGCCGGTCTCGGCGGTGAAAGCGTCGGTCAAAGCCTTGACCGTCTCCTCATTGCCCCAGTTGCCGATGGGGTAGGTCCAGAGGGTGATTTCCGAGGCCACCGCGGGGGCGGCGGGGGCCGCGTCCGTGCTGGCGGGGGTGCTGCTGGTGCTGCCGGAACTGCCGGAGCCGCCAGAGGCGGCGGAGCTGCCTGAGCCCTCGGAGCCGCTGGAAGCGGCGGGCGCGCTGGAACCGGTGTCCGTGGTGCTGCTGACGCCGCAGGCGGCCAGCGCAAGCACCATGCACAGCGCCAGGGCCAGCGCAAGGATTTTCTTCTTCATGATTTGTCCTCCCTGATTTTATTTCCAACGGCTGAAGCCGCTGAATACAACATATAAAACGGATGGGTTATCTTTGACTAATATTTGCAATGGATATCTGCTATATTACACGATCCTTTGTAAAATGTCAACAAGTATTTCGCGTTTTCCACAGCAAACGCATGAATAAACGAACTGAAACAAACGCGCCGCCGCGCTATTCCTCCTCCGCCGGCGTTTCGCTGGTCCGGGCCAGCTTTTCCCGCTCGTCCCCCGTCAGGTACTTCGGGAAAACGCGCTCGAAGAAGAGGCTGGAAAGCAGCGCGCAGAGCACCGGGGCGAAGAACACGGGCCACCAGCGCTCGATGCTGAAGATCAGAAATTCCAGGGTCATCAGGACCACCACCACGGTGCTGGGCAGGTGCCGCAGGGCCAGCATGGCGGCGGTGCGGAAAGCGCCGCCCAAGGGGAAGGAGAAGCGCCCCAGCAGGGCGAACAGCCAGCACACGACCCCCGCCGGCAGCAGCAGCGCCACGTCGTAGGCCACGAAGAGCACCGCCCCCAGATCTGTGCCCCAGTGGGCGCGCATGACGCCGTAGCCGAAAAACAGCGCCGCGCCGGCTGCCAGGCAGATCAAGGTCGCGGGAATGCCCGTCCGCAGATTGTCCCGGAACGCCCGGAGGCAGAGGCCAAACGCCCCTTTCTCCCGCTGGCGGAAGCATTTCACCACGGTGTAGTACAGCGCGGCGCAGGCCGGGCCGATGGTCACGACGGGCAGGCACAGCGCCGCCCACAGCAGGCTCAGCCCCACAAAATCCACCATCCGCCCCACCAGGGACCAGAACAGGTTTTCGGGGTCAAATACCTGGCGCATACTTCCTCCTTACAACGTGTTCCGCCCCCATGAGGGGGCGGTTGTGTTGTTTTTCTCCCCGCAGGGGGAGGAAAACAGTTATCGCTTCTCAATATCGTCCATCATCTTGTCGACGAGAATCAGGCTTCTGGGAACATGGAAGGGGCCCTTGAAGGTGCTGCCCTTGCAGGGGGGCTGGGTGGGCAGGCCGTCCCGGCGGAGATAGCCGTACCATTCGCCGTACTCCGGGTCCGCGAAATGGGTCCGGCAGTAGGCGAGGGTTTTGTAGAACCAATCGAGATAGTATTCGTCACCGGTGTCCCGGTAGAACATCATCGAGGCGATCAAAATCTCATTGTGGGGCCACCAGAGCTTCATGTCGTGCTCGTAGGCCTCCGGCGGGCGGCCCAGGCAGTCGATGAAGTACAGCAGCCCGCCGTAGAGCTTATCCCAGCCGGCAGTGATGGCGTTGCGGAAAATGTTCTGCGCGATCTCATGGAGCTGCCTGTCGCCGGTGGCATTGGCCTGCTCTGCCAAAAACCAGCTGCCCTCGATGTCATGTCCGGGGTTCACCACCCGCCCGGCGGTGGTGTCGGTCTGAAGCTCCCCCTCCAGCCCCACGGTTTCCAGAACGCAGTTCAGCTCCGGCTTGTAGTGGTATTTGACAATCTCGTCCACGCACTCCTTCGCGCGGCGGTCGTATTCCTCCCTGTGCTCCGGGTCGCAGCGGCGCAGGATGGCGGTGACGTTCAGGTCGATCATCGGGTCGGCGAATGCCCGGCCCCGGCGGGTCTCGGGGATGGTCTTGGGCCCCAGGCCGGCGGGGTCCTCCATCAGGCCGTGGCGCAGCCGGTAGCTGAGGTCATAGGTCCGCCGCGCCCGGTCCAGATAGACCCGCTCCCCGGTGTTGGCGTAGTATTCCGCGTTGGCCATGGTGTAGAAATCCTCGGAGAAGCAGTAGCGCCGCTGGCGCAGGGGCCGCCCGTCGCCGGTGACGGTGAAGTACAGCCGGTCCCCGGCCCCGTGGTTGACGCAGTGGCCCTCCAAAAAGTCGAGGCAGCTCCGGCTGGCTTCCAGCCACTCCTCCCGTTTTCCGTAGTTGGTGCAGAGGAACGCGTAAATCCAGCCGCAGCGCCCCTGCATCCAGACGCTCTTGTCCGTGGAGAAAATCTCCCCCGCCCGGTCCAGGCAGGTGTAGACCCCGCCATGCTCCCGGTCCAGCCCATGCCGGAGCCAGAACGCCACGCTGCGCTCCAGCTCGTCCCTGACCCATTGGTGCGCCTCACGAAACGCCTGTCGATCCATAATATACCCCATCCTTTCTTTTGCGTTTCCCGCGTATAAGAAAACCGCCACTCGGCCAAGTGACGGTCTTTCCGGGCCCTGCAAGCCCATAACATAAACCTCATCAGGGCAATACGCTTGCCGCAATGCCTTCTGGTTTTGTATTATATTCTCCTCGCGGTAAAAAGTCAAGGAGCGGACGCTCAAAAAGCGCAGACCGCATTTCTTTCGGATGGCGAAGCTCTGGTATTACACACTGCCTGAACGAAGCTTTTCAATCTCTTCTATCGACAACTCCGTATAATCAGCGATCTCATTGACGCTGCGGTTTTGACCCAGCATTTTTTTCGCCAGTTTTATCATTGCATCGCGGGCGCCCTCGCGCTTGCCTATGTCTATGCCCTCGCGCTTGCCTATATCTATCCCTTCGCGCTTGCCTATGTCTATGCCCTCGCGCTTGCCTATGTCTATGCCCTCGCGCTTGCCTATTTCCACACCCCTGCGCAAGCCCCGATCTTCCGCTGTGGCGAGGTTGGACATCAGGTCGGTCTGGTACATCCTCCGGCTGCGGAACACGGCGCGTTCCCGCTCGTCCTTGCTGATGCTCATCAACAATTCTCCGGCCATTTGCAGCTCCTCCTTTGACGCTATGACTTCGTTTACCTTTTCCCGGCTGCGTTCAGAATCCGCATACCGGAAAAATATCGCCCATTTTTCCAGGTCCGTCATTTCCTCCACGGATTTTTTCAGTATCTCCTGAAGCTTGCTCAGTTCTACGAAAATGATGTGGATCGCGTCGCACAGCAGCCCGTTGTCCTCGTCATGGCGCAGGGAGAAGGCATTGCAATATCCCCGCCGCTGCGGGAATACCGTATAAGAACAAAAGGTCACCTGATAGGAGCTGGCCAGGCGGTCATAGCGCCTCACGGAAGCTCATTATTCCGCACCTCGACGTTGACCACATCCCGGTGGATGACAGCACTGATCAGGTCAATCAGCACTGGCCTGGCATCGGGTGAGGTCAGAATCAGCTTAAAGATTCTGTCATCAGAGGGCGGCAGAATTTCCATATTCTGCGGCAGCAAACCCAACGCAATCACCTCCTATGCCCTGTTGTGTTTATGCAGTTATGATTTGCATGTAGTATAACAGATATCCGCAGGAAAATCAAGGCGGCGCATTCTAAACTCAACAACTCCCCCGCCTCCGGCGGGGGAGTTGTTGAGTTGCCGCGGCGTCACATCACGGGAAGCTTCGCTGCGTCAGCGAGGGGGGAGCCAGAACTATGGCGTCCATCGTATCAATTTTAGTGAAGCTCCTGATAGATGATACGGAGTGAAGATTCAGGGAGAAATTGCCGCAATTGATCCCAATCATTTCTCTCCAAGCATTCCCTGGCTCGTGACGCGCTGATCGGCCGGCCCTCGATTTCCTTTCGGGGCAGCTCCACGAGTTTGATTCCATAGCGAGGCAGAATTTTTTTCATCGTCGTGTTATAGGCGTTTGTAACTTGATCCTCCGGTTCCTCCCCTACGAAACGGCAGGTAATATTCAGCCGGGGAGCGATCCTTTCGGCAAACAGAATAATGTCGTTTTCCGTGTTCTGTAGCAAGGCCTCGTCCGTTGCTTTCGCGAAATATTCAGGGAAGGTCAACTTTGAAAGAATCAAGTCCCCGCTGGGGACTACCTTGACATTCGGAAGATCCGATGTACCAGCGCGGACCATGGCAAAGCGCTCGTCAAATTGAAACATCGATTCTTCGGCCTCCACAACGAAGATAATCAGAAAATCGACCCGCGCCGCCGCTTCTTCGATCAAATACCTATGTCCCAAAGTAAAAGGATTGCAATTCATGACAATGGCGCCAATGCTGCCATAGCGCGAAGGCTCAAAATCAGGAAAGTGCTGGTTCAGATAGCAGTGAACCGCTTCCCCCCTGATGTCCATCTCCCATTTGATATCCGGTCGATCGGAGGCATATAAATCAGAAAGATATGGTTTTATAATTTCAAAAAAGGCGTCCGCAATCAGCGCGTTTGCTTTGTAATTGTAATGCATAGGACTATCATAAAACCATGCAGCAGGAACATTGTGTGTTTCAAATACTTCCCCTATCTCAACGGCCACATTGTCGTCTAAATCATGGGGAATGTCATTGACATACAGCAGCACAATATCCCCTTCCTTTAATGCGGTAGAACAAAGCGCGTCGAGCCAACCGACTAAAAATTGTGTATTTCCAATACCCTTATTAACCGCTCTGATGTTATTCCAAAGGCGATTAATATTGGTTTGCAGGTATGATGGAATCGTATGGGCATCCTCGCAATACGCTCCAATAATAAAGCATGGTCCGAATATATAGATAGAACGATCATATTTCCGCGGCTGTCCAATGGTTACACGCTCATTTCCGGTAACATGGAACAGCGGAATATCCGTGTCTGTAACACCGGGAATGCCGTCCTGTATGGATATTGTATAGGGAATGGGAAATTTCTGCTGTTCATAGCTCTCGTTATAGATTCCCTGAAAAAAATATTTTTTTACTTCAGCTGGCATTTCACTATATTGATTAAGTCTCTTGCTTAACTGCAAAAAGGGTGTTCTGTGATACATACTCCGTTCGTCATGGGTATACAAAAATGCCTTGACGCCCTTCTGATTGAGTTCTGTCAATACCCGGCTTAACAATCTGTGCTCCGCGTTTTTAAAGTAGTAAATTTGTTTTCCAACCACATAACTGCAAGCCATGCTTTCTGAAATTGTTGCAGCCAAGTCTGAATATGTACAGATCCGGTCATCCTTGTATTCCGACGCAGAGAAAACCTGAATTAAGGTGATCACTCCATTTTTTTCCAATTTTCCGGGCAACAGCAGATAACAGCCTTCTTCATATGCCTTAATTGCCTGGGACCAGGACACAATTTTGAATGAAATGTCCCGTTTCTGAAGCTGCCGTATCAGTTCAGCATACATTTGTTCTGCATACTTGAAGCCGGACGACGGCATAACCAGGGCAATTTTATTGAAATTATGCTTCAAAAACAAGGCAACATTGGGCTGTGAAAAGCAGGAATCGAACTGCTCAAGGCAAAACTGGTCATCACAGCAGGAAATATATGCTCCCAGAATACAGCCGTCAGGATTTAATACAGGTATCTCAGCAGATATTGAGACAATATTTTTATTAAAAATTATTTTTCTGGCTTTCAAATATTCTCCGTCATTGACGAAAAAAAAGCCTGTGTTTGGCTCTACAATTTTTGAGCGCTTTTGAACCGCCGATAATAATCTTCTATGAGTGACGATTCCATATAGTTTACCGCATTTTTCCACATAAACAATTGATGCAGGCCTGGATTCCAAAGCGGAGCGGCAATCCTCTACCGTGACAGCTTCCTCATCCTTACCAATCTGTAAAATCGTAAGTTTATCTTTTGGAACAAATGCGATCATTACTATTTCACTCCTATCAAAAGGTGTACTTTTTTGTAAGGCAACATTTGTGCGTTTTTACTAATGCCGCGTCGTGAATTTTTAGCATTTTGTATATAGCACACCTAATCTGTTTGTGATATACTGCCAATATAATTTTTGTACGGTGGATTTACAAAAAAGTACACTTTTTGATAACAGATAAATATGAAATTGTCATTCGTTTAATAATTCTAACTAACTTTAAAGATAAATACAAAGAATACATGTCATAATATTAGAATATTAAGGAGGACATTTAAATGAAAAAAGTGCTTGTTTATGGCCGCAGTGGAGGGTTCTTTAGAGGTGATCGTTCGCTCATCCCTTCAGACGAGGAAATTGTAGCCTGGGGCAATTCATCTCCGGAGCGTGCCACTTCCTTCTGCGGAAAACGTGTTGATGGCCTGGAAGTGTTGTCACCGGACGAAATAAAAAATCGACACGACGAGTTTGACTTGATCTATATTGCAAACGGGTATATAAATGCCGGAAAAATCATGTGGAACCTCTGCACCTCTGATACGGGGAACAAGGTTCCGGCAGAAAAAATCCGGCTTTTATCTCTTGATCACGAATCTGAAAAGAATATTTCTTTCCAGACAACGGATGATAACTGTATTCTTGTGACAATCGGGCGTGTAAAAATTAAAGAAACATCCGTCAACGATGCAAAACTCATACCAGAGATTTTTTTATGAAGCAATACAATATAAATATACCGCACTCCCACACCGTAGTAGTAGATTTGGGTATGAATATTGGAGATTCAACGCTCTTCTTCGCGTCGAACGACAATGTGGATGCTGTTTACGGCTTCGAGCCGTTCAAAGACACATATCAGCAGGCGCTGGATAATTTCGCGCTGAACGAAAGCAATATACGAAATAAAATACATCCTTATTGCCAAGCGGTTTCTAATTTTAACGGGACAAGGAAAATCCCCATTTTGTCTGATGAATCTATGGGTAGAAGTACTGCATTAGAAAATGCCGAAAATGAAATCTCAAACGCCGTTGAAATTGAATACCGCCGAGCGGATGAAGTTCTAAGACAGATCATAAAAGACAATGAGGGGAAACCGTTGATTTTAAAAAGTGACACGGAAGGCTCAGAGTTCGAGGTGTTTGACTGCCTGAAGGATACGGATATTCTTCGTTATGTAGATGCTATTGTTATGGAATACCATCGAAATCCCGCTGAATTGATAAATATAATAGAAGAATTTGGGTTCCGATATGTAAAAACTGGTATAAAGCTTGGGATAATATATGCGGTGAAAACGAACTGACTGTTATGTTTTTCACGTAACAAAGCAAAAGCCGGAGCTTTTTTAAAGCCCTGGCTTTTATCGCCATGCCCTCTCACCGGCGCGGCGGAGTTTCCCGTAAAGTGACGCTGCAGCAGATCAACAGCTCTCCCGCCAGAGGCGGGGGAGCTGTTGCGTTTTATCTTCCATTTGCTTTTCTCCCTCGTTTTTGCTATAGTAGGATTCAGCATGTCGAATAACATCGAAGCACGGATGAAGGAGGATACGAATGAAGCGAAATATCAGATTATTCGCGCTGCTGCTGGCGCTGGCTTTGTGCCTCACCGCCTGCGGAAGCAAGGCGGAACAGGGCCCGGAGCCGCTGTTGGATCGGGGCTGTTACGCGGTCATGGACGGGAACGACCATGTGCTGGGCTATCTCCGGGTGGCGCGGCGCAGCATCAGCGCCTACGGGGCGGACGGAACCGTGACGGCGGACAGCCTGCCCTACGAATTTGACGAGGCCGGCGGGCGCTACACCGTCGAGGGCACGGAGGCCTTTACGGTGGCGCTGGACCGGCGGGACCTGGTCCTGAGCACCCTCAACGGGCGCTTTTTCAGCGCGGGGGAGTATTTTTTAGAGAAAATCGACGAGGACGAGCTCCCCGGCCAGTCCGTCCCCAGCCCCACCCCCACAGCGGAACCCACGCCGGCGCCCACGGAAACACCCAAACCCACCGCAAGCCCGAAACCCATGGAAACACCCAAACCCACCGCAAGCCCGAAACCCGCGGAAACACCCGAGCCTACCGCAAGCCCGAAGCCGACGGAAACACCCAAACCTACCGCAACGCCCAAACCCACCGCGACACCGAAACCTTCCGCCGGGCCTATGCCCACACAGACGCCGAAGCCGGCGGAAACGCCCGCGCTTCCCGCGGGCTGGGAAGAGCTGGCCTTCGCCGGCAGCGGGGACCGGACGGTGTACATTTCCCTCCCCGAAAAGCTCCGGGGCGCGCTGGGAGATTACGGCGGGGAAGAGGTGCAGCTGGTCTATGAGGACGGCTGCAGCATGATGGTCGCCGGCTATCTCATGGCGGACAGCAGCTTTGCCTATTTCTCCCAGTTGGGTCTGAAGGAGGATGATATCATCGACCTGCTGGCCGAGGCGATGATGAGCGAATTTGAAGGCGGCTTCGATTCATCGGAGGTCACGGAGCGCAAGGACAGCGAAACCGTCAACGGCTTCACCTGGCGCACCTACATCGCTGAGGGCCAGCTGGGCCAGAACGGGGAAAACGCCGGCTTCCGGGTAAAGGTCTATTTCCATATGGATGACGGGGCCATGGTCATCTTCGCCGTCGGCTTCGCCGTGCCGGAGGGCGCCTCCCCGGAGGACGCCAGGGACTTTGAAGAATGGTACAGCGCGATTCCCACCACACTGCGGTATGAACAATAACTGCCTTTGTTTTTGAACAGCCTTTGGGCCGGCGCGGCAAAAAGCGGTTGACGCGCGGTGTAAGAATCTGTTATACTTTGGAAAACAGAAAACCGGCGAAAAACGCCGGAAGGGGCTGGGGGAACCGGAGATATGAAAAAGGTGTTTTCACTGCTTTCCGCGCTATATTTTCTCACCGCGACAGCAGCGCCGGCGGAGCTGCTGCAGGAGCCCGCTCCCGCCATTATGGCCGCGGCGGCGGCAATTCGGGACGGGGCGTCGGTGACGGAGCACAGCGCGGTGGTCCAGGAGCGGAAAATCAGCTATACCGCGACGGCGGGCACGATGGACGTCCCCACGGAGGACGGCGTCTGTGAAATTTTCTATACAGCCTATACCCGCGGCAATGTGGAGGACGCCGGCAGCCGGCCCATCACCTTCGCCATTGACGGGGGACCGGACAGCGCCGGCCTGTGGCTGCATCTGGGCCTTCTCGGCCCCCGCCGCATGGAAACGGAGGACGCCCCGGCGCAGTTCCCTCCCACGCTGATCGACAACGCCTATTCGATTTTGGACATGACAGACCTGGTGTTTATCGACCCGGTGGGCACGGGCTATTCCCGCGCCCCGGAGGGGGACGGCGCGGCGGGGCAAGACAGCGGCCTTCGGGCCGTGGGGGACTTTATCCGCCTGTATGTCAGCCGCGGCAGCCGCTGGGGGTCCCCGAAGTACATCGCGGGCGGCTCCGGCGGCGCGGCGCGGGCCGTGGGGCTGTGCCAATACCTCTATGACGCCTACGGGATGGGCCTGAACGGTCTGATGCTGTTTTCCCCCTCCCCCGAGGGGGCGGCACAGCCAGTCCAAAGCGGCAGCGGGCTTTCCAGCGCCTTCTCCTTGCCCACCTGCGCCGCCCTCGCCTGGGATCGCGGCATTTTGGGGCAGGACTACCTCGACATGGACCTCTGGGATTTTCTGGGCGAGGTGCGCGGCTTTGTCAGCGGGGAATATGTCCCGGCGCTGTTCCTGGGCCGGAGCCTCGACGCGGAAGCACGGGAGAAGCTGACGGAGCGCATCGCGGCCTATACCGGGATGGAAGCGGAAGCCGTGCTCAGTTCCGGCCTGCGGATTGACACGGACAGCTTTTGCGGGGAAGTCCTCGGAGGGCAGGATCTGACGCCCGGCTATATGGACGGCCGTGCCGCCGACCTGATGTTCTCCGCCGCCGCCAATCAGTATTTCAGCGGAGAGCTGGGCTATCAGACCGACCGCCCCTATCTTCCCCTGCCGGCGGAGGAGGCGGCCCCCCCTGTGGCCCTCTCAGACGCGATATCTGAGTGCCTGTCCGAAAACAGCTTTTTGAAGGTGTGGGTCCTCTGCGGCTGCTACGACGCCGGCGCGCCGTTCTACGGTACGCAGTGGCTGTGCAACCAGGTGATCCTGGATGAATCCCGCCAGGAAAGCCTGCGCTTTTCCTGCTACCCCACAGGACATCTGTTCTGGCAGGACGAGGAAGCCTGCGCCCTGTTCCGCCAGGAGGCGGAGAGCTGGTATAACGGGTGAATAAACATCCCCTCCCCGCGAAGCGGGGAGGGGTTATTTACGCCCCAAGCAGGCTCTGGTCGAAGGCGAACAGGGCTTCGTTGATCTCAAAAATATTATAGTTCCCGTTTTGTATAAAATACTCGATGATGATGTCGAATTTACTGCTGTGGGACAGGGCGTAGCCGGCCTTCATCAGCATTTCCCGCGTCTCGGGCAGCGGGAGCTCCAGCGCGATGGCGAAGGCGATGGCCGTGGCTTTGCTGGGCTTGTAGTGGATGTCCCTGCGGATTTTTGAGAAGAGCTTCCGGTCGATGTTCGCCTTTTTGTAGCACTGGGCGTCCGTCATGCCCTTTTCGTCGATTTTCCGCAGAAGCATCTGCTGGAAGCTCTCGTCCAGCTCCGCCAGGGCCTGGCGCAAGGACGCGCTCTTCAGCCTCGGCCTGGCGGCATTTTTCCCGGCGGCAGGGGACGGCGCCGGGGACGATGCCATGGGAGGCATCTCCTCCTCCGGCAGCGAGATATAGCAGGAGGTGACCAGTTCCGTCGAGAGCTGGGTCCCGTCCGGCCCGAACTCTGTATAAACCCGGCGGGAGCTCTCCGTGTTTTTGCGGAGGCGGGCGTCCACATAGTTGTCGTCGATGAAGCTCTGAATCTGCGCGAACAGCCGTCCCCCCGCCAGGTAATCCTCTTTCCCGAAAACGACCAGATAGATCTGCATCTCATTGTCGATCAAAAACCTGCCGATGCAGTCCACCGCCACCCGCAGGGCCAGGTCCTTGGGATAGCCGAAAGCGCCGGCGGAGATCAGCGGGAAGGCGACGGATTTGCAGCGCTTCCGCTTCGCCAGCGCCAGCGCGCTGCGGTAGCAGGATTCCAGCAGCGCCCGTTCCCCCCGCTCCCCGCCCTGCCAGATGGGGCCGGCGGTGTGGATGACATATTTGCAGGGCAGATTGTAGCCTTTTGTCAGACGCGCCTCCCCCGTGGGGCAGCCGCCCAGCTTCCGGCAGGCCTCGGCCAGCTTCGGCCCCGCGGCGGCGTGGACCGCGGCGTCCTCCCCGCCGCCCGGAATCAGCGCGGAGTTGGAAGCGTTGACGATCGCGTCACATTCCATCCTTGTGATATCCTGTCGAATCATCTGCAGCGGCATATCCTCAGCTCCTTCTGATTTCGCTCCGTCCGCCCCCTTCGGGACGGCGGGCAGGGCGTATTGTCTCCGAAAGTACACCATGCCCGGCCCGCGGAGCGGGCCGGGCATGACACATTATAAAACAATACGGTGAATATTACAAGATATTCCGCCCGCGGCTGCTGTGGTCCAGCTCCACGGCCTGGCCCCAGGTTTTTTTCAGCGGCATGGAGGCGCGGACCGAGGACACCGCCGAGGACATGGCCTCGTAGATCAGCTCCGTTCCCTGGCTGTCCGCGTGGTAGTTGACGGAGCGGTCCGGGCCGACGCCGATGCGCGCCGCCGTTTCCACCGCGTCGATGTTGGCGGCGAGGAACAGGAACTCCCAGCCGTATTTCTCCTTCTCACGGGTAATCATCCGCTTCACCGTGTCGCTGTCGTAGCGCCTGCTGGCGTTCTCCATGCCGTCGGTCGTAATCACAAATATGGTGTGCTCCGGCACGTCCTCCGGGCGGGCGTATTTATGGATGTTCCCGATGTGGTGGATGGCCCCGCCGATGGCGTCCAGCAGCGCGGTGCAGCCGCACGGCGTGTAGTCGCTGCCGGTCATGGGCGCCACCGCTTCCAGCGGCACACGGTCGTGGAGCACCCGGCTCTCGTTGGCGAAAAGCACGGTGGAGACCCAGCACTTGCCCTCCTGCTTTTTCTGTTTTTCCAGCATCGCGTTGAAGCCGCCGATGGTGTCCGCTTCCAGACCCGCCATGGAGCCGCTGCGGTCCAGGATGAAGACGATCTCCGTGATATTGTTTTTCATGATATAAGCCCTCCTGTTTGTTTGATGGGCACAGTATATCCCCTTTCCCCGCCTTCGCGGTCGCTTTGCATGCGACAAATTGTCGGCAGTTCCGCCCCCGCCAAAGCGACGGACTTTTTCCGGCGGAGGCGCTATGCTATGGGCTATGGAAACCGTGTATGCCGACGCCCTGTTCCTGCTCAACGCGGCGCTGGACTATCTGCTGCTGCTTTCCGTGGGAAAGCTCTGCGCGCTGCCGCTGCGCCGCCTCCGTCTGGCCCTCGGGGCGCTCTGGGGCGGGGCCTACGCCCTTCTGGCTCTGCTCCGCCCGGGGCTGTTCGGGCTGCTCTCCGTCAAGCTGCTGGCCGGGGCGCTGGCGGTGGTGATCGCCTTCGGGCTGTCCCGGCGGACAGCCCGGGCGGTGCTGGTATTTTACGCCGTGTCCGCCGCCTTCGCCGGGGCGGTCTACGCCGCCGCGACCCTGGCGGGGCGGGAGCCGGGGAACGGCCTCTGGGTGGATGTCTCCCCCCGGGTGCTGCTGCTCTCCTTCGCCCTGTGCTATGCCGCCGTGACGCTGGTGTTCCGCCGCGCGGGGCGGCGGGCGGAGCGGCGGATACATACCGTGACGCTGCGCGCCGGGGGCCGGGAGTGCTCATTCCCTGTCCTGGAGGACAGCGGAAACGAGCTCGCCGACCCGGTCAGCGGCAGCGGGGTACTGGTGGCGGAGGCCACGGCCCTGGCTCCCCTGTTCCCTGGCGCGGCCCTGACGGAGCCGGACCCGCTGCGGGCTCTCGAACAGCTCAACGCGGCGGGGCCGGCGCGCTGGCGGCTGCTGGGCTGCTCCTGCGTCGCCGCGCGGCGGACGCTGCTGCCCTGCTTCCGGCCGGAGAGCCTGAAGGCGGACGGACGGGAGCGGCGGGACCTGCTCGTGGCGCTGGCCCCGGGCCCCATGAGCCCGGACGGCGAATACCAGGGGATCATCCCCCCGTAATAAAATAAGGAGGAAATGTCGATGAAGCAACGGAAGCTTATGCTGCTGCGGCTGGCGGTGGAGCGCTTTCTGCTCCGCCTGGGGCTGGGCGGGGCGGATGCGGTACATTACATCGGCGGGAGCGACACCCTGCCGCCGCCGCTGGGGCCGGAGGAGGAACGGGCGGCAGTGGAGGCCCTGGCGGCGGGTGACGAGGGGGCGCGGCGGAGCCTGATCGAGCACAACCTCCGCCTTGTGGTCTACATCGCCCGACGCTTTGAGAACACGGGGGTGGGGCTTGAGGATCTGATCAGCATCGGCACCATCGGCCTCATCAAGGCCATCTCCACCTTCCACGCGGACCGGAACATCAAGCTGGCGACCTACGCCTCCCGCTGCATCGAAAACGAAATCCTGATGCACCTGCGCAAGGCGAGCTCCCGGCGCGGGGAGGTCAGCATCGACGAGCCGCTGAACACGGATTGGGACGGGAATGAGCTCCTGCTCTGCGACGTGCTGGGCACCGACGCCGACGAAGTCTCGCGGCCCCTGGAGGACGACGCGGAGAAGCAGATTCTGATGGAGGCGGTGGAACAGCTGGAGGAGCGGGAGAAGACCATCATCGTCCTGCGCTTCGGCCTGATGGGGCACGAGGAGCTGACCCAAAAGGAGGTGGCCGACCAGATGGGCATCTCCCAGAGCTACATCAGCCGCCTTGAAAAGCGGATTATCCTCCGCCTCCGCCGGGAGATGAGCCGGATGCTGGCATAATCATATGAGCGCCCCGCCCCACTCTGCCCGGAGGGCAGGGTGGGGCGGGGCGCGTATCAGGCCGCACACTTTTCCGGCGGGCCGCTTATACTGGAATACAGGTTTTCATGGGAGAAAACTGTATCTCCCATGGGTATCAGCCTGATTCCGTATCGGAGGATGATTTGGCTTGCTGGATTTGATCTGCCGCGCCGCGTCGGGCACCGGCTTCACCTTTCTGATGACCACCCTCGGGGCCGCCACCGTGTTTTTTCTGGCAAAGACGCCGGACGAACGGGGGCAGAGGGGAATGATCGGCTTTGCCGCCGGCGTGATGACGGCGGCTTCCATT
>JAFUVO010000069.1 GCA_017477525.1 Oscillospiraceae bacterium | reverse complement strand
CTTCATCTGCTTCTCCATCGCGTTCTGGATTTCCTTCGGCGGGAGGATGTTTTTCAGCTCCACACGGTTGACCTTGATGCCCCAGGGGTCCGTGGCCTCGTCCAGGATGGAGCGCATCTTGCTGTTGATGATGTCGCGGCTCGTCAGGCACTGGTCCAGCTCGAGGTCACCGATGATGTTGCGCAGCGTCGTGGCGCTGAGGTTCTCAATCGCCACCAGGGGTTGCTCAATGCCGTAGGTGTAGAGCTTCGGATCCGTGATCTGGAAGAAAACGACAGTGTCGATCTGCATGGTGACATTGTCCTTCGTAATCACGGGCTGGGGCGGGAAATCCGCGACCTGCTCCTTCAGGGAGACATTCCGGGCAACGCGCTCGATGAAGGGGATTTTGAAGTGCAGGCCCACGTTCCAGGTGGTGCTGTAAGCGCCGAGGCGCTCAATGATAAAGCTCCGCGCCTGGGGCACCACGCGGATGTTTTTTATCAAAATCAGCACGACGATAACAGCAACCACGATACCCGAAACCGTGGAAGCGTACTGTTGGGGGAAGCCCATAACGATGTAATACCTCCTGTGATGATTTTTCCCATGGGTCAATTTGGAACTCTCTATTGCTTTGCCATGCTCCCTGCCGGCGCGGCATCCGGGCGGACAATCAGCTTTACGCCCTCGATGCGCTCCACGCGCACCGTGGCGCCCGCGGGGATCGTCCCGCCGTCCGCGCTGCGGGCGGACCAGATTTTTCCGTCCAGGCTGACCGTCCCGGCCCCGGCCAGGTTGTCGATATCCTCGCGCGCCACGGCCTTCATCCCGAGGGCGCGGTCGGCGTTGGTGGCCTGGGTTTTGCCGTTGATAAACTTCTTCACCAGCGGCCTGGTCATGGCCAGCGTTGCCGCGGATACGGCAATAAACAGGACGATTTGCAGCCAGGGCGGCGCGCCGAACACCTCTGCCAGCAGCGCGCACAGCGCGCCCAGCGCAAACCAGATCGACACCAGGCCCAGACTCAGCGCCTCCGCCCCCAGGAACACGGCGCTCAGCACAGCCCAAATCAGGCGCATAAGACCGCCTCCTTTCACCTGTTCATTATACAATGCCCCGGAGGAAAAGTCACGCTTTTTTTCACTGGAAGTATCTGTCCAGGCTTGGCACAAGGGGATTTGCCGAAGCGCCTAAGGTAGGGATGAGCAGCATTTGTCCGATATAGATGATATACGGCGGCTCAATGCCGTTGGCCTCCGCGATCTCACCAAAACGGGTACCGGTTCCGTAGTAGCTGTAGGCGATGTTCCACAGGCAATCCCCCTCGACCACAACATAAACCGGGCTGCCTGTATCCGGCTCCGCGTACTGCGCCGGCGCCGTGGCGGCAGAAACGGAGAGGTTGGCTTTCAGCGCCGCGATCTCCGCGTCTGTGAGGCCGATGCCCTTGATATAGGCAGTTGCACACGCGGCCAGGTCAGCGGAGCTGAGATCGTCCACGCCGAAGGCGCGCTAGAAGCTCTTGACGATGTTGCTGTTCGCGATCGTTTCATAGCGCGCGTCGTCCTTCGTCACGCCGTAGAAATTGTAATAGGTCACCATGTAGTCAGCGATGACCTCGTCGCTGCTTGCGCCCATCAGGAACTCCAGGAGCGCAATCACAAAACCGGTGCGGTCCTTGCCCTCGACACAGTGGACAGCGTAGACGCCGGGATGCTCCGCGAAGAACCGGAGGCCATCGGCAAGCTTCGTTTGAAAGTCCTCAGTGGAAAAATCCACGCCCATGTTGAGCTCGATGGTATCTGCGGCAGCGTAATAGCTGTCAGCATACCCCTCAAGGCTCCGTACAGACACCGGGTCATCAGCAAGGTTCATCACCACGGTCACGCCCGCGGCCCGGAAGGCGGCCTCGGCACAGGCAGCGCGGCTGGAGCCCGGGTTCAGCGGCGTTGAGCCGCGAAAGAGCACGCCGCCCATGCCGGTGGTTGTGACGGGGCGGAAATTCGCGAACTGCTCGTCCGTCAGGTGGGGATAGTCGCCGCGATCGTTGCTGTGGCTGAGCTGGTGCATGACATATTCGTCGTAATAACCGCCCGCCTCCTTGAGCGAGATTCGGAACGCGACAGGCCCCTCGATGCCCTCCGCGTAATTCCACTCTACGCTCTGGTCTTCATGGCTGGTCTTAACCGCAATGCCGTATGTGGTGGCAAAGTCGCCCATGTTGATGGACAGCGCCACGCATATGTCCCTCGCGCGGGCAAAGATTCCCGCCGATCCGGAATCCACGTCAGTAAAATTGCTGCATAGCGGCAGTTCCAGCGTTTGGTCAAGGAAACTCACGTTCAGTACATCGCCAAACTGATACCCCGCTTCCATGAGCTCTTCGCGGGTTGTGGAGAGATAGACGTTGCCGTATTTGCTGATGTTCTCGGCCTGCGCGGTTGCTTCGATGACGGCGGCAGTCCCTTCCGGCAAAGCCGCCGCTGCCGGTACGGGCAAAGCACATATGAGGATGATAACAAGCGCCAGGAAAATCGCGATACGTTTTTTAGCAATCATCAGACATAATCTCCTTTCTGACTTTTGGCATCGAAAACCAACATGTCGCGGAGTGAGTGTGCCCTCCCCCGCAGGGCGCGCTCGCGCAGCGCGGCCTTTCTAACTGTTCAGAACCCGCAGGGTTCTGAACAGTTACGAAAATACTATACATGCCCTTCGTTTTTCTCACGGAGGACGCCGGCGGCCTCCGCCATGCGCCTGCCCGCCTCGTTGAGCTCTTCATACCGCGGGATCGCGCCGACAATGTTCTCAACAAGATAATCCATGCTGATGATCTGTTCCTGGCTCAGCTCGTGCCGGCCCTCGCCGACGCTTCGGTGGCCCTGGATGTACAGGGGCGCGAGGAAGGGGCTGCACAGCCCATGGGTGATGCTGTCCCGGAGGAAGTGGGCCAGGCGTTTTGTGCCCTCCGGCATCTTGTCGGAGAGATAGAGGTCCACGACGCCGGCGGACATGCCCCAGAAGTAGTTCAGGGCCTTGCTGCTGCTCTCATACTCCGCCTGGGCGGTATGGTTCAGCATCCGCCGCAGAATCCCCTCATAGTAGACGCCCCATTTCCAGACCGGAGCCGCCAGCAGCAGGCGGCTGGCCTCTTTGATATAGAGCAGGCCGAAGGAGCTGTGGTCCCCCAGGGACAGGCCCATCGAATCCTGGCAGGAGATCAGGTCGATCCCCCGGTCGAGCAGCTTCCGTTCGGCGGGGCCGCCGTCCCGGAGCGAGGACCATTCCAGAAACACGCGGGCTTTCGGGTTCACCATCTGCGCCCCTAAGGCAAAGCCATTGATTCCCGCGATCTGGCCATAGACGGGATAGTCGCAGATATAGCCCAGATCGGAAGTGTCCGACAGGGAGGCCGCGACGGCGCCGATGATGAACTTCGCCTCATACATCCTCGCGTAATAGGAGCGGATATAGCGGTGGGGCATGTTCAGCGAACAGTTCATGATGACCGTTTCCGGGTGGTCGACGGCGGCCCGGAGGCTGGCCTGCAGCATATTGGCGGAGGTGGTAAAGACGACCGTATTCCCGTCCTCAATGGCGGACTCGATGACCGGCAGGATGTCGCCGCCGGGTTCGGCGAAGTACGCGCTCGTTTCCACCGCCTCCCCGAGGGCGCGCTGGGCCTGGCTGCGCCCGTGCTCATGGACAAAGGTCCAGCCGGATTCCTCCGGGGGCTGGTCATAGAGGAACGCGGCCCGGAGCGGGAGCGTCTGGGGCAGTACCTTTGACAGCAGGCCGCCGTGCTTCTCCTGCCCAGGGTCGGTTTTGACCTCGATGGCCAGTTCCTCCTGCTGCAGCTCCACCTCCTCCCACAGCTTCTGGATATCGGTTTTGAGCTCGGCCTCCCCGGAAGCCCGGAGCCTGGCGTAGCCGTAGACCTCCAGATAGGTCAGCAGCGCGTCGCCGGGGGTCGTTGTCAGCTTGTCCCCGCCGCAGGCGAGATAGGCCTTGCGGAAATAATGGTACGCGGCGGCAAAGCGTCCCCGTTCTTCCTCCGTCCATTCCTCCTCCGGCCCTTTCCCGCACATGCGCTGCAGCGCGGCGCAGCCTCCTTTTTTGGAAAATTCGAGAAAATTGATGTGGCTCAGCCGCTGAAATTCCACCAGCTCGTAGTAGAGCTCCACCTCCCGCTCCCCGCTGCGCTCCGGCAGGACGCGAATCACCTCCGCCGTAATCTCTGCGGCGCCGAAATATTTTAGAACGCTGACCCGCTTGTTCCCCTCAGCGACATAGTAGCGGTTCATGTACTCATAGACCTTCACCGGGTCGCGGATGCCCTCAGCCAGATGCGACTGGCACAGGCTCTCCCATTTGACCGCAAATTCGGTCTTTTCCGACAGAAGCGGCATATAGTTCGGCGCGAAGGCCCGGGTCCGCCCCCGGGTTTTCGTCCCGACGATCCACACCGCCGGGATGGACATGATGCCCAAGTCCGACCCCGCCGCGCTCCGCTCATCCGGGACAAAATCGTCCATGACCGGCAGGAGCGGGGAACGCCCGCGGCTGAGGCAGGCACGGTATTCCTTCTGCCCCGCCTTCAATGCTTCCTTGTAATAATATTCAGCCATACTGTATCCTCATTTGAAACTGTATTGTCCCCCGCTTTGAAAAGTGGATGGATATTCTCCCCGGCCGCCATGGAACTTCTATCTCCCCCTTCGGGGGAGATAGAAGTTATGTTTCATAAGTATCCAGAAACATGCGCAAAGCCTCGTCGAACCGCTCCGGGGCGGCGGAGCGGCAGCGGGCGTGGGCCGCGCCTTCCACCATGAGGAGGTGTTTTTCCGCGCCGTAGGCGCTGAACAGGCGCCGGGCCATATCCGCCGGGACAATGCTGTCCGCCGCGCCGTGGATGATGAGGGCGGGATATCCCGCCCCCGCCGCGGCCGCCTCCGCCCCGGGTTCCAGGAGGGAAAAGCCCAGGGCATAGTTGGTAAAGGCGCTGGCCATGCGCAGCGCCGCCCCGGCGGGCAGCGGCGTACGGAGCAGGACCCTTTCGAGCACCTCCCGGGGGGAGGTGTAGGCCCCCTCCGCGATAATGCCCCGCACATTCCCCGGCAGGTCCAGTTCCGCCGCGGCCAGCGCCGCGGCGGCGCCCATGCCCTGGCCGTAGAGGAACAGCGGATGCCCGCCCGGAAAGCGCAGCTCACAATAATTGCACCAGGCCCGGACGTCGAAACGCTCCCAGAGCCCGAAGCTGCACCACCGCCCCCCGGAAGCGCCGTGGGCCCGCTGGTCCGTCAGAATCAGCTGCCAGCCATGGTCGTAGAGGACCTGCGCCGGCCCCGCAAAGTCCGCCAGGCAGGCGGAACGGCAGCCGTGGAACAGCACCGCCGTCCCCCGCGCCCCCTTCCGCGGGACAAGCACTCCCCGGAGCGGCAGCTCATCGTCGCTGTCCACATGGACAGGAACCGGGCCGCGCTCGGAAAGCCAGTCCCGGAAAGCGGCGACTTCGTCCGCCCGCGTCCCCCAGCCCCTGGCCTTCAATGCCTGTGTGTCGGCAAAGTCCGGCAGCCGCTGCCTGTGGCACATCAGAAACGCCAGCACGGCGCAGCTGCCCGCCACGGCCAGGACCAGCGCCAGCAGCACCCAGAGCACGGCTCCCCCTCCCTGCTCAGATCTCCCGCCGCCCCTCAAGGGCGCGGAGCATGGTGGCGTCGTCGGCAAATTCCAGGTTGCTTCCCACGGGGATGCCGTAGGCCAGCCGGGTGACCAGGACGCCGAAGGGTTTTAATAAGCGCGAGATATACATCGCAGTGGCATCGCCCTCCGTATCCGGGTTTGTCGCCATGATGACCTCCCTCACACCGCCCTTCGACACCCGCTCCACCAGCTCGCGGATGCGGATATCGGCGGGACCGACGCGGTTGAGCGGAGAGAGGACGCCGTGGAGGACGTGAAAGGAGCCGTTATACTCCCGGCTGCGCTCCACGCTGGCCACATCCCGGGGCTCCGCCACGACGCAGATGACGGAGTTGTCCCGGCGGCCGCTGGCGCAGATGGGACAGAGGGGGCCGTCGGTCAGGTTCTGGCAGACGGGACAGGTGTGGACCCTCTGGCGGGCGTCCGTGATGGCCCCCGCGAATGCCTCTGCCTCCCCCTCCGGCAGGGAGAGGATATAAAAGGCCAGGCGCTGGGCGCTTTTCCGCCCCACGCCCGGGAGGGAGGCGAAGCGGTCGATGAGGGTTTCAAAGCTCGGTGGAAACAGGGATGCCATGGCGTGTTCCTTTCCTGCCTCCCTCCCCTTGGGGGAGAGAGGGGCGTTTATACTCGCGTATCGTTGCTTGCCGCGCGCAGCTCCGCAATCGCGGCGGCGCGGTCCGGGCGGTCAAAGATGGCGGAGCCGGCCACGAGGACATTGGCCCCGGCCTTCAAGGCCAGGGGCGCGGTGGAAGCGTCAATGCCGCCGTCCACCTCCACATCGCAGCCGGTACAGCCGGCCCTGTCCAGCATCCGGCGCAGGGCGGTGATTTTGGGCAGCATGGGGCGCATGAAGCCCTGGCCGCCGAAGCCCGGCTCCACCGTCATCACCAGCGCCAGGTCAAGCTGCTCCAAATAGGGGATCAGCGTCTCCGCCGGCGTCCGGGGCTTGATGGCGAGGCCCGCGCGTTTGCCCGCGGCCTTGACGGCGTCCAGCGCCTCCCGCAGATCCTGGGGCTGCGCCGCCTCCAGATGGAAGCACACCAGATCCGCCCCAGCGTCACAAAAGGCTTTCACATAGCGCTGCGGCCGGTCGATCATGAGATGTACGTCCAGAAAGGCGTCCGTCGCCTTGCGCAAAGATTTTAAAACAGGCAGACCGACGCTGATGTTCGGCACAAACAGGCCGTCCATCACGTCAAAGTGCAGCCAGTCCGCGCCGCCGGCGCGGACATTTTCAACCTCCGCCCCCAGGCGTGTGAAGTCGGCGGAGAGGATGGATGGGGCGATTTTCAGCATGGGACGGCCCTCCTGTGACCGCCGGGAAAAAACCGGCATAGATTAAAGCAGCGGCGGAAAACGGCCACAGGCCGGACCCCGCGGGGCGCCGCTTTGAGATAGGGGCCGCCGCAAACCGGCGGCGGCCCCGTTGTTTTTCGGGGAACTGCGCAACTATTCGGGCAGCTTGCAGACGTCGACCCAGTCCGCGGCCCCGGCGCAGCGGAACAGCTCCTCCGGGCTCAGCTCAATGGCGCTGTTGGAACTGCCGGCGGCGGGGAAAACCGTGTCGAAGCGCCGCAGGCTGACATCGAGGAATACTTCGACGCCCTCCCGGACCCCGAAGGGGCAGACCCCGCCGACGGCGTGGCCCACCAGCTCGGCCGCTTCCTCCGGGGCAGGCATTTTCGCCTTGCACTGGAAGCGGTCACGGAATTTCCGGTTATCAATGCGGGCGTCCCCGGCTGCCACAACTAAGATGCAGCCCTCCCCCCGGCGGAAGGACAGGGTCTTGGCGATCCGCGCCTCCTCCACGCCGAGGGCCAGCGCGGCCAGGGCAACGGTGGCGCTTGAAACTTCAAATTCCCGAACCTTCTCCGCCAGCCCATACCGGGCCAGGTGGGCCTTCGCGGCTTCAATGGACATAAATGCTCTTCTTTCTTTTTATCCTCTGCTTTGCCTGTACGCCCCCTTCGGGGAGGCGCTTACCTTCTATGATTTCTGTACCCTGTCCGCCGTGCGGCGCGGGGCGGAATGCGGTATTCCGCCCCACGCCGCCCGTACCAGCTGCCGCCCCGGCGGTGCCAGAAGCACAGCGGCTCAAACTCCGGGCTGCGCCGCCCACGCTTTTGCCGGCGGTGGGCGTACCACCGCGCCCGGTCCAGGGCGGAGAAATACCACAGCGCCAGCGCCGTCAGAATCACCGCGCCGGCGGCAAATGAGGGGCTCATCCCCGCATTTCCAGCAGCTTCTGTTTCAGCTCGCCCTCGATCCTGCCGAGCTCTACCTCAGCCTCGGCGCGGCGTGTGCGGCCGTCCTCCTGAATCTGCCGGACCTCCTCCAAGGTGTTGATCAGCTGCTGGTTGGTGTATTGCAGGGTCTCCAGCTCCACGATGCCCCGCTCGCTCTCCCGGGCGATATCGACGCTGCCCTGGTGCAGCGCTTCCGCGTTCCGGCGCAGCAGCTCATTTGTCACGTCGCTGACCTCCCGCTGGGCCTCCATGGCCTGCTTGGAGTGCTCCAGCGTCATCGCCATGACCATCTGGGACTTCCACAGGGGGATCGTATTGACGATGCTGGTCTGGATTTTCTCCGCCATAAGGCTGTCGTTGTTCTGGATCATGCGGATCTGCGGGGCCATCTGCAGGGAGATCACCCGCGTCAGCTCCAGGTCGTGCAAACGCTTTTCAAAGCGGCCAATCATGTTGGCGAAGTCGTTGGCGGCCTGGGCGTCCTCGGGCAGGCCGGACTGCCGGGCCTTTTCCTGCATCGCGGGCAAATCCTTCTCCCGCAGCTCCTTGCAGCGAAGCTGGCCGGCAAGGATGTACATCGTCAGCTCCTTGAAATAAGCCTGGTTCATCTCGTACATCTTGTCCATGGTCGCCACATCCTTGAGGAGGGTGCGCTCATGCTTTTCCAGCTCCGCGGTGATTTTGTCGACATTGACCTCGGCCTTGTCATACTGCGCCTTCAGGCTGGCGATGTTGTTGGTGGCTTTTTTGAACAGCCCCATGAACCCTTTTTTCTCCTCCGGGCTGAAGTTCAGGCCCTTGAGCTGCACCACCAGGTCGGAGAGCATTCCGCCCACCTCGCCCAGGTCCTTGGTGCGCACGGTGCCCAGCGCCGCGGTGGAGAAGTCGGAGATGTTGGTCTGGGCCGCCGCGCCGTAGGCCAGGACCTGGTTGGTGTTCGTCACGTCGATCTGGCTGGCAAATTGCCGCACCATCGCCTGCTCCTTCTCGCTGAGCCTGCTCAGCTCGGGGCGCTCCGGCTCAACCTCCTTCTTCTCCTGCTGGATGGCGGCGGCCACGGCCGCCGCGCCGGCGGGACTGGCGTTGGGGTCCAGAGTCAGTGTCGGGGTATACTCAAAAGCAGCTTCTTCACTCATGGTCGTATCTCCTTTACATTTCTTGCCCCCGCAGCGGAGGCGTTCAGTCTCTTATTGTCCCATCGTCTGAAACGCGCTGCCGCCGGCAAAGCCCTCGCGTTTCAGGAGGGTGTTCATCACCTGGATGTCCGTTTCTATGTCCATCGCCTGGTTGGCGAACAGGCTGTCCAGCAGTTTTTTATAGGCGTCGATGGCCGTGTCCAGCATCCCCTCAATGCTGTTCATGGTTTTTGTGATGTTGGCCCCCTCGATCCCCTGGGCGCCCATGCGCTCATAGGAATTGAGCAGCTTGATGGTCGTGGGCAGGTAGTAGTCCAGGAATTTTTTGATCTGCGGCACGTCGCTGGGGTCGGCCACGGCGTCCGCGATGATTTTGTCCGACACGTCGATCAGCTCCTGGATACGGTGCTTGACCGACAGATTCGGGATTGAGGCATACAGCCTCGTCAGTTCCGCGTGGGCCTTTTCGCCCTCGTCCACCACGGCATGGACCTCGGGGGGATATTTCGGTTTGGGCGGGGTCTGCGGCGTCT
>JAFUVO010000023.1 GCA_017477525.1 Oscillospiraceae bacterium | reverse complement strand
GTCCGCTGACGCGCCGGAGCAGACCGGCGCCGCCGCGGCGCCGCCGGATGAGGAACCGGCCCCCGCCGCGGCCGAAGCGCCGCCGGTCCAGGAAACCGCCACGGCGAAGCCCTATTTTATCTGGCCCGTCACCGGGGAACTGGAAACCGGCTACGCCATGGCCTCGCTGATCTATGACAGCACCATGCGCGACTGGCGGACCCACGACGGCCTGGATATCGCCGCGCCCATCGGGACCCAGGTCCACGCCGCCGCCAACGGGACTGTCGCCTCGGTTTACAGCGACGAGCGTTACGGCGTCACCGTGACGCTGCGCCACAGCGGCGGGCTGAGCAGCACCTACGCCAACCTGGCCGCTACGCCCACGGTTTCAGAGGGCCAGGAGGTGGCAGTGGGCCAGGTGATCGGCGCGGTGGGCGATACGGCCCTGTGTGAAGTCGGCGCGGCCAGCCACCTGCATTTTTCGATGTCCCGCGACGGCGTCAGCGTGGACCCGACGGAATTTATGCCTTAAAAAGATAACATGCGGCCCCGCCCTTCGGGCGGGGCCGCGATCGTTCTTTCCGAAGGGGTATACACGATTTCTAAAATAAATACAAAACATACACGCTCGCATGGATGAATATTGTGGACAATCCCCATTGACTTTAGCAAGCTAACGCGCTATACTGTCAAAGTAATCGCTGACAGATCCTGTGATGAAAGGGGCATGGCGCGGATGGCTGGAGCTTACGGAACGTTTTTCGTCTTTACCAGCGGCTGGTTTGCCAGCCGCAGTTTGTCGTGCCCGAAAGCGGAGCCGTTGGCCGTTCTACGCTGAGATTTTGTCAGAATGTAAACGCGCGGTCCTGTCCTCTTTGGGCGGGGCCGCTTTTTCGCTGTCCTCCCCGGTGGCGCCGCCGGGGTCCAGATAGAGATATAACTTACCGGGCCAATCAACGGATACCGGACCAAACAGAAAGGAACCAATCCTATGGAGCGCTATTACCAGCCAGAGATCGAAACCGCGTCCCGCGAACAGCTCACCGCCTGGCAGAACGAACGGCTTGTCAGACAGGTCAAACATGTGTGGGACAATGTGCCCTACTACCGCAAAAAGATGGAGGAAAAGGGGCTGACGCCCGACGATATCCGGGGCGTGGAGGACCTGGGCAAGCTGCCCTTCCTGAGCAAGGCGGATCTGCGGGAAGCCTATCCCTATGGCCTGCTGGCCGAGCCGCTGAAAAACTGCGTCCGCATCCAGTCCACCTCCGGCACCACCGGCAAGCGGGTGGTGGCCTTCTACACCCAGGCGGACATCGACCTCTGGGAGGACTGCTGCGCCCGCGCCATCGTGGCCGCCGGCGGCAGCGACGAGGACGTCTGCCAGGTCAGCTACGGCTACGGCCTGTTCACCGGCGGCCCCGGCCTCAACGGCGGCAGCCACAAGGTGGGCTGCCTCACTATCCCCACATCCTCCGGAAACACCGAGCGCCAGATCATGTTCATCCGCGACCTGAACGCCACTATCCTCTGCTGCACCCCGTCCTACGCCGCCTATATCGCGGAAACCATGAAGGAGATGGGCCTGACCCCCGACGAAATTCCCCTGAAAGCCGGCATCTTCGGCGCGGAGGCATGGAGCGAGGAGATGCGCCGGGACGTGGAGAAGACCCTCGGCATCAAAGCCTTTGACATCTACGGCCTGACGGAGCTCAGCGGCCCCGGCGTCAGCTTTGAGTGCTCCGCCCAGACGGGGATGCACATCAACGAGGACCACTTTATCGCCGAGGTCATCGACCCGGAGACAGGCGAGGTCCTGCCCGACGGGGAGCAGGGGGAGCTGGTATTCACCTCCATCACAAAGCAGGCTTTCCCGCTGCTGCGCTACCGCACCCGGGATATCTGCACACTGAGCCATGAAAAATGCCCCTGCGGGCGCACCCATGTGAAAATGTCCAAGCCCCGGGGGCGCACGGACGATATGCTCATCATCCGCGGCGTGAACGTATTCCCGTCCCAGGTGGAGACAGTGCTGCTCAACCTCGGCTACGGCGCCAACTACCAGCTGGTGGTGGATCGCGTCAACCACACAGACACCCTCGACGTCCTCGTGGAGATGACCCCGGAGATGTTCACCGACAACCTGGGCGAGGTTTCCAGACGCCAGAAGCAGATCGTAGAGGGACTGCGCTCCATGCTGGGCCTCACGGCAAAGGTCACGCTGGTGGCCCCGAAGAGCATCGCCCGCAGCGAGGGCAAGGCCGTCCGCGTCATTGACAGGCGCAAAATTTAAATTGGAGGGAAAAACATGAACGTCAACCAGATTTCCGTATTCCTGGAAAACCGCCCGGGCTCGCTCCTGGCCATGGTGCGCGTCCTGGCGGAGAAGGGGGTCGACATGCGGGCCTTCTCCCTGGCCGAGACCAGCGAGTTCGGCATCGCCCGCGTGATTGTCCGGGATGTCGAGGCCGCCTCCGCCGTCCTCCGGGAGGCGGGTTACGTCCACAGCGTCACCCCGCTCATCGCCGCCGCGATACCGGACACGCCGGGCGGGCTGGAGCAGACCCTGTCCGCCCTCAATGACGCGGGGGTGAACGTGGAGTATATGTACGCCTTTGTCGGCAGCCGCCAGGAGGGCGCCTACATGGTCTTCCGCGTGACGGACAACGACAAGGCTTGCGAGGCCCTCAGCGGCGCGGGTGTCCGCCTCGTCAGCCAGGAAGAGTTGGAACAGTAAGCGCGGTTGCGCCGCCGGGCGCATCCTTTTTCTACAGAGCTGCCCCGCCTTTATTGGCGGGGCAGCTCTGTATATAAATTTTTATGCACCGCATATTCTGCGAGTCAGCCATTTTTCGACCGGCGATGTCAAAATTTGTCTGGATTTTATGCGCAAATATATTGACCTGTCCTCTGCAAGATGCTAAAATATCTCAGACATTCAGGGGAAATGCGGCCATTTGGACGCTGGCGTTTTCCGGCCCCTCCGGGGGCGGAGTTTGAGGCTGAGGATATGGACTTGAAAAAACTGAGCATTGACGGGATCGGCCTTTCCGCCAGGGCCTCCAATGTGCTGCGCCGCGCGGGAATATGCACGGTGCATGACCTGCTGCAATGTCCGGAGGAACGGCTGCGGGAGCTGCCGAGCGCCGGAATCAAAACCACAAAGGAAATTGTGGAGCAGGCCGCCCGGTACCGGCAGCTCCCGGCCGGCGCGAATCGGCCGGGGGCAACGCCTGTCCCGGCCGATTCCGGGCTGTTCGCGTGGATTTGCCTTCCGGAGCACCAGGATCTGGCGCTGAAATACGCAAAAAAACACGATCAGGATATCGCCCTGCTGGGCCTGAGCAGCCGCGCGCGGAACCAGCTGCTCAAAAATGGCTATACCCGGCTCAGCGATATCCTGTTTTTGAGCGAGGCAGAGCTTTACGCCATATCGGCCATGGGGAAGGGCTCCGTCAACAGCGTGCTGGAATGGCGCAGCTCCTGGCTGCAGGCCCACAGGGACGGCCTTGCGGCGGCGTTTTCCGGGGATGCGGACAGTATTCTCCCCTCGCCCCCCAAGGACGGGGAGCTTTGCGCGCAGATTCTCCGGCTCTATTCCAAGACGCCCTTCGCGGGACTGGGACTCCGGGATTTCTCAAGGCGTCTGCCGGAGAACGCTCCCCGGGAGCAGCTCAAGCGCTGTGCCGGCAGCCTGCAGGCGGCGGGCGAGCTGAGGTACGTGGATTCACGCTGGTATCGGGTCTATCCCAGCTTTCCCGAAGCCCTCTCCCGCTGCCCGAAGCTTAAAGGCCAGCGGCGGGAGCTCCTTCAACAGCGCCTGCGGGGATCCACGCTGGGAGAGCTGGGCAGGGTTTTCCATATGACGGGCGAATGGGCCCGGCAGATTGTGAAAAACGGCATTGAAACCGTGCGCGCATGGCAGAACGAAGCCTGCGGCGTTTCCCTGTTCGCGGAGGATTACTACCGCTATTTTTACGCGGCCTACAGCTTTGACCGAAAGGCGATCGGGGAGTGGCTGGGCCTTTCCCCCGCCGCGATGGTTTATCTGGACCTGATCACGGTCAGGCGCGGCAGAAAGGACCTGACAGAGGCCCTGGGGGATCCGCTGTTGGATGCGGAAATACGGCAGCGCCTCTTGGCGTTCTACCACAGGGACAAGCTGCTGCTGGGGGGCCGGTGGATCCCGAAAAAACGGGCGGCCCTGGAGAGATACGCCGTTGAACATTTCTGCGTCGAGGATACGGACATTGAAGAGTTCCGGCAGCGCTATAACCGCTTCCTCCGGGAACTCGGTGTGGATGACCCGGACTTTTATCTCAGCGAAACAGAAAAACGCGGCAGGGTCAACCGTCTGGCTGACGCCCATTTCCTTCTCTGGAAATACGGCGGGACGATGCGGGCCTATGATGTGGATGGCAGGGATTTTACGGAGCTGTTCATCGCCCTTGGCCTCGATAAATTTGAAAACATTGAGATCTCCACGCAAAAGCTCCTGAACGAGCATCCGAAGCTGCTGGCGCGCTACGACATCCGGGACCGCTATGAGCTGCATAATCTGCTGCGCAAAACGCTTCCCGAGGGCAGCTTCCACGATTTCAGGCTGGAACGTTCGCCCAATATCTGCTTCGGAACCTTCGACAGGGACGCCGCCCTCTTCGCGCTCATGGCAGATCACGCGCCGATTTCCCTGCCGGACCTGGTGCAGCTGATCCACAGGGAATACGGCTACGACGCCACCACGGTGGCCGGCACCTATCTTACGCCGCTGGCTCCCTATTACCACCACGGCATGTACAGCGTCGAACAGAAGCTTATGAGCGAAAAGGCCCGCGATGCCCTGCTGACGGCGCTGGACGAGGATTTTTATTACGTCGAACAGTTGAAGCAGATCTACACCCGGACCGTGCCCGGCGCGGACCCGGAGGAGATCAACCCCTACAACCTCAAGCAAATGGGCTTCAGCACCCTCAGCCAGTACGCGCTGCGCAATCACAGCAGCCTGGATGCCTACTTCCGGAAGCTTTTGACGGCGGAGGAACAGCTGGATATCACGGAGTTGCGCCGGAAATATACCTATATCCAGGCTTTTGCCGCCGCGGTGATTGATTTGAAGAACACTCTGGCGGTTGTGGAATATGAGCCGAACCGGCTGATCAGCATGGGCCGGCTGGAGCAGCTCGGCGTCACACGGGAGGATATCCGGAACTACCGCGACGCGGTCTATGCCTTTGCGCAGGACGGGGTTTACTTTACCGCGCGTTCTCTGCGCCTGAGCGGATTTCGTTCAGCCCTGGACGGCTGCGGCTTCGGCGACTGGTTTTTCGGCAGCCTGCTGCTGACCGACCGGCGTTTTTCCCACTGCAGCGCCTACAAGGCCATCGTACTGGCGAAGGGCAGCCACTGGCTTACCGTCCACGGCTTTGAAGAACAGCTGATCCGCGCTGCGGGCAGCATCAGCGTCCGCGAACTGCGGCAGGAGCTCGTGGAAGCCTACGGCTGCGCCCTCCCCAGCCGGCGGGACCTGATCCACAAGGCCAAAGGCGGCGGCATTTATTTCGCCCGGCATCTGGACCGGCTCTATGACAGCGAGGAACGCTTTCGGAGCGAAACAGGCGGGGCGGAGGGGGACGACGGCCGAGAAGCCTGATTCCCCTCCGCCCGGGCGGCGCCTAACGCCGGCGGAAATGGCATTTGTCACAGGTGCGGAAGGGCCAGTCGAAGGACAAAAGACGGCCGCACTCCGGGCACTTGCGCTGTAAAAACTGCTTGTCCTGGGCCAGAAAGGCGTTGATGCGCCCGGCCAGCTCCCGCTTCTCCTTCGTCACGGACTCGTCGATGCCCACCCGGCGCAGCAGCTGGCAGCGGATGTCATAGGCCTTGTACTGGTTCTCGCAGCCCTCCAGGGTTTCCAGATCGAAGCGGGGCTGGGGAACGCGGCGGCCCCGCAGAATGGCCCGGACGCAGTCGGCCCAGTACAGCACCAGCTCCCGCGTCTGGGTGTCGACGGGGCAGGTGATCAGGTCGTAGACCAGCCCCCGGTCCAGCGAAGAGAAGTTCGCCGCGTCCCGGCTGAGCACCCGGAGCAGCACCAGCGCGTCGGACATGTCCGCCTTCTGCTCCCGCTCGTCCGGCGGAAGCTCCTGCCAGGCGTGGAGCAGCATATCCAGCGGGTATTCCGAGGCCAGCGCGGCGGTGGGAAAGGGCGTGGTCAGGGAGTGGATCTGCTTCGCCGGCCCCTGCAGCGCGTGGCGCACCAGGTCCTCGTCGGAAAAGGTCAGCACCCCGCCCACGCTGTAAATGCCGTAGCGCCCCGCCCGGCCCGCGATCTGCTGGATCTCGACCTTGTTCAGCGGGCGGCGGGAAACGCCGTCGTATTTCTGCGTTTCGCAGAAGATAATGCGCCGGATGGGCAGGGAAATCCCCATGCCGATGGCGTCCGTGGCCACCACCACCGTTGTCTCCTTCCGGGCGAATTTGCGCACCTCCTCCCGCCGGGACTCGGGGGGCAGCGCCCCGTAAATCACGCTGGCCCGGACCCCGCGCTTTTCCAGCTCCGCCGAGATGCCCAGCACCCCCCGGCGGGAGAAGGTGATCAGCGCGTCCCCGGGCTGCACCTCGTCCCAGCCGCCGAATTTGCCGGCAAAAATCAGCGGGCAGAGCCGCTTGTGCTCCCGGACGGTATAGGGCGCGCCGATCTGGTCCAGCAGCCAGCAGATGATCTCCCGCGCCTCCGGCGCGAGGCAGACGTGGACCTCGGATGCGTCGACCCCCAGCAGCGCCCGCGTCCAGTGGGCGCCCCGGGAGGGGTCGGCAAGCATCTGCGCCTCGTCGATCACCGCCACGTCGTAGCGCTCCCGAAAGGAGCACAGCTCGATGGTGGAGGCCACATGGCTGGCCCCGTCGACTTCAATTTTTTCCTCCCCCGTCAGGAGCGTACAGCGGCAGCCCTGGGCGTTGAGCTTGTCGAACATCTCCAATGCCAGCAGCCGCAGCGGCCCCAGGTAAGCCCCGGAGCCGGCGGCGCGCAGGGCCTCAATGGCGTCGTAGGTTTTCCCGGAGTTCGTGGGCCCCACATGCAGCACAAAGCGCCGGTCCAGAAAGGCGGCGCGGCGCAGCAGGTTGTCCAGCCCAAATTCCCCGGAGAGGTAGGAAAACACCGCCTCCCGCTGGCGGGCATAGGCCCGGGCCTCCGCCCGCCGCTTCCGGCGCTCCAAAACGGTGTCCGCCGCGGCCCGCGCCCGGGGATTGGTCCGCAGCAGCCGTTCCACGTCCGCCCGCCGCCAGCAGGCCACCTGGCGCCCGCGCCCTACCGCGATATATTCCGCCGGTTCCGGGAGATAGGCCCGGAGCGCCTGCTCCGAGAGCCCCAGCTCCTCCGTGATCTCCTGCGCCCGCATCATCCCCTCCGGCAGGGGAGCTTTTTTCCGTTTCTGGTATTTCTTCCGTTTTCTCGCCATAATCCGTCCTTTTCCATCATTTTTATGTCACTGTTCAGGCCCCACAGGGGCCTGAACGGTGACAAATTTTTCATTAAAATCCCAAATCCCCGTTCACCAAAATGACATGGATGCGCCCCGGGTGCCGCGAAAAGCGGGTAATCAGGAACTGGCAACAGATGGTATCCGGGGATTTGCAATCCATACAGGCGCCGGTTTTGGTACACGGGGTGTTCACGCCCACGCGGAGGGCGTTGATGGGGGCGGCCACGTTCCGGGCGCGCTTCATCGCGGTGTCGAGGTCGGGACATACCTTGTTCATGCCGGCGATAAAAAGCACCTTTTTCGGCCCCTGGGCGATGGCCGACACCCGGTTGGCGTTGCCGTCGATGTTGACCATGATCCCGTCCTCGGTGATGGCGTTGGCGCTGGTGAGGAACACATCCGCGTCGTAGGCCGCCAGCATGGCCGCCCGCTTGTCCTCCATCGCGTCGCGGTCAATGAAGCGGAAGTTCCCGGCCTTGACCGCCTCCACCAGGCCCAGCTCGTGGGCGCTCGTCGCCCCGCCCATGGTGACGCTGCCGCCCTCGGGAATCAGCGAGAGCGCGATGCGCAGCGCCTCCGCGCTGTCGGGGGCGTAATAGCCGCTCATATTGCGGGACTGCAGGCCGCGGATCAGCTTCTCCGCCAGGAGCGCGTTGCGTTTTGCGATAAACTCGTTCATTTGGTGCCTCCCAGATTATATTTTCCGCCCCATCGGGGCAAAATTCCCTCCATCCGCCGGAGCTGTCCGCAAAATCTTATCGCGAAAGCGAATATTTGTCAATATCGCTTTTGCCATGTTCGCCGCGGTATACAAGTCCGGTCCGGAAACGGATAAAGCTTTGACAATGGCGGAACAATGTGCTACACTGATAAAAATATAGGCGGGCATCATTTTTACTCGCGTTTTTCCGACAGATGGGAACGGAGGTGCCAGGGTGATTCGGATTTTAGTTGTCGAGGATGAAAAGCCGATCAATGACCTGATCGAAATGAACCATACAGAGGCGGGCTACCGCTGTACCTGCGTCTATGACGGCATCGCGGCCTGCGACGCGGTGGAGAAGGAGCGCTTTGACCTGGTGCTGCTGGACATCATGCTGCCCGGCGCGGACGGTTACGAGGTGCTGGAATATATCCGCCCCATGGAAATCCCCGTGATTTTCCTGACCGCGAAGGGGAGCACCGAGGACAAGGTCAAGGGACTCCGCCTGGGGGCGGACGACTACCTGACCAAGCCCTTTGAAATCGTCGAGCTTCTCGCGCGGGTGGAGAGCATCCTCCGCCGGGCAGGGAAAACGCAGACGGAGATCGTCGTGGACGACGTGGTGATCGACACCCGTTCCCGCTCCGTCCGCCGGGGGAACAAGGAGATCCAGCTCACCATGAAGGAATATGAGCTGCTGCTCCTGTTTGCCCGCAACCGCAATATCGCCCTGTTCCGGGAAACGCTCTACGAGCACGTCTGGGGCAGCGACTACATGGGCGACTCCCGGACCGTCGATTTGCATGTGCAGCGCCTGCGGAAAAAGCTGCACTGGGAGGATAAAATCAAGGCCATCTATAAGGTGGGATACCGTCTGGAGGTTTGACAGGGTATCCATGAAGCTACGTTTGACAAGACCCCTGAAGCTCGGCGTCGCCGCCGCCATGGTGGCGGAAATCCTGCTGTGCGTCTGGGAGTGTATCACCCTGGCGCTGGTTCCGGAGGCGGCGGGCTACTATGGCGCCTACGTGGTGTTCCTGCTCTTCGCCGTCGGCATTTCCGGCTTCGCGGCCTACGCCTTCTCCGCCCTGTCCGACGCCGATGAAAACCGGGAATCGCGCCTGCAGCGCCGGCGCATCGGGGAACTGGAAAAAAATATCGCGGATCTGGAGAATGTCGCCGCCCGGCGGGAGGAGTTCATCGGCTCCTTTGCCCATGAGCTCAAAACGCCCCTCACCGCCATCATCGGCTACGCGGACATGCTGCGCAGCAAGGACATGACGCCCAAGACCCGCTTCACCGCAGCGGGTTATATTTTCTCTGAGGGAAAGCGCCTGGAAGCGCTCTCCCTGAAGCTCATGGACATCATCGTGGCGGGCAAGCAGGAATTGGAGCTGCGGCGCTTTGAGGTGGGCTATTTCATCCGCGCCATTGCCGCCGTGACCGTCCCCTCCCTGAGCAGCGAGGGGATCACGCTGGACATCCGCTGGGAGCCGGGCTACCTGATGGTGGAGCCGGACCTGTTCAAGACCCTGCTGATTAACCTCATCGACAACGCCAGGAAGGCCAGCAAGCGCAACAGCGTTATCGAGCTGTACGGGAAGCCGGAGGACGGCGGTTACGCCATCTATGTCCAGGACCATGGGCGGGGCATCCCGCGGGAGGAACTGAGCCGGATCACGGAGCCGTTTTATATGGTGGACAAGTCCCGCTCCCGCGCCCAGAACGGCGCGGGGCTCGGCCTGGCGCTCTGCCAGCGCATCGCGGAGCTCCACGGCACGAAGTTGGAATACACCAGTGAGTTGGGAACCGGCACTACGGTGCGGATCCTTGTGAGGGGAGGCACGGAGCGTGTGGAACAAGCTGACAAAGCTCCGCTGGAATGAACAGACCAGGTTTTTTGCCCTGGCCGGCGTTACCGCTGTGCTGCTGCTGGTGGCGCTGCTGCTCCCTCTGGCCTTCCGGCGGACCGCCTCCGGCCAGTCCGCCTCCGGCGCCGGGGATGGTGCTTCCAATTCCGCGACGGAGCTGAAGGCCGCCCTGTTTGCCGGCTACTGGTACGGGGACGCCGGCGAAATCGAGGTCCGAAAGGTGGAGCGCCCGGCATCGAAAACGGCGGAGCTCTGCCAGGCGCGGATGGACGAGCTGGTGGAACGCTATATCAACGACCTGGCCCTGGACAGGCCCATCGCCCAGGGCAGCGAGTACACGGTGGTCACCGGGGGGGATACCCAGCTGCGGCTGTGCCGCATGTGGCTCCAGGTCCAGGGCGACTGGCACAACTGGATGGACGTGTGCATGGACGCGGAGACCGGAAACCTGTACTACTTCTATGTCAGCCGGGAATGTCTCACAAACCGCGGGCTCTACAGCTTTTCCGCGGAGGAAAAGCCCACGGTCGAGCTGCTGGCGGAGCGCCTGGCGGAGGACTGGGGGAGCAGGCTGCGCCATGTGCAGCGCGACGGCATGGGGAAAGGCACCGCCGTGCTGGGGAGCGACAGCGGGACCCTGGCCTTTGAAATCAGCTGCATCACCTATGATGCCCTGATCGACATCAAGGCCAGCTGCATCTGATATTTGTCCTGCCGCCTTTCCCTGGGGGAGGGCGGCAGCCACGCCTGCGGGGGATAAGCGTATGACCTTAAAAAACCTTCGTATTCTGATGTTCGCCATGTGTCTGGCCCTGCTGACCGTGGTCAGCACGCGGGTGTCGCCGGCCAGGGAGGACGCCGCCGGCCCCACGGAGGCGGAGCTGTGGCCCACGCCGGAGCCCACGCCGGAGCCGCCTCCGCCCACGCTGGAGCCCACGGAAGAGCCGGTGATCGACTTGGAAGCGGAGCTTCCCGGCGTCGACCTCAACGCCTGGTACCTGAAGCTGGTCAACAACGACAACTCCCTCTCCGCATCCTTCTCCCCGGAGAACGTCACGGCCATCCGCGGCGGGATCTATAGCCAGTATTTTGACAGCCGCGCCATCGAACGTCTGGAAGCCATGCTGGACGGCGCGGAGGCGGCGGGTTATGAGGTCTATGTCCGCACGGCCTACCGGCCCTATAAGTCCCAGGCGACGATATTCTATGGCCGCGCCACCGTGATTTCCGAGAACCAGGGCATTGAGTATGCGGAGGCGGAACAGATGGCCCGCAAATTTGTCGCTTACCCCGGTACCAGCGAACATCAGCTCGGGCTGTGCGCCGACATCATGGACAGCGCCCAGACGCCGCTGGACGCGGAACAGGCCGCGCGGCTGCCGCTTCTGCTGTGGCTGCAGGAGCACTGCGCGGAATACGGCTTTATTTACCGCTACCCAAAGGAAAAGCAGGACATTACCGGATGGTACGAGCCCTGGCATTTCCGCTATGTCGGAGAGGACGCGGCCAGATATATGGCGGACAAAAACCTCTGCCTGGAGGAATTTTACGCGCTCAGCTCCGGTGCCTGAGGAGGAAACGAATGGAAAAAACGCACCGTATTCTTTTCGCGCTGCTGGCGGCGGCGCTGCTGGCGGCGGGCTGCCAGGGGCGGCCCACGGATCTGCTGTTCCCGCCGTCGGAAATTACGACTCCCACCCTTCCGCCCACCCCTTCCCCCACGCCGGCGCCCGAACCCACGCCGGAGCCGGAGCCGGAACCAACGCCGGAGCCGGAGCCGGAGCCGGAACCAACGCCGGAGCCGACGCCTTACCTGCCGGAGGTCGATGTGACGGGCTGGGAACTGCTTCTGGCCAACATCGACCACCCCATCGGCGACTACGCGCCGGAGCTGGCGGAGGTGGAGAACGGGCAGTATTTCGACGTCCGCGCGGCGGAGGCCCTGGCCGCCTTCATCCAGGGGGCGAGGGACCAGGGGCTCAGCGTTTACCTCAGCTCCGCCTACCGGGATTATTACACCCAGAAATATCTGTATGAGCGGAAGGTCTCCCAATACGGCGAGGAGGTGGCCAAGACCATCGTCCTGCCGCCGGGAACCAGCGAGCACCAGACGGGACTGAGCGCGGATATCACGGACCGGTATTATGAGGTCAAAAACAGCGCCCTGGAAAACACCGCGATGTTCCAGTGGATGAACGAGCACTGCGCGGAGTACGGCTTTATTTTGCGCTACCCGCAGGACAAGGAGGATATCACCAAGGTCATCTACGAGCCCTGGCATTTCCGCTACGTGGGCGTGGAGGCCGCGAAATATATGAAAGAGCACAATCTCTGCCTGGAAGAATTTCTGGCGCTTTACGAAGCGCCATAGAGAAAAAAGAGGAGGTATTCCCCATGTCCGTAAGCATTCCCACCCCCCACAACACCGCGAAGAAGGGCGAGATCGCCAAAACCGTGCTGATGCCCGGCGACCCGCTGCGCAGCAAATTCATCGCCGAGACATTTCTGACTGATCCGGTCCTTGTCAACAACGTCCGGGGCGTCCAGGGCTATACCGGCTCCTGGAAGGGCGTTCCCGTGACGGTCATGGCCTCCGGCATGGGGATCCCCGCCATCGGCATTTACAGCTGGGAGCTCTACAGCGCCTACGACGTCGATAATATCATCCGCATCGGCTCCGCCGGCAGCATCCAGGACGATCTGCACACAATGGATATTGTGCTTGCCTCCGGCGCCTGCACCGACTCCAACTTCGCCCACCAGTTCGCCCTGCCCGGTACCTTCGCCCCCGTGGCGGACTATACGCTCTTAAACCAGGCGATGCGCTGCGCCCAGGCCCGGGGCGTTGCGCCCCGGGTGGGCAACGTGCTCAGCGCGGACAATTTCTACAGCGACGGCTCCGACGGCATGGACCCCTGGCGGAAAATGGGCGTCCTGGCCGTGGAAATGGAGTGCGCCGGGCTGTACATGAATGCCGCCCGCCTGGGCAAGCGGGCCCTGGGCATCCTCACGATCTCCGACCACCTGTACCTGGACGAATGCCTCTCCGCGGAGCAGCGCCAGACCTCCTTCACCCAGATGATGGAGATCGCCCTCGACACCGCCGCCGAGATGGCGGGCAAATGACAAAGGCTGTCGAAAAAATCCAGTGGCACCCCGGTTTTTGCAGCGCGCTGGAACGGGAATTTCGGAAAAAACGGATATTGACGCGAAACGCGCAGGAAGCCGACGTGCGCCGGTTTTTGCAGGAGTCCCGGACGGAAACCGAACAAAGTGAAAAAGCGATAATTGATTCCATCCTGCAGGTGAGTGTCGCCGCGAATATGGATTTGTATGAGCTTATCAGGAGGGATGACAAGATGTGTCAGGCTTTGCGAGAGTTGATGAAGGATGAACTCGATCAGGAGCGGGAAAAAGGCAGGCAGATTGGCCAGCAGATCGGCCAGCAGCTCGGCCAGCAGATCGGCCAACAGATCGGCCAGCAGATCGGTGAACAGAAAAAAGCCCGCGAAATAGCGTTGAAAATGTTTTCATCAGGCAGATATTCTCTGGAAGAGATATCCATCGTTTCCGGTCTCGCCCTTGAGGAACTGCGTTCCCTCACGGCGAACTGATACAGCACGAGCGATTCTTCCCGGCGGGAGGGAAGAAATAAATCAAAGGAGGCGCGTAAACTATGGCGGCATCATGGCTGGCCGGCGCGATATTCTACGAAATTTATCCCCAGTCCTTTTATGACACCAACGGCGACGGCATTGGGGACATCAACGGCATCATCGAAAAGCTGGATTACATCCGCTCCCTGGGCTGCAACGCCCTGTGGCTCAACCCTTGCTTCGACTCCCCCTTCAAGGACGCGGGCTACGACGTGCGGGATTACAAGCTGGTCGCTCCCCGCTACGGCACGAACAACGACCTCTACCGCCTCTTTGGCGAGGCCCACAAAAGGGGCGTCCGCGTCCTGCTGGACCTGGTGCCGGGGCACACCTCGGAGGAGCACCCCTGGTTCCGGGAGAGCCAGAGGGCGGAGCGGGGGGAGTACAGCGACCGCTACATCTGGACCGATTTCTGCTTTGAGCGGGCCACAGGCCTCAATTTTGTGGGCGGGGAGAGCGAACGCAGCGGGGTGTACGTCCTGAACTTCTTCAAGTGCCAGCCCGCGCTGAATTACGGTTTCCTGCACCCCTCGGAGCCCTGGCAGATCCCGACGGACCACCCCGCCGCTGTTGCCACCCGGGAGGCCATGAAGAACGTGATGCGCTTCTGGCTGGACCACGGCTGCGACGGCTTCCGGGTTGATATGGCGGAGTCCCTGGTCAAATTCGACGACCCGGAGCGCAGCGGCACCGGGGCGGTCTGGCGCGACGTCCGCGCCATGCTGGACGCGGAATACCCCGAGGCGGCATTGATCGCGGAGTGGAGCAACGCCCCCCTGGCCATCAGCTGCGGCTTCGACGCGGCTTTCTGCCTCAACGACCCTTGGACGGGCTACCCCTCCCTGATGCGGGACTATAAGCTGGTCCACCCCGACGGTACGGACAACAGCTATTTCCGCCGGGAGGGCGACGGGGATATCCGCCGCTTCTTAAAACCGTATCTGGAGCAGTACGAGGCCACGAAGCACAAGGGCTACATCTCCCTGATAACCTGCAACCATGACACCGTGCGCCCCAGCTGGAACCTGGACACGCGGGAGCTGAAGCTGGCCTACGCCTTCCTGTTCACCATGCCGGGCGTCCCCTTCCTCTACTACGGGGATGAGATCGGGATGCGCTACCAGGAGCTGCCCAGCAAGGAGGGCGGATATTTCCGCACAGGCTCCCGCACCCCGATGCAGTGGGACGGCGGCAGGAACCTGGGCTTCTCCGGCGGCTGCCCGGACAGCCTCTATCTCCCTGTCGACCCCGCCCCCGACGCCCCGACGGTGGCGGCCCAGGAGGCCGACCCGGAGGCGCTGCTGCACACGGTCCGCGCCCTTCTGGCGCTGCGGACAGAGCGCCCGGAGCTGCGGGAGAACGCGAACCTTGAAATCGTCCACGCGGAAAAGGGCGAGGCCTTTGTCTACCGCCGCGGCGGGCTGCTCCTGGCGCTCAACCCCTCCGGCGCCCCCGCCTCCGCCCCGGTACACGCCGAGGGCATGAAAACAATTTACGCCATCGGCGGCGGCAGGGCCGAAACCGGAAAACTGACGCTGGAAGCTCAGTCCTTTGTGGTGCTCGCGTAAAAACAAACTATCCCTCCCCCGGCGGGGGAGGGATAGTTTAGAAAGAATCATACCCGAAACGCCCCCCTTGGAGGAGCGTTTCGGGTATGTCTTACTTCTGCAGCGGGGGCTGGTCATTCTCGCCCTCGGGCTTGCCGGAGAGCAGGAGGTTGGTCAAAATGCCGAGGATCAGGGCGCAGGCCACGGTGCGGATCTCCACCGCGCCGAAGGACACCGCCATCCCGCCCACGCCGGTGATGAAGATCACGCAGGCGACGAAGAGGTTGCGGTTTTCGTTGAGGTTGACCCGCTGCAGCATTTTGAAGCCGCTGACGGCGATGAAGCCGTAGAGGGTCACGCAGACGCCGCCCATGACGCAGCTGGGGATGGTCTGCAAAAAGGCCATCAGTGGGGCGATGAAGGAGATCAGGATGCACAGCACGGCGCAGCCCCAGATGGTGACGGTGGAGGCGTTGCGGGTGATGGCAACGCAGGCGATGGACTCGCCGTAGGTGGTGTTGGGGCAGCCGCCGAAGAAGGCCCCGCAGAAGGAGCCGATGCCGTCGCCCAGCAGCGTCCGTGTCAAGCCGGGGCGGGCCAGCAGGTTTTCTCCCACGATGGTGCTGAGGTTCTCGTGGTCGGCCAGATGCTCCGCGAAGACCACGAAGGCCACAGGCACGTAGGCGGAAAAGATGGTCAGCAGGTAGCTGCCGCTGATCTCGCCGAGGCCCCCGCCGCCCAGGAGGAAGTTGAAATCCGGCGCTTTCAGGAAGCCGCAGTTTTCAAAGGCGGCGTAGTTGATGACCACCAGGGCGGGATTTCCCGTGGCGCGGCCGATCAGGGCCAGGACGCTGGCCAGGGCGTAGCCAGCCAAAACGCCGATGATGAAGGGGATCAGCCGCCCGATGCGCTTTCCGTAGGTGGAGCAGACCATGACCACCGCCATGGTGAACAATCCGCAGATCAGGGCCGTATAGGTGCTGCCGCCCTCGACGCTGGAGGACATGAGGTCCGCTACGGCGTTGCCGGAGAGGCTCAGGCCGATGATGGCGACGGTGGGGCCGATGATAACCGGGGGCATCAGGCGCACGATCCAGGCGATGCCGCAGAGCTTGACAACGATGGCGAGGACCACGTACACCGCCGCCGCCATGGCCGCGCCGATGACCAGGCCCCAGTAGCCCGCCGCCATGGAGGCCGCGCCGCCGAAGGCGGAGAACATGGGCCCCAAAAAAGCGAAGGAGGAGCCCAAAAACACCGGCGAGGAGCTTTTCGTGAACAGCAGGTAGACGATGGTGCCGACGCCCGCGCCAAACAGGGCGGCGGAGGCGGTCAGCGCCGAGCCGGTGACCTGGTTGACCACCGAGGGCACCGCGATGGTGGCGGCCATGATGGCCAGAAGCTGCTGCAGCGCGAACAGGATGACCTGCCCGAATTTCGGGCGGTCCTTGATGCCGTAGATTAAATTCATGTGCGCATGGTCCTTTCTTTCTCTGGATTTTTTCAGTTTAATTCCCCGCCGTAAGGCGGGGAATTGCGCTTCTATTACTTTTTAAACCCGTCCTTCAGCGCAGCGGAGCGGTTGAACACCAGACGTCCCGGGGCGCTGTCGCGGCTGTCTACGCAGAAGTAGCCCAGACGCAAAAACTGGTAATCCGCCGGAGCCTCGGCGGAGGCCAGCATGGCTTCCAGCTTGCAGCCCGTCAGCACTTCGAGGGAATCCGGGTTCAGGCACTGTATAAAATCCTTGTCGGCGGCGTCGGGGTTCTCGTCGGAGAAGAGGTTGCCGTAGAGCCGCACCTCCGCGTCCACGGCTGTGGCGGCGTCGACCCAGTGCAGCGTCGCGCCCTTGACCTTGCGCCCGTCGGCGGGGTCGCCGCCGCGGCTGTCCGGGTCGTACTCCGCGAAAATCTCCGTCACATTCCCGGCCTCGTCCGTGGCGCAGCCGGTGCAGCGGATCAGGTAAGCCCCCTTGAGGCGGCACTCCGGGCCGTCGGGGTACAGGCGCTTGAATTTGGGGACCGGAGCGGGCAGAAAGTCTTCCGCCTCCACATAGAGGTTGCGGGAGAAGGCCACCTGCCGCGTTCCGGCGGCGGGGTCGTTGGGGTTGTTCTCCACCTCCACCTTCTCGCTCTGGCCCTCGGGGTAGTTGGCGATGGTGAGCTTCACCGGGCGCAGCACCGCCATGGCGCGCATGGCGCTCTCGTTCAGGTCCTCCCGGAGGCAGTGCTCCAAAAAACCGAACTCGACGGTAGAGCTGACCTTCGCCACGCCGATGCGCTCACAGAAGTTGCGGATGGAGCGGGGGGTATAGCCCCGGCGGCGCAGGCCGCAGAGGGTGGGCATCCGGGGGTCGTCCCAGCCGCTGACCCGGCCCTCCTCCACCAGACGGCGCAGCTTGCGTTTGCTCATGACCGTGTAGTTGATGCCCAGGCGGGCAAACTCGATCTGCCGGGGCTTGTGGTGGGGGATGGGCACGTTGCTGACCACCCAGTCATAGAGGGGCCGGTGGTCCTCAAATTCGAGGGAGCACAGGGAGTGGGTGATGCCCTCTAAGGCGTCCTCGATGGGGTGGGCGAAGTCGTACATCGGGTAGATGCACCACTTGTCCCCCTGGCGGTGGTGGTGGGCGTAGTTGATGCGGTAAAGCACCGGGTCCCGCATGTTGAAGTTGCCACTGGCCAGGTCGATCTTCGCCCGGAGGGTGTATTTGCCCTCGGGGAACTCCCCGGCCCGCATCCGGCGGAACAGGTCGAGGCTCTCGCTGTCCGGCCGGTCCCGCCAGGGGGAGCGGGCAGGGGTGTTGACGTCCCCCCGGTACTCCCGGAACTGCTCCGGGCTCAGCTCGCAGACGTAGGCCAGGCCCTTGCGTATGAGGGCCTCGGCGTACTCGTACATGGTGTCAAAGTAGTCGGAGGCGTAGTAAAAGCGGTCGCCCCAGTCAAAGCCCAGCCAGTGGATGTCCTCTTTGATGGCGTCGACGTATTCGACGTCCTCCTTGGTGGGGTTGGTGTCATCCATGCGGAGGTTGCACTTGCCGCCGAACTTCTCCGCCGTGCCGAAGTCGATGCACAGGGCCTTGCAGTGGCCGATGTGGAGGTAGCCGTTGGGCTCCGGGGGGAAGCGGGTGTGGACCTCCATGCCCGCGTAAGCCCCGCCGGGGGCGGTGTCCTCTTTGATAAACTCGTGGATAAAGTTGCTGCTCTCTTCCATTTTTTTCATCTCCGTTCCGGCGTCTGCGCTCTAAAGCCTTGCATCCTCCGGCTTTTTGCGCTATTATAACCGACGCGGCTTTCTTTGACAACCGAAATTTCACACAAAATTCATGTCTTTCTTGACAGGGTGTGATATCATATATGTCACCGCGTCCGCCGCGGCGGCTCTTTATGAGTTGTTTTCCTCCCCCGAAGGGGGAGGAAAAGCAGGAAAACCGATTCCCGATTGTGTTTCTCCCCCTTCGGGCGGGAAAACACAAGGGTACAAAAAGCATGATATAGAGAAGGAAGAGAAACATGGTAACATACCGCGCGGGCATCGACGTCGGCTCCACCACGGTCAAGTTAGTGGTGCTGGACGGCGAGGGAAACATCATATTCGGAGACTACCGCCGCCACCAGGCGCACACCCAGGAAACGCTGGCCGCGCTTTTGCGCGACGCGGCGGCGAAGCTGGGGCCGTGCCGGCTGGATTTGCGCGTCACCGGCTCCGGGGGCATCAACCTTGCCAAAGCCCTCGATATCCCCTTTGTGCAGGAGGTTGTGGCGGTGGCGGGGGCGCTGGAACACTCCTGCCCCCAGACCGACGTCGCCATAGAGTTGGGCGGCGAGGACGCGAAGATCATCTATTTCCGGGGCGGGCTGGAGGAGCGCATGAACGGCGTCTGCGCCGGCGGCACCGGCTCCTTCATCGACCAGATGGCCGCCCTGCTCCAAACCGACGCCGCCGGGCTCAACGCCGCCGCGGCGGATTATAAAGAGCTCTACACCATCGCCGCCCGCTGCGGCGTGTTCGCCAAAACCGATATCCAGCCCCTGATCAATGAGGGAGCCTCCATGGCTGACCTGGCGGCCTCGATTTTCCAGGCAGTGGTGAACCAGACCATCTCCGGCCTGGCCTGCGGCAAGCCCATCCGGGGCTGCGTGGCCTTCCTCGGCGGGCCGCTCCACTTTTTGCCGGAGCTGAAGAAAGCCTTTATCCGCACCCTGGGCCTGACGCCCGAGACCACCGTCGACCCGGAGAACTCCCACCTCTTCGCCGCCATGGGCGCGGCGCTGGAAGCCGGCGGAGAAGCCGGAAAGGACCCGGCGGCGCTGGCGGAGCGCCTGAATCAGGGCGTCAAAATGGAGTTTGAGATCAAGCGCCTGGACCCGCTCTTCGCCTCCGAGGCGGAGTACGCGGCCTTCCGCGCCCGCCACGCGAGGGCTGTGGTGAAGCGGGCGGAGCTGGCGGACTACCACGGGAACTGCTTCCTGGGCGTGGACGCCGGGAGCACCACCACCAAGCTGGCACTGATCGGCGAGGAGGGGGAGCTGCTGTTCTCCGCCTACGCCAACAACCAGGGCAACCCCATCCGCACCGCCATGGAGGCCGTCGAGGCCCTGCGCCGGGAAATGCCCGTGACGGCCACCATCGCCCGGGCCTGTTCGACGGGTTACGGGGAGGCGCTGCTGAAGGCCGCCTTCCGCCTGGACGACGGGGAGGTCGAAACCATCGCCCACACCACGGCGGCGGAGTTTTTTGACCCGGAGGCCGACTGCGTGCTGGACATCGGCGGGCAGGACATGAAGTGCATCCGCCTGCGCAACCACAGCGTCGACACCGTGATGCTCAACGAAGCCTGCTCCTCCGGCTGCGGCTCCTTTATCGAAAACTTTGCCACCTCCCTGGGCTACACCGCCGCCGGCTTCGCCCGGGAGGCCCTGTTCGCCCAACACCCCGTCGATTTGGGGACCCGCTGCACCGTGTTCATGAACTCCAACGTCAAGCAGGCCCAGAAAGAGGGGGCGGAGGTGTCCGATATCTCCGCCGGGCTGGCTTACAGCGTCATCAAAAACGCCCTGTTCAAGGTCATCAAGCTGGCCGACGCCCGGGAACTGGGAAAACATATTGTGGTCCAGGGCGGCACCTTCTACAATGAAGCCGTGCTCCGGGCCTTTGAGCGCATCGCGGGGGTGGAGGCGGTCTGCCCGGATATCTCCGGCATCATGGGGGCCTTCGGCGCGGCGCTGCTGGCCCGGCGGCGCTGGGGCGGCGGAGCAAGCTCCATGCGCTCCTTTGAAGAGATCCATAATTTGCGATACACCACGAAAACCGCCCACTGCGCCGGCTGCGAGAACAACTGTATGCTGACCGTCAACGAGTTCTCTGGCGGCGGGCGCTACGTCACGGGGAACCGCTGCGAGAAGAAGATCAAGAGCGACGCCTCCGCCGTGCCCGGGCCGAACCTCTTCGCCTACAAGCGCCGGCGCATCTTCGACTACGAGCCCCTGACGGAGGCGGAGGCCACACGGGGGACCATCGGACTGCCCCGGGTGCTCAACATGTACGAAAACTACCCCTATTGGGCCACCTTCTTCAAAGCCCTGGGCTTCCGCACGGTGCTCTCCCCCTTTTCCACCCGGAAAATCTACGAGCTGGGCATGGATTCGATCCCATCGGAATCTGAATGCTACCCCGCGAAGCTGGCCCACGGCCACGTCCAATGGCTCATCAATCAGGGGATCCGAACGATTTTCCACCCCTGCGTGTTCTTCGAGTTCCAGGAGGCGCCGGACGCCCAGAACCACTACAACTGCCCCATCGTCGTGTCCTATCCCGAGAACCTGAAAAACAACGTCGAAGCCGTCAGCGAGGGACTGGTGCGCTACATCCGCCCCTTCATCGCCTTCACCAGCGAGAAAACCGCCACGGAGCGGCTGGTGCGGCTGTGCCGGGACGAGTGGGGCATCCCCGCCGCCGAGGTGAAAGCGGCGGCGAAGCTGGCCTGGGCGGAGCAGCGCCGGGCCAAGGACGACATCCGCGCCGAGGGGCGGCGGGTGCTGGACTGGATCAGCGCCAACGGCAAGCGCGGCCTGGTGCTGGCGGGGCGGCCCTACCACATCGACCCGGAGATCAACCACGGCGTCCCCGAGCTGGCCGCCTCCTACGGGCTGGCGGTGCTGACCGAGGACAGCATCCCCCTCGACTTCATCCCCGCCCGCCCGCTGCGGGTGGTCGATCAGTGGGTGTTCCACTCCCGGCTCTACGACGCCGCCGAGTATGTCCGCACCCGGGACGATCTGGAGCTGGTGCAGCTGTTTTCCTTCGGCTGCGGCCTGGACGCCGTGACCACGGACCAGGTCTGCGAGATCCTGGAAAAATCCAACAAGCTCTACACGGTGCTGAAAATCGATGAGGTGAACAACCTGGGCGCGGCGCGCATCCGCATCCGCTCGCTTTTGGCGGCGATGAACATGCGGGCGGAAAACTGCGTCAGGGCCAACCCGGAGCCCATCGAATACCGGCGGGTGGAGTTCACGAAGGAGATGTTCAAGGCCGGCTACACGATCCTGGCCCCCCAGATGAGCCCCATCCACTTCGACCTGCTGGAACCAGTGTTCCGCAAGTATGGCTACCGGGTGGAGGTGCTCAACAACGACACCCGCTCCGCCGTGGACGCGGGGCTGAAGTATGTCAACAACGACGCCTGCTACCCCTCGATTGTCTCTGTGGGGCAGATGATGGACGCGGTGCTCTCCGGACGCTACGACACCGATAAGCTGGCGCTGATGATGAGCCAGACCGGCGGCTGCTGCCGGGCCAGCAACTACGTCGCCTTTATCCGCCGGGCCCTGGACAAGGCGGGGCTGGGCCACATCCCGGTGATCTCCCTCAACGCCAACGGCATGGAGAAAAATTCCGGCTTCCGCCTGAGCCCGCCGATGCTGGCGGAGGCGGCCCAGGCCCTGATCTGGGGCGATCTGCTGATGCGCTGCCTCTACCGGGTGCGGCCCTACGAAAAGGTGAAGGGCAGCGCCAATGCCCTCCACGCCGCCTGGCGGACCCGCTGCGCGGCGGTGATCGCCGGACGGCGGCGGCTGAGCCACCGGGAGATCTGCCGGGGCATCGTCGCGGACTTCGACGCCCTGCCCATTGCCCCCGAGCTCCGCAAGCCCCGGGTGGGGGTCGTGGGGGAGATTTTGGTGAAATACCTGCCCCTGGCCAACAATTACCTGGTGGAGCTGCTGGAAAAAGAGGGCGCGGAGGCCGTGGTGCCGGACCTGCTGGACTTCATCATCGAGTGCCTGTATGAGCAGGATTACAAGCACGAATTTTTAGGGGAATCCCTGGCCTCGATGATCGTGTCCCATGTGGGCATCGACGCGGTGAACGCCCTGCGCGCCCCGGCGGTGGAGGCGCTGCGCCGCTCCCGCCGCTTCTCCCCGCCCATGCCCATGCCGAAGATCGCGGAGCTGGCGAAGCCCTTCCTGTCCCTGGGCAACCAGTACGGCGAGGGCTGGTTCCTCTGCGGCGAGATGGCGGAGCTGCTCAGCGAGGGCGTCGACAACATCGTCTGCATCCAGCCCTTCGCCTGCCTGCCGAACCATGTGGTGGGCAAGGGCGTCATCAAGGCGCTGAAAAAAGCCTACCCCCGGGCCAACATCGCTGCCGTCGACTACGACCCCGGTGCCAGCGAGGTCAACCAGCTCAACCGCATCAAGCTGATGCTCTCCACGGCGAAAAAGGCGGTGGAGGGCCGGAAAGAAAGGAGAGTGGCCATATGAAACGAGATCCGAGCCCCGCCGCCGGCGGGCTGCGCGCCCCGGCAGGGAAGCCCCTTGTGAACGGGGACGTGGAGTGGAAGCGGCCGGAGCCGAGGGCGGACCGCGCCTGGATTCCCGCCGCCATCGCCGGGACGGCGGCCGCCGCCGGCGGGCTGTATTACACGGTGGGGAAGCTCTTTGTGGACAGTGCCATGGACCGGAACCAGCCGGAGCTGTTGAGCAAAATGAACGGCTTCATCACCGGCTTCAGCAAGAGCGACTTCGAGAATTCCAACGCCGCTGCGGAGCGGGTGAAAGCGCTGCCGATGGAGCAGGTGGAGATCAGCGCCCCCGACGGGACACGGCTGGCGGGGCACTGGTACGGCTGCCCGGAGCCACGGCGGGTGATCGTGGCCATGCACGGCTGGCGCTCGTCCTGGGCGCGGGACTTCGCCAGCATCCTGCCCTTCTGGCACGAACAGGGCTGCGCGGTGCTCCTGGCGGAGCAGCGGGCCCACGGGGACAGCGGCGGGGAGGTCATCGGCTACGGCGTACTGGAACGCCATGACTGCCTGGCCTGGGCGGAGTACGCGGCCCATCGGACCGGCGGGGCGCTGCCGGTCTGGCTGGCGGGCATCTCCATGGGCGCGACGACGGTGATGCTGGCGGCGGGGCTGGACGGCATCCCCGCCCCGGTGCGCGGCGTCATCGCCGACTGCGGCTTCACCTCCATCGGGGCCATGTGGGACCTTGTGGCGAGAAAGCGCTGCCGCCTCCCCCCGGAACTGCTGCGCC
>JAFUVO010000068.1 GCA_017477525.1 Oscillospiraceae bacterium | reverse complement strand
TTCAGACTTTTCCATTAGTATTTTCCTCCCTCGACCACATAGTCAACCAGCATACCGAAGGTGCGCACATCCTCGGGGGTGATGGCGTCGACGATCTCCTCGCCCTCCGCGATGACGGTGTCGGCGGCGGTGGCCATGACGATGTTGAAGTTGCTGGTGGTGCCCTTGTACCAGACGTTGCCCGCCTTGTCGATCTTCGCGCCGGCGATGACGGCGAAATCAGCGTGCAGCGGGGCCATCAGCAGGTAATCCTTGCCGTTGACGGTCTGCTTGCCCAGGCAGAAGGGGCTCTCCTCGATCTCGGTGCCGACGCCGGTGGGGGTCAGTACGCCGCCGAGGCCGGCGCCGCCGGCACGGATCATCTCCGCCATGGAGCCCTGGGGCAGCAGGTCGACCTTCAGCGTCGGGGGATCGTCCTTCATGCTCTGCTGGGCGACCTCTTTGTTCAGGCCGACGTGGGTGGCGATCAGGCGCTTGACCTGGTGGTTGTGGATCAGCTTCGCCACCGCGTAGTAATCCTCGTGGCGCAGCTCATAGAGGGGCTGGCCGGGCACCAGCGGCATGGAGCCGTCGTTGCAGATGACGGTCAGGTCCTTCACGCCGCTTTTGCTCAGGGCGTCGATGAAGGTATGGGCGCTGCCGCAGCCCATGAAGCCGCCGAACATGACGGTAGCCCCGTCGGGAATCAGCTTGACAGCCTCTTCGATGGATACAAACTTAGGCATAACTGCAGTTACTTCCTTTCCTGTATCGTTTCCTCCCCTCCCCGCCGGGGAGGGGAGGAACAAAATTTAACGCTTCAGCACTTCTCCCAGATGGTGGCGACACCCATGCCGCCGCCGATGCAGAGGGTGGCGAGGCCCTTTTTGGCTTCGGGGCGTTTGAGCATCTCGTGGATCAGGGTGACGATGATGCGCGCGCCGGAAGCGCCCACGGGGTGGCCGATGGAAATCGCGCCGCCGTTGACGTTGACCTTGTCCATATCGAAGCCCAGCTCGCGGGCGACGGCGATGCTCTGGGCGGCGAAAGCCTCGTTGGCCTCCACCAGGTCGATGTCCTCGATCTTGAGGCCGGCCTTCGCCATAGCCTCGCGGGAGGCGGGCACCGGGCCCACGCCCATGATCTTCGGGTCGACGCCGCCGTGGCCCCAGCTGAGGAGCTTTGCCACGGGCTTCAGGCCGTACTTCTCCACCGCTTCGCCGGAGGCAAGGACGATGGCGGCGGCGCCGTCGTTGATGCCGGAGGCGTTGGCGGCGGTGACGCGCTGCTCGTGCTTCTTCGCGTCAGCCTCATGCACCACGCTGGGGTCAAAGGTGTGGACAATCTCGTCCTCCACGCCCGCGGGGCCCACGGGGAAAGCGCCCTTGAGCTTGCCGATGCCCTCGGCGGTGACGCCGGCGCGGGGGAACTCGTCCTTCTTAAACTCGACTTCCTGCTTCTTGACCTTGATCTTGACGGGGACGATCTCATCGTCGAACTTGCCGGCGGCCTGGGCGGCCTCGGTCTTCTGCTGGCTGGCGGCGGCGAAGGCGTCCTGCTCTGCGCGGGTGATGCCCCACACGTCGTTGATGTTCTCGGCGGTGGTGCCCATGTGGTAGTTGTTGTAAGCGTCCCAGAGGCCGTCCTTAATCATGGTGTCGACGACCTTCTTGTCGCCCATGCGGGCGCCCCAGCGCTCGTTGAGCAGGGCGTAGGGGGCGGCGGACATATTCTCGGTGCCGCCGCAGACGACGATATCGGCATCCTCAGCACGGATGGCGCGGGCGGCCTCGATGACGCTCTTCATGCCGGAGCCGCAGACCATGCCGACGGTATAGGCGGGGACGGAATAGGGCAGGCCGGCCTTGACGCCCACCTGGCGGGCCACGTTCTGGCCCTGGGCGGCGGTAAGAATGCAGCCGAACATCAGCTCATCGACCTGCTCGGGCTTTACGCCGGCGCGGTTGAGGGCTTCCTTCACAACCACGGCGCCGAGATCGGCGGCGGGGACGTCCTTCAGGCTTCCGCCAAAGGAACCGACGGCCGTGCGGCAGCAATTTACCAGATATACATCTTTCATAGCACATTCCTCCAAACACCCGGGAATCCGGGAAAATAGTTTTGACCTCCGACAGTATACCGCCTCCCGCCAAAAAAATCAAGGGCGCATTGAGAGAAATTGTGATTTTTTGCCATAAAAATATGCGCTGGCCCCGCTGCCGCCGCGCCCGCGCGCGAGAAGCATCTACACATTTTCTTAACATTTTTGCTCTTTCTTTCGTAACATTTCCCTGCTATTATAATTGCTGTCAACAGACAGTTTCATCTTTTTCATTTTTGTCCTCATCCTGATAAAGGAATCCGGTTCGTCAAATGGCGGGCCGGATTCCTTTTTCCCCCGCCGGCGCGCTGATTGCCGCTGTTTCAAACAGTGATTGACGGAACGGGCTTTTGATGGTAAAATATACTGCAATTAAAAATTGAACTTGATGGCACTTTCCCTACAGGGAGAGCGCGGCGGCAGTAAGAGGCTGTATTCACAGTCGAAACGTACCGGATTGGCGAGGGATTTTGTTGCCAGACGAGGCGTTTTGACGCAGCCATACTGTATGTATGGCAAGGAAACACAACGAAGTATGGCGGCAAAAGACCCGTCAAGACGGTGCGGAGCGACTGTGAATACAGCCTCTAAGCAAAATGGGGGGACCGAAGAGCATGAGCGCCCAGGAACACATCCGCAATTTTTCCATCATCGCCCACATCGACCACGGAAAATCCACCTTGTCCGACCGTCTGATCGAGCTGTGCAAGGCCGTTCCCGCCCGGGAGATGGAGGACCAGATACTGGACAACATGGAGCTGGAACGGGAGCGGGGCATCACGATCAAGGCCCGCGC
>JAFUVO010000022.1 GCA_017477525.1 Oscillospiraceae bacterium | reverse complement strand
ATAGCTGGTGTTAAAAACGGCCCATAATGACGGAAAATGTAAAAAACGGTGCCATCCTGCCGTCTGCACGGAGAAAACCCGCCACCCTGCCGGAGAAAACCCGCCACCTTACCGGAGCAACCTGCCACTCTGAATCAATGCAAGGTTAAGCTGTGGGAAGCATATGGAAAAACCATATGATCGCTGTCTGACCAGGAGTCTCAGAACCTCGGATTTCAGCATACCTGATTCTGGAACAATCGAAATGAAATTGTCGGTCCTGCCGCAAATGATAAATATTTCCAAGACGGCTAAAATGATAGGGGAATACAGTTTTTCCAAGTCTCTGCTATACACGGAAAAGCTGGCCGGGAATGTGACCGCCTGTGTTGGATTTGTAAGAGATGATCGGTTTTATATTCCCAACACCGTATTACGGGAAGACATCCGGGATATAACAAAGCGTCCTCAAAAGCGAGTGCTGGCCGTTTTCAAATGTCGACGAGGGCAGAGGAACCAAGTCTCCCAAGCAGAAAAAAGCATCACAGCGATATGGAACGATAGTTCGCTTATGGAGCTTGCGACGACGATGGCGCAAGGGCGCAGCCCTTGACGGAGCGCCAGCGACGCAAAGAGCCGGAACTTTCGGAAGTTCCGGCTCTCGCCTCGCAGAGCGCTCATACATTTCCGGGAGGAAATGTATAGAAGCGCGCCCTTCACAGGGATTCAGTTACTTTCAATCGCGTCATAGCGCATGAGCATGGTTGCGACCTGGGCGCGGACTGCCTCGGTGCCGGGACTGAGGATGTTATTGCCCATGCCGTTGATGATGCCGTTGGAGACGGTCCAGCGGAAAGCGTCGGTTGCCCAATTTGAGACGGTTCCCGCGTCGGTGAAACCGGACAGGCTTGCCTCGGCGTCCACATTCATGCCCTTGTACCTGGCGTAGCGGTAGAGGATCGTCGCGAGCTGTTCCCGGCTCACGTTGTCGTTGGGTCCGAAGACCGTGTCGCTGTAGCCGTTGACAATCCCGTGGTCCGCTGCCCAGCGCACCGCGTCAGTGTACCACTGCCCGTCGGGCGCGTCCTGGAAGGACGCCCCGCCGGAAACCGCGGGTTCGCCCTCAAGCCGCCAGAGCATGGTGACGATCATGGCGCGGCTGGTGGGGATGTTCGGCCCGAAGAAGCCGTCGCCCATGCCGTTCATGATGCCCTTGCGCAGCGCGTAGGCCACGCCGTCCCGATACCAGGCGTCCTTGTCCAGGTCGCTGTAACGGCTCAGGAGGGCGTCTTTTTCCGCCTCGGTGAGCGGGGCTGCCTCAGGCGCGGGCGTTGGTGTGGGCGCGGGCACCGGGGTGCTGCTCCCGCCGGAGCTTCCGCCGCTGCCGGAGATTCCGCCGCTGTCGGAGCTTTCGCCGCTGTCGGAGCTTCCGCCGCCGCTGGGGGGTTCAGAGGCATCCTGACTCCAAACCGCAGTGAGGGTGATATCCCTTGTAACCGGCGCGGTGAAGGTGTAGAACGTGTTGTCCAGCTTCCATCCGACGAAGCTGCTTCCTCTTCGGACGGGGTCCGCAGGGGCCTGGGCGGTTTTGCCGTGTTCCACCGTCTGGGCCGGGACCGCGCTGCCGCCGGCGGAGTCGAAGGTCACGGTGTACTTGTTCGGCTTCACGCCCTCCGCCAGGAGGAACTGCATATTGTATTCGTACTGGTCCTCTTCCTCCGCGTTGTACTCCTCCACCGAGCCGTCCGTCCGGGTGATGGTGTAGTCAAGGCCTTCGTCCCAATCCTCCGCGAGAAGGGCCTGGGGGTCATAGCTGTAGGCGGCGACAACGTACATGCCGTCCTCCGTGATCGGGATGGTAAACTCGCTGCCGCGCTCGCCGAAGGTCAGGTGCGACTCCATGATTTCTTCCCGCGTCAGCGGTTCGTCATCGTCCCCCCAGCGCAGGAGTTTGTCCGCCGGTCCTCCGACGACAAACACTTTCTCATAGGGGGCGGACTCGTCCACGGTCACGCGGATCACGGGTTCCTCGCCCTCCACCAGCTCAGCGGTCATCCAGCTCAGATCGTCCGGGATCTCTTCCGTGTCCGGCGGTTCCTCCTCCGCCAGCGACGCCAGACTTCCGTTATCCGCAAATATCTCCACCGGGAGGTGTTGGATGCTGGTGTTTCCGTTGCAGTCCACGGCGGTGACCTCCAGCGTTCCGTTGTGCTTAAGCCAGATCATCTTTGTCCACCATGTTGCGCTGTTCTTTCTTACTCCCGTGATGGGATTGGACTGAGTCCCCGGCTGGGTGATCTCCACCTTTTTCAACGGCGCGCTGCCAACCACATCTAAATCCACCCAATAGCCTTTCTCACCATAATTATTTTTATTATTGGGGAGCTTAGATGCCCAGTACTGCTTTGGCGCGGCGTCCGAGGTCGTCTCCGTCGCTGCATCAACTCCGTCGAAGTAATGCTCGACGATCCGGTCAATATCCGACCCCTGCGTGAGCCTTACCGTGACCTTGTGGGTCGCGTATTCCAGGTTATTGCCAAAGTGGACGTATGCGCCGTCCGTGCCGTTCCCGCTGACTTTGACTCCGTTATACTCCGAATACCGATAGGTGCTGTAGACCTCCGCCTTGCCGTCCAGGAACAGGGTGATGGCATCCGCCTGCGTCTCAAAGGTGAAGCTGGCGCCGGCGCTCCCTTTGGCCAGGGTACCCATATAGGGTTTCTGCAAGCCGCTGCCCCAGTACGCCACATCGGACGGGAACGACCAGTCCCCCGACTTACCCTTTTGATAGGTAGAGCCATTTTTATTATAGAAGGTGAAGCGCCCGTTATCCGGGCCGATGTCCATGCCCATGTTCTCGGCCACAACCTGGAAGGGGATGTCCAGGTAGGAGTTGGTGTTCTGATCCATGATCCGGATATAGCCGCAGCCCTCCTTCGCGGCCCGGAGGACGATGGTTCCTTCGCCGCGGCCGTTTTTGTAGGCTCTTTCCTCAAAATAGAGCCGGTCCAGGTTCTGGTCCATGCGCTGGAAGCGGGTGTGCGTCGCGCCGTCCAGGTCCTCCTTGTCCGGGTATTCCGCCACCGTGATGCTGGGAATCCGGGCGCCGTTGGCGGAGAGGTAATGGACGGGCAGGCGCAGCAGCGTCCCCTTGGAGAGGGTCAGCCGGTCCGCCACGGTGAAGGTGACGGCGGCCTCCACGTTCTCCCGGAACACGTTGTTCGCGCTGTTGTACTCGCCGTGGACCGCCTCCCGCAGGCCGTATTTGTCCGTGGTCACATCGCTGTCCGCGGCGCTGAACAGCTCGATGCGCAGGCCCAGCGCGTTGAAGACGCCGTTAGCGTCGCTGCTCGTGTCCGTATCGACATGTTCGACGAAGTATTTGTCCGGATCAATGGTCACCGTACCCGTGACGCGCCGGCCGTAACCGCTCCACAGGTTATGGAGATAGAGGATACCGTTCCGGAAATCGTTTGTTGTCTGCACTTCCTGGAGGGAGGCCAGCTCCTCTTGCACGCTGGTGTGCAGGGTGTTCGTGGAGATGTCAATCGGCGCGTAGATGGGCGCGCCCGTGGTTTCGTCCGTCTTGCCGGTGTCATAGCTGAACTGGACGTACACGTTTTCGGCGTCCACGCTGCCCCGGTTGCCCGCCAGGAGGTCCACATCCAGCACCGCATTTCCATACTGGTCCAGCGTCAGGCTGCCATCGGACAGCCCGGAGAGCGCGACGGCGGCGTCCTCAAAGCCCAGCTCCGGCTTCTGCTCGACGGTCAGCAGCGCGTCCAGGGCCGCCGTGTAGGGGATACCGCCGGAGGCCTCGTAAAAGCTGCCCTCGCTGACGGTCAGGCTGAAATGCGCGTCCTTCGGCAAGGTCACGGGCAGGGTAAAACCGCCTTCCAGCGAGACCTTCTGGCCCGGCACGATGTTCTCCGTGACGGTCCAGCTCGCCAGCCGGGTATCCGGCACGCCGTCGCCGTGGACGCCCAGGCTGACGGTAATGGCCTGATCGCGGTCCTTGGAGCCGCGGATGCTCACGTCGCCGGTATTTTTGAAGGAGAGGCAGGCGTAGAGATTCGCGCCGGCGGTGAAGTCGTCATTGGAAAAGCTCAGGCCCGCCTCGCCCAGGGACTGGTGGCCCATGCCATAGCTGATGGCGTAGATGCCGGTCCCTCTGGGATATTTCCCCCTTCCCTCCGGGTCGGGGACCACAACGCTCGCCTTTCCGCCGTCCCCGTCGGGGATCTCCTGCGTGGTGAGGTAGCTCATATTCCCCTGGGTCAGGACCAGCAGGGTCGTCCGGCTGCCGCTGTTTTCCGTGGGATTGGCGCTGTCCACGCTGTCCGCGACCGCGTCAGAGCTGCCTTTGACGCCCAGGGCGAACTGGGGATTGAGGAAGTGGAACTGGTCCATGCCGCCCTTGCCGTAGCCGGAGCGCCGTCCCAGATAGGCCTGCTCGGCCTCCTCCGGCTCCCAGCCCTCTTCCACGGCGTCCTCATAGACGTCCATGTGGTTCATGGCCAGGATCACGCCCTTGCCCCAGGTACCGGTATTGGGGTCGTACTTGCTCATATAAAGGGCGTTGTTCGTGGTGTTGGGGACCGTGGCGACGTACACCGCCGCCAGGCCGCCCGCGCCGTCCGCGCCGATGGTGACTTCCGTCCGGCCCGTGGCGGAGGTGACGCCGGCTTCCGGGGTGCCCCGCTGCTCCTCGTCCACCGCGAAGAAGGGGATGATCGTTCCCTTTTGACTGTCCACAATGCTCCACAGGCTCTTCTGCCGGATCACATAGGTGCGGCCATTCATCTCGAAGAGCAGGAAGTCCTCCGGGGCTGCCTCGCTTTGCAGCGTAAAGGTCTCCTCCTCGCCACGCAGCGCGTCGCCTAAAGCGGCGTTCAGGAACTGGAGGTTTGCGAAATAGGGATCCTTATAGGGCGTGAGCTTGCCGCCCGTGTAGATGCCGTCTTGCAGGGTCGTGTTGTCCTCATAGTCGTAGAGGGTGCGCACCAGGACGGTTTCCCAGTTGAAGGGGGGACTCAGCATGGTGAGATACAGCCGCCGGATGGTCAGAATATTCCGGGCGTCCGCCGCCGATGTAACCTTCTTGCCCTGCGCGTCGGTGAACACCGTCTCCCGCGTGGTATAGGCCAGGAAATAGTCCTCGACACTGGCGGGTTTTGTCATCTCTAAGTTCTCCACCACCTGACCCGACGGTACGGAAATGAAGCAGGTATTATCGGAGTTCTCGTCGTACTTCTCATAGACTCGGATGCCGCTCCTCTTACCCAGGCCGTCCCAGATCATCTCCTGGGTGGCGAGGAGCTGCTGGCCGACGCGTTTCGCTGCCGCCTCGCTGCCATTGGGGTCCTTGCCGATGGCTTTCAGGGCGGTGGCGTAATTTGCCGAGGCTTCCGCCCGCTCCGCGTCGCTCATGTGTTCCGCACGGACGTATGCGGTGACATTTTCATGCACGGCCACGGGAAGCATGACCCGGCCCGGTTTGTCGCTGAAGGCTTTGTCGCTGACGGTCTCGGCCTTCGTAAAACCATTCGCTGTCTGACTGGTGTCAAAGGAGGCCGTCTTAATTACGGTGTTCTTCGCGGTCTGCCGGAACAGCTCCTGGGTGTCCTCGCTGCCGTTCAGCGCGGTGCGCGAGGCGTAGCTGACCCAGGCGACGCGGATGGTGTTCCCCACCGCCGTGGCGTGGAATTCCAGGTCGCCGGTGCCGTCGTCGTTAAGACTGCCGTCCGTGTCCACCGGGATATAGCGGGGCTCCCGCCAGGCCGGGGCCTTCGAGCTTGCCTCCGTCTCGCCCTCGGCGGCTTCCTCCTTCGCCTGCTCCTCTGTCGGCCGGTCCAGGGGGTTGACCAGGCCCACATTGCCAACCCCGCCGGTGGAGACAAGGCGGGACATTACCAGCATCGGGCGATCCACGGCGCTGGCCTTGTTTGTGCCGCGGCTGAGGGTGTAGAGCACATAGTTCTCCCCGTTTGCCGTGATCACCTGGTAGTCATTCCCCAGGGTCAGGCCGTCCGCCAGCTTGAAGGCGCTGACCGAGCTGTTGTAGCCGGAGAGCTGGAAGGGGACAAGCGGGTCGTCGGGGTCGTAGGCCATCAGCTCCGCGTCGTTCCCGATTTCATAGACGCTGCGGGGGCCATAGACGCGCTGGGTCGCGCTGCCGTCCTCCGGCAGGGAGAGGAACTGCGTCCCGCCTTCCGCCTCGCCCTGGAGCTTTGATTCCTCGCCCAGCACGGTATAGGTGTAATTCCAGCTCTCCGTCTTTCCGTCGTACTTCGCCGCGATGCCGATGCCCTCGATCTCGTAGGTGTAGGCGAAGAACACCGCCCGCATCATCACCGATGCCGAGAACTTCGCCGACTGGACCTGTACGCCGCTATTGCTCTTACTCGTCTCGTTATAAGGGAGGAAGGTGAAGTTGCCGGAGGCGACGGCCTTGATGCAGACCTCGAATTTCAGAAGGTCCACGCCGACGCCCGCGCCGAACTCCAGCGTCAGGGTCGGGGAGATTTTGACCCCGTTCCAGACCATCTCGGTCTTCACATCGGTGATCGCGTTCAGATAGCGGATGGTGGTGTCCTGGAGGGCCGTGATCCGGATGTATTTCTCCGAGGAAAACTCCATGCCCTTATCCCGGGCCAGCCGGATCGTGATCTTCTCGCCGCCGTCCGACTGCAGGTAGCCGGTGTTGGAGTTTTTCATCTTCTCCGTGGCGTTATTGCTGTCAAAGACCTCGATCAGCACCTTTCCGGTGAACTGAAGGACGATGTTTGTGTATTTGGTTTTGAAGTCATTGTAATCGTTCTTTTTCAGCAGCTTCGCCGTGTCCGCCTGAATCAGGGGCGTTTTGCCCTCCTGCGCCGTCCGCAGCATGGTCCCGCCGGAGGTGATGCCCAGGCTTAGGGTGATGGAGGCGTAAATATAGATGAGCGGGCAGGGGGTGAAACGGTAGGTGTACTTGAAGGACAGGGAACCCAGCAGCCCCGCGGCCAGCTCCTTGAATTCAAAGCGGTTGGTGACGGTGTCGTATTTCAGGCTGATGATGACGGTGGCGCTCACCGTCGCGGTGAACTTCGCGCATTGCAGGCCGCCGCCCTTCATGCCCTCCCGGTAGCCGCCTTGCTTCCAGGAGTCCTTCAGCGAGGAGATGTCGCCCTTTTTCCCGATGCCCTCCATCAGGTTTGCAACCTCCGTGATCTGCGCGTCCGTCGGAGCGGTGACGGTGGAGGGGAATATTGCCCCCGGTTTCTTCTCGCCGACGCCGGTGCTGCTGAAGGAGTAGCCGGGGATGGAGACGGTGATCATCAGCTCGTCCTTGTTCATCAGCAGGGTGGCATAGCCCATGAGGCCGAGGGTCTGCATCGGCAGATCCATGCCGTAGGTTGGGTTCATCTGGGAATAGTCGCCGCTGTTCCCGGTGTCCTTCGTCTCGCCGCCGCCCATATCCTGGATATCCATATTGGCCAGATAGCTGGCGTTCGGATAGGCGCTGCGCCGGATCAGCTCGGAGCTTTCGGGCTTCAGCGTCTCGGCGGTCTTGGGATTGGCTTTCATCTGGTCGGAGGTGTGCTCCTGCTCCATCACGCAGAGGGCCACGGTGGTATTGGCGGCGAAGGAACCGAGATAGCCGTTCAGGTTCGACTTTCCGGCGCTGTCCGTCTGCACAGCCCCGCCCTTTTTATGGTCGATCTCCGCCAGCGGAATGTTGTCCCCGGCCAGACTGTGCTCGATGAAGATCGGCTCCGGGTCGCTGAAGGTATAGATCAGGTTGCCCTCGTACTTCGGCGACCAGGTGAAGGTATAGCCGTGCTCCGTGTCCCCGGCGTGTTCCACGGGGCTGCGGTCCCCGCCCAGGGGAACGTCCACATACTGGACCCGGTTCGCCTCCGCGCCGTACATCAGATGGCCGTCGGAGGTGCGCTGCCCGCTGCCGTCCACGCCGGAGAGCACATAGCGGTAGCTCTTCTGTTCCTCGGTCAGGGTGGAATAATTCTTCTGGTCCGTCACGCTGGTGGTGAGGGCCGGGAGCACCTGCGCCCGGGCGTCCCCGCCATCCTTCGGCGGGGTCAGGCTGCGGGGCGTCATGGTGTAGTAGATTTTCAGGAAGTATTCCGCGTATTTGCCGTTATCCAGCTTGACCGGCTCAAAGGTGACCTCGTCGTAGCTGGCGTCCCGGTCCAGCATCTGGACAAACTGATCCGCAGAGCCGGAGGGGATGTTGAAATAGCCGGTATTGGCGTTATAGCTGCCGGAGATTTTTCCGTCCCCGTCCCCGTCCAGGTACAGCTCCACCCGGCTCACCGCGGTGGACATGACGCTGCCATCGCTGAGATGATCATTGGAGTAATAGAGGAAGGTCAGCCGGGAATAGGCCAGGTCCTCCACCCGCAGCCAGATCCGGTCGTTGCCCTTGTACAGCGTGCCGTTGTACAGAATCCGGTCGTTGGGATTGCGGTTGAAGTTGATATATTGCGCGTTCTCCACGGAGCCCAGGGCGTACACCGGGCTTTTGTTCTCCTCCTGGAAGGCGGAGGCGTCAAAGGATTTCTCCTTGATCTGCCGGGAGAAGTAGGGCGCTTCCCTCTGGGCCTCGCTGTAGCCCACGGTGATCTTGTTCTGGCCGCCGGCGCTCCGGCTCCAGAAATCGGTCCAGCTCTCCCCGATGCGGGAGGTGTCGATGGTGGCGGTGGCCTTGCCGTTCTGGTCCGTCACGCGGGGGACGGAGGGACTCAGGTCCAGGCGCAGGGTCTGGACGCGGTTCATCACCACGTTGATGGTATAGGTCTCGTCGATATCCCCCTGCTTCATGCCGTCCCAGACCAGGGTGATCGTGTACACCGTGCTGTTGCCCTGGCCGCTCTTCTCGATCTTCGGGCCGTCGACGATGTCGCCATAGCGGTCGGTCAGGTAGACGGCGGAGCTCAGGACCTCGCCGGTGTAGGGCCGGAAGCTGTCCACGTTGTTCAGCGTGACGTTGATCTTGCTGCCCACATAGAGCTTGCCATCGTTCGATACGCCGCCGGCGTGGGGGACCACCGTCACCTGCGGCTTGATGCTCCCATACACGCCGGAGTTCTCCTTCAGGGAGGCTGCCCCGTCCGGCGCGGTGACCACGTTCCCGTTCCCGCTCTCGCCGTCGTTGGCGGTGTGGATGCGCAGGCGCAGGTTGTTGGCCAGCGTCCGGCGGGTCAGATATGCGTTGTACATATAGCTGGAAGCGTCGCTGTCCGCGTCGCAGTAGTGCTTTTCGATGTTCAGCCCCAGGTAATGCACGTCCTCCGCGGGGCCCCATTTCGTGTTGATCGTGCCGTTGGGGTTTCGGCTCTCCAAATTCCCCACCAGGTCAAAAAGGCCCGACTTCCAGAAGCGCGGGTTGGCGTTGGCGCTGGCCAGGGTCTTGTTGTTGCCGTAGACGCTGGCCCTGCCGTAGGCCCAGCCCCAATAGTCATGCCAGCAGGAGGAGAGCTGGGAGGTGAAGGAATACTGGCCATAGAAGCCCTGGTACATCTGCGGCATGTAGGCAATGGTCAGACTGGCCGACTGGCCGCCCTTGCCCGTGACCTCCCAGCCGCTGCCCCGGGCGTGGCCGCCGCTCCAGCCGCCGCTCAGGTCGGGAGCGCTGCCCGTCAGATAGGCGTAGTCCCACCAGTAGCTGCCGGAGTGCTGGCCGGGGAAGGTGATCTCCCCGTAGTTATAGGTCATCAGCCCGGCCTCGTCCCCGTCCGCTTCCTCCGGATCAAAGCCCGCGATCTCGCCCCGGAGCAGGTCCTCCTCCGGCATTACGATCTGCTGTCCGGTGATCACGCCCTCGTCCACGGGGGCGGCGATTTCTTCCGCCTCCACCACGTCGCCGGAGGCGTCCACCGTCTCGGCGTCGTAGAGCAGGGTGGCCAGGTTTGCCGCGCCGCCCGTGCCGCTGTTGGTCAGGGCAACCTCGGCCTCCGTGATTCCCAGCGTGCAGAGTCCCGCGCCGTCGCCTTTGAGTCCGCTCAGCGTGACCCGGAAGGAACGGGCTTCGCCGCTTGCCACGCCATTGTCGATCAGCGGCACCTCAATGACCGCCTCGTCAATCCCCGCGTAAAAGGCCGCGGTGCCGCTGGTTTCGATGTAGTCCTCACCGGCCACGGCGGTGCCGTCCTCGGTGGCGTAGTCGATCGTCACCATGGTCTGGTTGCCGCCGGTCCGCTTGATGGTAAAGAACGCGCTGCCCTCCGCCTTGTCCGCTTCATAGCGCGCCTCGGTGAAGCCAACGGTAAAAGCTTCCGGCGCTTCGTTGTCCGTGACGGAGAGGGTCAGGGCCGCGCAGGGGCTGTATATCGCGCCGCCGTCGTGCTCCACCAGGGTAAGGGAGGCGAACTCCATCGGCTCCGCCTCGGTATCATCCACCGGCGTGACGCGGATTTCCTTGACCCATTCCCCATCCGCGAACGTCACCGCGAAGGCATAGCCCGAGAAGGGATCCTCCGGATCCATCTCCAGCGCCGTGAAGCTCTGCTCCGGGTTCAGATCCAGATCCTCCGGCTGTTCCGGCAAAACTTCCGCTTCCGGCTTTATGTATGTTTCGCCTTTGAGGGACCGGCTGCAGTAGCTTGTCCCGTCCTGGGTGTAGACGCAGCGGAAATCATAGCCGTCCAGATATTCCCCGGCCACGACGAACTCCGGATTGACCGCGCCCTCGACGCTCTCCCAGACGCCCTCCGTGCTGATGTACCACTGCCAGGACTCCGCCGCCGCGTCCACGGTCAGCACCCGGTCGCCCTCCTGGGCCTCTTCGCCGGTGTAGGCATCGTTTCGGAGCTGTGCCTCCGACGGCTCCGGGTCCTCCGGCTTGCCGACGGGCTGATAGGCCGCGACCGGCAGCGTGTCCTCCACCTCGATGCGGATGTCCCCGCTGCCCAGGGCGCTGGCATAGGAGAGTGTCTCCTCGTCCAGGGCCATGATCGTTGGATTATAGTACACATAGGCGGTGGCCCGTCCGGCCGTCCCGCCCAGACGGTAGAGCCGGACGAGGCCGGGTTCCCCGCCTTCGGTTAAGTTTGTCTCTCCCGTTTCGAAGAGGAACGCGCCGTAAGGATATAATTCCTCCCAGCTCTCCTCATCGACTTCAACCTTCTCGCCCTCCGCGGTGGTGAGCTCCGCCGGTTTGCCCTCCGGCGTGTACTCCACCGCCTCCACCGGAAACGCTTCCGCCGGGATCAGCCCCAGAAGAAGCAGCAGCGACAGAAGCAGGGAGAGGACCCGCTTGATCTTTGTCATTAGTATATCGCCTCCTGAATTTGTTTTATGCCTGGGTCACGCCTTTACCGGGGTAACAAGCATATAAATAATTGTAACAAAATAATTGCGCGGATGTAAGAGGATGTGACAGATACGCACATTTTTTCGCACGTCCCCAGTTACATTAGATGCGGCACAATCCCATCATTTTTCTTCGCCTCCGCCAGCGGAATCAGGGTTTCCGCTTCGCATACAAACTGGCCATACCGCGACGCCGCGTCGGGCGCCTCTACCGCTGCCGT
>JAFUVO010000067.1 GCA_017477525.1 Oscillospiraceae bacterium | reverse complement strand
CTCCCCCGCCTGGGCGGGGCTTGGGCGGTTCTGATGCTTTCAGACTACCATCGGAAAAGCGCGATTTCGCCCCCGTTTCTGCAATTTGTATGCCTGTAGGCGCGTAGACGCCCCCTTTCCCCCAGCGAAAGGGCGTCTACACCCCCGGCGCGGCGGATTTTTCCGGGCGCGGGTGAAAATTTATGTGGAATTATGGAAAAGAATATGGTATAATCCCCGGGAGCGGAGCGTACGCCCCGCGCTCCGCGCCGTATCTATCACCAATGAAAAGGAGATTTACCGCGATGACGATCAACAAGCGTTCAGATGGCCCCAGCCTGACGATTGCGCTGGAAGGGCGCCTCGACACAACCACCGCCCCCCAGCTGGAAAACGAGCTGAAGCAGTCCCTGGATGGCGTCAGCAGCCTGGTGTTTGATTTTGCGGCCCTGGACTACATTTCCTCCGCCGGCCTGCGCGTCCTGCTCTCCGCCCAGAAGATCATGAACAAACAGGGGGATATGAAGCTCATCAACGTCAACGAGACGGTCAACGAGGTCTTTGAGGTGACGGGCTTCAGCGACATCCTCACCATCGAGTGAGCCCCGCCCAGGCAGCGGCGGGGGGAGCGGAGGAAAAGCCCGCCGCCCCGGAAATCCGCCCCAGCGACGGCCTCCACCCCCTCGCCCACTTCAGGACCATCACGCGGCACCGGGCGCTGGTGCGCGCCTACTGCTTCCGCCTGGGCCTCTACGTCCAGGGCCTGACCCACGACCTGAGCAAATACGCCCCGGTGGAGTTCTGGCGCGGCGCGAAATACTACCAGGGCAGCCGCAGCCCCAACGACGCCGAGCGCCGGGAGACGGGGCTTTCCCTGGCCTGGCTCCACCACAAGGGCCGCAACCGGCACCATTTTGAGTACTGGATCGACTACAACATCGGCCCCGACGGCAAGGTGTTCATCGGCGGCTGCAAAATGCCGATAAAATATGTGGCCGAGATGTTCTGCGACCGCGTCGCCGCCTGCCGGGTCTACCTCGGGGACAAGTACACCGACGCCTCGGCCTACGACTATTTCATGCGCTCCCGCTCCCATATCATGATCCACCCCGAGACCGCCGCGGAGCTGGAAAAAATGCTCCTGGTCCTCCGCGACCGCGGCGAGGAGGCCGCCTTCCGCTACGTCCGCGCCCGCCTGCGGCGGGGGGACGCCCAGCCGAAGGCTGACTGAAGGCGTGGGGGCGCAGCGCTTTTTTCTCACGCAAGCAATGGGGCCGCCTCCCACCTCATCCGGCCCTTCGGGCCACCTTCCCCGCCCTGCGGGGAAGGCTTTAAAATGTATACGGAGGATATTATGTCGAAATTCCGGGCTTTTTTACAGCGGAAAAATATCATCATCTCCCCCAAGCGCTATTTTATCGACGCCATGTCCGCGATGGCGCAGGGGCTGTTCTGCACCCTTCTGGTCGGCACGATTCTGGACACCCTGGGCAGCCAGCTCCACCTCGCCCCCCTCACCGCCATTGTCGCCACCTACACCAAGGGCGACGCGGTCATGGGCTACACCGTGGGCGGGCTGGCCTCCGCCATGGTGGGGCCGGCCATGGCCGTCGCCATCGGCGCCGCCCTGGGGGCCGGCGGCATGGTGCTGTTCTCCCTGGTGCCCGTGGGCTTCGCCGCCAACGCCATGGGCGGGGCCGGCGGGCCGCTGGCGGTGTTCGTCGCGGCGCTGGTGGCCGCCGAGTTCGGCAAGGCGGTGTCGAAGGAGACAAAGGTCGACATCCTCGTCACCCCCCTGGTGACCATCCTCGTGGGGGTGGGGCTGTCCCGGCTCATCGCCGCCCCCATCGGGGCCGGGGCCGGGGCCCTGGGCGACCTCATCATGTGGGCCACGGAGCTGCAGCCCTTTTTCATGGGGATCCTTGTCTCCGTCATCGTGGGCGTGGTCCTGACCCTGCCCATCTCCTCCGCCGCCATCTGCTCCGTGCTGGGCCTGACCGGCCTGGCGGGCGGGGCGGCTGTGGCGGGCTGCTGCGCCCAGATGGTGGGCTTCGCCGTCCTGAGCTTCCGGGAAAACCGCTGGGGCGGGCTGGTAAGCCAGGGCATCGGGACCAGTATGCTGCAGATGGGCAACATCATCAAGAACCCCCGGGTCTGGATTCCGCCGACCCTGGCCTCCGCCATCACCGGCCCCATCGCCACCTGCCTGTTCCACCTGGAAATGAACGGCGCGCCGGTGAACTCCGGCATGGGCACCTGCGGCTTCTGCGGCCCCATCGGCGTGTGGACCGGCTGGGTGGAGCCCTCCGCCCGCGCCGCCGCCAACGGGGCGGTCCCCTACGCCCCCGGGGCCATAGACTGGCTGGGCCTGCTGTTGGTCTGCATCGTCCTCCCCGCCCTGCTCAGCTCCGCCTTCGGCGCCCTCCTGCGCCGCGCCGGCTGGATCCGCGAGGGCGATCTGCGCCTGTGAGCGCGGAAAAATCCTCCCCCTGCCGGGGAGGATTTTTTCACAGCGTCAGCGCGCCGCTCTCGTCCTCGATGAGGATCAGGATTTTCTCCTGGGCCCCTGTGAGGGCGTTGACGTAGATGATATAGTGCCGCCCGTCGGGCGCGGCGCATTTGAACTCGTGGCAGAGCGTTTCGTATTTCCCGTCGGAGGGGGTCAGGGCCAGCTGGTGGGCCAGCACCTCCAGGCTCTCCGGCACCATGGCCCGGGCCTGGTCCTCCCCCACCGCGGCTTCGGGAATCTCCCGCGCGTGGTGGGCGCTGAGGTAGCCCCGGGCCTCAAAGCCGCAGACCTTTCCGTTGTCCAGCGCCACGGAGACCTTCGCCAGGTCGGAGTAGCACAGCACCTCCCCCTGGCGGTAGGCGAAGTTCACGGTCAGGATGCCGCCCTGGGTCATGTGGTAGGTCTCCGCCATGCCGGTATAGCCCGCCCCCTCCAAAAAGGCCCGGGCTGTCTCCACCGCGTCCTCCACGGACACGGCGGCGCTGCCCACGGGCCGGGAGGACAGCATGGACAGCAGCCGCCCGCCGGCTTTTGTCAGGGAGAGGTAAAGCGTCGCGCCGTTCTCGTCGTCCGCGCCGAAGCTGTAGCAGGGAATCTCCCCCTCCACCTCCCCGGCGAACCAGACCCTCCCTCGGCCCACCGCCAGCAGCGCGGCGGCTGTGGCCCTGGCCTGCTCCGGGCTGGCCTCCGCCAGGCCCTCCAGGGCGGCGGGCTTCTGCCCCCGCAGGTGCTCGGAGAAGGGGCCGTCATAGATCAGCGCGGGTATCTCGGGAAACTCCTGCTCGATCATCCTGACGCTGTCCCCGGCCCAGGCAGCGCCCGCGCCTGGTTCCTCCAGGGTGGTCTGGGTCCGCCGCAGCTCCGTCAGCGTCAGGCGCCCGTCCTGCAGGTCCGTCTGCATCCCCCGGAGGTTCAGCGCCAGCACCGCCGCCGCGTCCGCCAGGGCGCGCAGGTTCTCCTGCTCCTCCCCCGTCAGCTCCCGCCCCGCCGCGCTGGCCCGGGAGAGCATGAAGGCGTAGTCCCCCACCCGGCTGATGAAGCCCGCGGTCTGTTCCAGCTCCTGGGAGGAAAAGGGCAGCGCCCCGAGGGACATCTGGGCGGTCATGGCCTTGCCGAACACCTCCGTACACAGCGCCCCGGACACGCCGGGGCTCATGGCGTAGAGGCTCTTTTGCAGCGCGCTGTCCACCTCCTCGACGGCGGTGACAAACTCGTCGAAGGCGTGCTGGTAGCTGTTGTTCATGGCGCGCTCATAGCGCCGCGCCTGGGCGTAGTAAACCCCCGCCAGCACCCCCAGGGCAGCCGCCGCCGCCGACAGATAGGAGATCACGATGGTCACGCGCCTTTTCACTTTTCGATTCATAGAAAGCCTGTCCTTTCCCACGGCACAGGAAAACGCCGCTTTCTCCGTAGTATCCGCGCCGGAGTGGGAAATATACGCACGAAAAGGGAAAAAGTCAAGGGGCGATCTCGTGAATGTGATTGACAGAAACCTCCGAAGGTTGTAGAATGTGGGCAGCCCGGCATATCCGGGTCACCTGAAAAGGGGCAGAAGACGCCGATGCAACGGTAAAAGTGGCTGGCTATCATCTCCGATAAGTGAGGCTCCAAATCTTTGATTTGGCAAGCCGAACTTATCCCATATGGGAAAGGGGGTGGTATCTTATGCGGATGACACTTAGGACCT
>JAFUVO010000006.1 GCA_017477525.1 Oscillospiraceae bacterium | reverse complement strand
CCCAACGTCATGCCCTCCATCACCATCTGCACCTTCCTGAGCCTGACCAACGGCTTCAAGCTCTTCGACCAGAACCTGGCCCTGACCGGCGGGCAGCCCTTCATCACACAGCCCGACGGCTCGGCCATCAAAACCACGGAAATGATGGCATTGAACATCTACAACACCTTCTACGGCCAGGGGACCGCCTCCCAGGGCGTCGCCCAGGCCAAAGCGGTGCTGTTCTTCATCCTTGTGGCCGGGCTGGGCCTGCTCCAGCTGGGCTTTACCCGCAAACGGGAGGTGCAGCAGTAATGAGACAAAATTCCCTTGCCGCCGAGCGCCGGCGCAAAACCGTCCTCAGCATCGTGCTGGCGGTCATCTGCGTCATCTATGTCCTGCCGGTGCTGACGGTGGTCATCAACTCCTTTAAGCAGAACACCTATGTCAAGACCGAAACCTTCGCCCTGCCCAGCGAGGAGAGCAGCGCGGGCTTCAGCAACTTCGTCAAGGGCATGACCTTCGGCAACTACCCCTTCTGGAAGAGCGTGTGCTACAGCGTGGTCATCACGGTGCTCTCCACCGCGCTGATCCTGCTGTTCACCTCCATGGCAGCGTGGTATATCTCCCGGGTCAACAGCCCCTTCTGCAAGGCGATTTACTACCTCTGCGTGTTTTCAATGGTGGTGCCCTTCCAGATGGTCATGTTCACCCTCTCCAAAACCGCCGACTCCCTGCACCTGAACACCCCCTGGACGATCCCCGTGGTGTACCTGGGCTTCGGCGCGGGGCTGGCGATCTTTATGTTCGCCGGCTTCGTCAAGAGCATCCCGCTGGAAATTGAGGAGGCCGCCTCGATTGACGGCTGCGGGCCGCTGCGGACCTATTTCTCCGTGGTGTTCCCGATGCTGCGCCCCACCATGATCTCCGTGGGCATCCTGGAGCTCATGTGGGTCTGGAACGACTACCTTCTGCCAGTGCTCGTGCTGGACATCAACGAGTACCGCACGATCCCCATCCATATCCAGTACCTGAAAGGCAGCTACGGCACCGTCGACCTGGGCGCGACCATGGCGCTGATTTTGCTCAGCATCATCCCGGTGATCGTGTTCTATCTGATCTGCCAGAAGCACATTATCAAGGGTGTCGCCGCCGGCGCGGTCAAAGGCTGACCGGCATTTCCGACACGCTCCGCGATAAAAAGGCTTCCCCGCCACCGGCGGGGAAGCCTTTTTGAGTGCGCCCGGCATGGGCAACAACTTGGCGCTGAAAGTGCGCTACGGGCTTGGTAGTAGGAACCGTTAGCCGAAGGCAAGGGTGTCCGCCGTGAGGTGGAATCTGAAGGAAGCCGGATTGCGGAGGTTGAAAGGTCCTCCAATGGGCAAAGTTTCGAGCCGACGAACAGAAATCGTATACGAGGCCGCATAAGTGGGACGAGCCTGCTTAACAAGGTAAAGTCCAATACTACCCGGACATTTATGCGGTAAATGCGGCGGCTACATGAAATGAAGGTTGTTGTTCTTACCCGGGGAGGGCTCACGGACGTGGGGAGCTAAGACGTGCGAACCACGGTTGAAACAAGATTTGTCGTGAGCAGTCAGATGAATCCGTAGTACCGTACCGGTCGGCTGGTGCGGGAAGGGAGGAACCCTTGGAGGTGGTAGTCAATGAAAGTTACCGAAGCCGAGTTGCAGAGCACAAAACGTAGCGAAAACTACGGCTGGCCGCAAAGAGATAGTGCGGAACACGAAGGGTATGCGGGAGCGCTTATTGGTGGAGAGATAACCGAAAACAACATCACCGATGCCGACAGACCAACGGATGGGCTGCTGGAAAGAATCGTCAGCCGGGAAAATCTGAACCGAGCGTATAAGCGGGTGAAGAAGAACAAAGGCGCGGGCGGAGTCGATGGGATGAGCGTGGATGAACTCTTTGCTTATCTGAAAGCCCATGGCGAGGAAATAAAGCAGCGCATAATGGCCGGGAAATACCGGCCGCAACCGGTTCGCCGGGTAGAGATACCCAAGGACGACGGTAAGAAGAAAAGGATGTTAGGAATACCGACAGCGGTAGACCGTGTCATCCAGCAGGCAATCGCACAGGTGCTGGCGCCAATCTATGAGCCGCAGTTTGTGGAAACGAGCTACGGATTCAGACCCGGACGCAGCGCGCACGACGCCATTCGGAAGAGCCAGGAATATCTGAATGAAGGCTATGTGTGGACGGTAGATATGGACTTAGAGAAGTTCTTTGACACCGTAAACCAGAGCAAGATGGTGGAAACACTGTCCAGAAGTATCAAGGATGGGCGGGTCATCTCGCTGATTCACAAATACTTCCGGGCAGGCGCGGTATGGATGGGAAGATGGGAGGATACTGAGGTCGGAGTGCCGCAGGGTGGCCCACTCAGTCCGCTGTGTGCGAACGTCATGCTCAACGAGCTTGACCATGAACTGGAACGGAGGGGCCATAAGTTTGTGCGATACGCAGACGATATGGTCATCTTCTGCAAAAGCAAGGCAAGCGCGGAGCAAACCCTGGCGCATATCATCCCGTACATTGAGAAGAAACTTTTCCTCAAAGTGAACCGTGAAAAGACGGTAGTGGCTTACGCAAGCAGGATTAAATTTCTGGGATATGGCTTCTACAAGAACAGAGATGGATTTCGTATGCGGGTGCATAAGAAAGCCCAGCTGAAAATGCGCAAAAGGGTAAGGGAACTGACGAGCCGTCGGAAGGTCAACAACTACACGGAGTGGAGAAAATCCATCCGGCAGTATGTTGTCGGCTGGACGAATTACTATAAGCTGGCTGACATGGGAAACTTCTTGAAGAGGACGGATGAATGGATGCGGAGACGCATTCGCATGGTCTTCTGGAAGAAGTGGAAACGGGTTAGAACACGGTACAAGAACCTGAGGAAACTCGGTGTCAACCATGAAAACGCCTATATGACCGCAAACACGCGGAGAGGATATTGGTGGGTTGCGAAAACGGTCGTAATAAACACCGCCCTCTCCAACGAGCGGTTAGAGAGGGACGGCTTCAAATTCTTTTCTTCTTATTACAGGTCTGTCTGTGCATAAACAGGGGAGGAGCCGTGTACCGACCGGTACGCACGGTTCTGCGGGAGGTCGGCTGGCCGATTAACGGTCAGCCTCCTACCCGATTCTCCCAAAGGGGGCCAGGCGCTGCCTGATATCATCCAGGCAACGACGGTTACTGCGGGAATAATGGCGTTCGTCGGTTTCAGCCGCATGGCCCAGAATCAACGCTCTGTCTGCCGCACCGAAGCCTAAATCAATCAGTCTACCGTTGAATACTACACGAAAAGCATGGTTATGGGTGGTTTTAATTCCGATCCGTTCACAACGTCTTCTCAGATTCTGCTCATAAGTGTCCTTTGCGATAGGATCTTCGTTCTTGTCATGGAAAACGTACCGTCAATGATAATGCCTACTGTGAGTATGGAACTGCCGTATGATGGCGCGAAAGACATGCTGCTGGTGGACAATGTGGAGAATAGAGACTTTCTGAAGGAAATGCCGGAGGCAATGTATGAGGAGCTTCCGGCTCCGAAGAAAAAGAAGTAAGCAGGTTGTTTCGCTGTTTGGGGGAAATGTAATGGTAGATTTCTGCATAAATGAAATGTTGGAAATGCAGGAGACATTGCAGAAAAAGTATAAAGACATCTGGGAAGAAATATCGCCAGAGGTCGGAAAGAACAAGCTCCTATGGATGATTGGAGAAATCGGTGAGGTTGTCGATATTATCAAGAAGCATGGCGGAGAAAAGGCAAGTCAGGATGCAGGACTTCGTGGGCAGCTTGTTGAAGAACTGGCGGATGTCCTTATGTATTACAACGATGTGCTGTTATGCTATGGGATATCGGCGGAAGAACTGAAACAATCCTACACCCGTAAGTTTGAAAAGAATATGAAGCGTTGGTAGATAGGTCATGGAGCGGTTCCTCCGCTTAAATGAGCTGGAAACCCGTCTGGAAAGAGCAGCGCAGAATGACCAAAATAGTAACACCGCCGCCATCCCATTTCGGAGTGGCGGCGGTTGATATTTTAATAAAGGGCGAAGAGCAATACCGTGGGCGGCACTACTTATGGATACACGCTTATTTCCATGAAACTTCGATTATTTCATTCCCCGCCGCACCATTTCCTTGACGCAGAAGGTAGCCACGTCGTCGGCGAATTTGCCTGCGCCGAAGCCGGCGTCATAGCCCAATTCCTTCGCCAGCTCGTGGGTAATGCGCGCGCCGCCGCAGCACATGACGTATTTGCCGCGCACCCCTTCCGCCTCCGCCAGCTCAATTAACTCAGTGAGGTTCTGGATGTGGATGTCCTTCTGGGTGACGGTCTGGGAGACAAGCAGCACGTCGGCGTTCAGTTCCTTCGCTTTCTCCAAAAAATCCTCGTTGGGCACCTGGGAGCCGAGGTTATATCCTTCAATCATCTCGTAGCGCTCCAGGCCGTAGTGGCCGGCGAAGCCCTTGCGGTTCATGATCGCGTCGATGCCCACGGTGTGGGCGTCGGTGCCTGTCGAGGCCCCCACTACGACGATTTTTCTGCCGATGTTTTCCCGGATATACTGGTCCACCTCTTCCATCGACATGGTCTCGTCCTGGACGGTCTGCACCTGGATTTTTGTATAATCGACGGTGTGGGTGCAAGAGCCGTAGACGACGAAGAAGGTAAACTCTTTGTCCAGCGAACCCGCGTAGGCCACATTGGGATCGTTCAGCCCCATCCGGCGGGCCAGCTGGCGGGCGGCTTCAAGGCCTTTTTCGTTGTTGGGAATCGGCAGGGTGAAGCTGACCTGGGTTTTCCCGTCGTTCATTGTGTCGCCGTAGGGCTTGATTTTGGTCAGGTCGAGGGTCTTGTCAAAGTCCTTCGCGGACATATCGTACAGCCCGGAGCTCATTTCGCCGCCTCCCCTCTCATGGCCTCGATAAAGGGATTGAAATATCCTTCGCCCTTGGCGACCACGCCGCCCAGGCCCTTGCCGCCGTCCTGGGGGCGCTTGATGTCCGCGAACACACCCTTTTCCAGCGTGGCGAACAGCCCCGTTTTCTCGATCTCCGCCAGCAGCGACGCCGCCTTTTGCAGCACCTCCGCCGCCCGGGCGCGGATGATGCCGCCCTCCCGGAACTCGATCTCGCCGCCCAGGTCCGCCATGGTGCGGAAGATATACTGGGCATTCTCAATCGCCAGAGCCCGGTCGGACATGAAGGGGGTGTGGATCGCTTCGGTCATCATGCCCAGCAGGTGGATTTTCTGGTTCGTCAGAATCGTCACCATGTTGAACAGCGCGTCCTGCACATGGCCCCGGAAAATGTTGCCGGTCATGAACTTTGTGGGCGGCATATACTTAAGCGGGGCGCGGGGGAAGATTTCGCGGGCCATCTGGGCCTGGGCCAGCTCGTAGAGGAAGGCGTTGGGCAGGTCCGGACTCATCTCAAAGGCGTGGCCCAGGCCCATCTGCTCCTCCGGCAGCCCAGCTTTCAGCGCAAATGCCTCGTTCAAGAACTGGCTGGCCAGCACCGTGTGGGCCTCCTCGTAGGCGTCGGCTGTTGTGAGATAGTTGTCCTCGCCGGTGTTGATGATGACCCCGGCGAAGCCGTTGATGACGCGGGAGAAATACTGGTCAATAATTGTCCGCTTCATGTTGATGTCCCGGAACAGGATGCCGTAGAGCGCGTCGTTGAGCATAACATCGAGGCGTTCCAGCGCTCCCATAGCGGCGATCTCCGGCATACACAGGCCGGAACAGTAGTTGCACAGGCGGATATAGCGCTTCTCCTGCTCCCCCACCTCGTCCAGCGCCGCGCGCATCAGGCGAAAGTTCTCCTGAGTGGCGTAGGTGCCGCCGAAGCCCTCGGTGGTGGCCCCATAGGGCACGAAATCAAGGAGGCTCTGGCCCGTGGTGCGGATGACAGCGATCACGTCCGCCCCCTGTTTGGCGGCGGCGCGGGCCTGGGTGATATCCTCGTAAATGTTGCCGGTGGCCACAATCAGGTAGATATAGGGCCCGCTCTTGTCGCCGAACTCGTCCAGGTATGCCCGCCGCCGGTCCACGTTGGCGCGGATGCGCCCCATGGCGGCGTCAATCGCCGGGGCAAGGGCGGCGCGAAGCTCCGGCTCGGGATGGTACGGGAGGGCGGAGAGGTCCAGCTCCCCCCGGTCTATCCGCTCCGCCGCCTCCTGGGGCGTCAGTCCGGGGTATTCCGCCAGGGCGTTGCCCAGGCGCATGGCCGCGCCGTCCCCCAAAATTCCCCGCTCCGCCAGATGGTCCACCACCACGTTGGGCATCGGGGAGCCCAGCTCATTCAGCCCGTCAATGCCCAGCAGGCGGCAGACCGTCCGCTCCACCGCGACGGTGGTGTGGCGGTCAATAAAGCGCTGGGTGTCCTCCGCCACATGGGCGGCGGAGGACCGGGCCTGGGCCACCAGCCCTTGATCCAATCCAAGCTTGCTCTTCATGGCTCAATCCTCTTTTTTGCGTCCGCGTTCCAGTCGGGCCAGACCCATGGGCTCGATGGAAATCTTCTCGCCAATCTGTAGCCCCGCGACGCCCACCAAGTTGAGGTTCTTCTCCTTCGCGGCCCGGCAGTATTCGCAGTTGCATTTCTCCTGGTAGTGCTCGTAGCGGTCCGGCTCGGTGTAGGTGGTGATGACGCCCTCGAAGTTGCGCAGCACCACCTTGTGCGGCGTCTGGGAGATGATGTAGTTCGGCATGACCGGGGTCTTTCCGCCGCCGCCGGGGGCGTCCACTACGAAGGTCGGGACGCAGAAGCCGGAGGTGTGGCCCCGCAGGGCCTCGATAATCTCGATGCCCTTCGACACGGGGGTGCGGAAATGCTCCAGGCCCATCGAGAGGTCGCACTGGTAGATATAGTAGGGGCGGACCCGCATTTTGACGAGCTCGTGCATCAGCTTGCGCATGGTGAACACGCAGTCGTTGACCCCGGCCAGCAGGACGCTCTGGTTGCCCAGGGGGATGCCGGCGTCGGCCAGCATGGCGCAGGCGCGGGCCGATTCCTCCGTGACCTCGCGGGGGTGGTTGAAGTGGGTGTTGAGCCAGATGGGGTGGTATTTTTTGAGCATGGCGCACAGCTCCGGCGTGATGCGCTGGGGCATGACCACCGGCGTCCTGCTGCCAATGCGCACAATCTCCACATGGGGGATTTTACGCAGCTCGCTGATAACGTGCTCCAGGCGCTCGTCGCTCATGACCAGCGGGTCGCCGCCGGAGATCAGTACGTCCCGGACCTCGGGATGATTGCGGACATATTCGATGCAGCCGTCAATCTGGTCCACCGGGACGGCCTTGTCAGTCTGTCCGGCAAAGCGGCGGCGGGTGCAGTGGCGGCAGTACATCGAGCACTGGTCCGTCACCAGCAGCAGCACCCGGTCTGGATAACGGTGGGTCAGGCCCTTGACCGGGGAATCGCTGTCCTCATGCAGGGGGTCCAGCAGATCCGCCGGGGACTGGTACAGCTCCTTTGCCGTGGGGATGGCCTGGCGGCGGATGGGGTCGTCGGGGTCGTCCAGATCCATCAGGGACAGATAATAGGGCGTGATCGCCATGCGCAGGCTTTTGAGGCACTGGCGGATGCCCTCTTCCTCCTCGGGCGTGATGCTGATGCCGGCGGCTTTGAGCTCCTCGACGGTTTCCACGCGGTTGCGCACCTGCCACTTCCAGTCGTTCCACTGCTCCTCCGGAACGTCGGCGAATAATCCGTTGCGGGTTTTCATAATCTTGTCCTCCCATACTTTGCGTGAAGATTCCCTGCTCTGCGCGTCCCCGGAGGGGCGTGATCTTTTTGACGGTCAGACGTATTTCCGGTCAAAGAGCTTCCGCAGCTTTTCGTTCTCCCGCAGAACGTTCAGCGTGATCTCAGCGTGGTCCTTGGCGTAGCCGTTGCCGACGATCATGTTCACGTCCTTTCCGACGCCCTCCGCGCCCAGGGCGGCACGGGTGAAGCTGGTGGCCATTGAGAAAAAGTAGACAGTGCCGCCCTCCCGCACGGGCAGAATCGCGCTCATCTCGCAGGCCTCGACGTTGACGCAGCTGATGGACAGGTCGTACTCCTTCCCGCCGTTGGCCGCCAGCGCGGCTTCCAGCACCGCCACGGGCTCCGTGGCGGAGGCCACGATGACCTTGTGATAGACGCCCAGCTCCAGCAGGGCATCGACCTGGGCCGGGTTGCGGACCACGCCGACCACGTTGCCCTTGGGCCCGACTTTTTTCATGGCCTCGTAGCCGCAGAGGACGCCGGACTTGCCGTTGGCCCCGAGGATCAGGACGCTGTCGCCCTCGTGGGGCAGGCGGCGGGCCTGGGCGGGGGCGCCGGCCACGTCCAGCGCCGCCAGGGCCAGGGGCTCGCTCATATCCTCGGGCAGCTTGGCGTAGATGCCGCTCTCGAACAGCACCGCCTGGCCCACGATATCGACCCGGTCGATCTCCTTGTGGATAGCGAGGATTTTGTCGATCTTCAGCGGGGTCAGGGACAGGGACACCAGGGAGGCGATTTTATCCCCGACCTTGAGGTCACGATCTTTGAGGTCGTCGCCGATATAGGCCACCTTGCCGATGAACATGCCGCCGGAACCCGTGACCGGATTCTGCTGCTTGCCGCGCTCGGCCACGATGCCGAGGATCATGTCGCCGATTTTCTTCTCGTCCCCGCCGCAGGCTTCCTCGATCTGGGTGAAGGAGGCCGAGTCGATGTTCAGCGAAATCACGTCGCAGATGATCTCGTTGGAGTAATGCTTGGTCATATCGTTGTCGATCTTCCACGCCGCCTGGGTGAGCACACCCTTGGGCTCAATCACGCGGTGGGTACCGTACTTGTTGCCTTTTAACTGTTCCATAATCATTTCCTCCCAGTGAAAAATGTAATAATATTATGTCAAGCTCAAAATCTTCCTCGCCTCCGCCGGGTTGGCGATTTCACGGCCCAATTCGCGGGCCAGGCGCACCACCTTTGCCACCAGCTCCCCGTTGCTCTTCGCGGGGACGCCGCGGGCCAGGTTGAGGTTGTCCTCAAAGCCCACCCGGACGTTGCCGCCCATGACGATCGCGGCGGCGGCCAGGGTAAAGGCGTGGCGGCCGATGCCCGTGGCGGTCCAGGTGCTGCCCTCCGGGATGCGCCGCACCAGCCAGTCGAGGTTGCCCACAGTGGCCGGGGTGCAGCCGGGGACGCCCAGCACAAAATTGAACTGCATCGGCGCGCCGGGGACCTCGCCCTTTTTCGCCATCGTCAGAATGGTTTCGAGGTGGCCCATCTCAAAGCACTCATACTCCGGCTTGATGTGGTTTTCGATCATGCGTTTTCCAAATTCCCGCATCATCGGCATACTGTTGTCAAAAATGTCGTCCCCGAAGTTGCAGGTGCCGCAGTCCAGCGTCGCCATCTCGGGAAACAGCTCCGTCGGCTGCAAGCGCTCCTGGGCGCTCATGCCCACGGCCCCTCCGGTGGAGGGGATCAATATTACGTCGGGGATCTCGGCCCTGATCGCGTCGATGCACTCCCGGAAGCGCTCCCGGCTCTGGGTAGGGGTCCCGTCGTCCTCCCGGACGTGGAGGTGGACGATGGCCGCCCCGGCGTCATAGGCGCTTTTGGCCTCCCGCACGATCTCCGCGACGGTATAAGGCACCGCCGGGTTCTGCTCCTTCGTGACCTCCGCCCCGCAGATGGCGGCGGTGATAATCAGCTTTTCCATACGCCTCAGCCCTTCCTCTGTTTGTCCTTCGGCACCACGCAGGTTCCGCTGGCGCGGCAGACGACGATGGGTTCCTCCAACACGTCACAGGCGGAATCGTTGATGTCGGGCCGGGGCGCGATGACCTTCCGGGCCTCGAACACCATCTTCCGGGAGGTGTTGCCCACCTTCGTGATCTCCCCCTCGGCCTCGATGAAGTCTCCGGCGTAGACCGGGGCCAGAAACTCAACGTTGTCATAGGCGCAGAACAAGCCCTCATCTCCGTCCTGCAGAATCAGCAGCTCCGTCGCCACGTCCCCGAACAGGTGGAGCATGTGCGCCCCGTCCACCAAATTTCCGCCGTAGTGCGCGTCCTCCGCGCCCATCCTTACCCGAATCAGTGATTTCATGCGTCTCCTCCTTTTGCTTCCTTTGCCCCTCCCCACAGGCAGGGAGGGCATTTTTCCCATCCATGATAAAAACGCTGCCGGTTCCCTTCTTAAATGGACAGCCTCCCCGCCTCCGGCGGGGAGGCTGTCCATTGTACACAACGAAAGGGGAAAAACCGATAGCGCTCCATGCGAGAATACAAAGGCGCTATTGAATCCTGAAAATCTCAGAAATCCAATAGCGCTTCATGCAAGCATGACAGTAACTGGCGCTGGGCCCGGTTACCAGGAGAAACAGCCCGGCACACCGCTCCCCTTCGGCGAAGCACCCCTTTCCCCCTCCCTCGGAACTGCCGGTTCCTGACCCGGTCGGGGCTACCCTGCGCTTCGCGCCTCTATTCACAGTATTAAATTTTTATGAAAATCACACAAAATGCGCTTCTCTCTTCATACCATTATTATACACATTGCAACAGATTTGTCAAGTCTAAACTTTTCCTTTCTTTCATCAAATATCCCTCCCCCAAAGGGGGAGGGATATTTGATGATTGGTTTCATTTTCCCCGGGACAGGGAGTGGTTTTCGTATCTCAGGCGGTCTGCACGGTGCCGGAGATGACCAGCGTGGCGGTACCGGGAGTCGTGGCCCAGCTGCCGTCGGCGGCCTGGGTGTAGGTGGCTGCGGGGATTGTGATCTGGTCGGGCATCGTGGAGAATGCCCCGGTGGCATCATCATAAGTGAAGTTGGTGGCCCGAGCCCAGGTCGTGCCATTGTAGCTCACCTTCAGATCCGCCAGGATCGGGTCGAAGGTATCGGCCATCACCACGCCGGCGGCCTCAACCGGGCCGGTGTTCTCCATCACAAAGGTATAGGTCAGCGTTCCGCCGGGCGCTACCGCGCCGGGAGAGACAGACTTGGCAATGTTGAGCCGGGCGGTCTGGGCCGCGCCCACGGTCGCACTGGCCGTCACGTCGCCGGTGACGCCGGGGCCGGTGACGGTGACGGTGTTCACGATCTCGCCGTTCTGGCCCAGCGGGGCGTAATCCGTGGCGGAGGCCTGGTACACCAGGACGATGTTGCCGCCGGCGGGGATGCTCAGCCCGCTGATGGCCAGGGGCGGCCCCGCGGTCACGGTGGGGGCGGGCTGCAGGTCGCCGTCGACGAAATACCGCAGCGTGCCGTCCTGATAGGCCAGGGGGTATACGGTGTTGCCGTTGTACTCATAAGCGCCAAGGTTGTCGGTCACGGTCAAGTTGGCGAGCTCCGTATCGCCGCTGTTGGAGAGGCTGACCACATACACCAGGTCCTCCCCGGTGGCGTAGCTGTCCTGCAGCACGGTTTTATCAATGTCCAGTGTTTCCAAAATCTCGCCGGTCACGGTGTTCGAGTTCAAAGTTTGCCCGTTATAAGAAAGCGTGGCGTAGTTGGTGAATAACGCCATGAATGGATTCCTCCCAAAAACAGATGTCTCGGGGGCACCCGTTGGGGCTGCCCTCGAGACATTCTATGCCCGCTCCCCCGCTCCGGTTACTCCGCCTCCGGCGCGGGCGCTTCCTCCCAGGGCGGACGGGTATCAGCGGCCTCCTCGGGGGGTACTTCTTCCGCCGGAGTTTTCTCCGCGGACGTTTCTTCCGCCGGCGTTTCTTCCGACGGCGTTTCTTCCGACGGCGCTTCCTCCGCCGGCATTCCCGCCTCGGGGCGGACCGCCATGTTCAGGCCGTTGACCTCGACGCCCTGGTCCGCGGGAATCAGGATGTACTTTCTTCCATTGATCATCCGAGTCTCAATCATATAGCTTGTCTCGGGATTCACGATAATTTTCGCGTCAGGCGTGATGATTTCAAGCTTCCCCATGTCAATGAGGTTGGCTGGGTCCAGCACCGCCTGTTCGCCGAACTGCTCCTTGCATGCCTCCCGGAACGCCGTGACATGTTCCTCGGATACACCGCTGCCGCTCAGGATATCTCCGATCTCCCGGACAGTCAGCGCCAGGGGCTCCGGGTCTTTTTCCTCCTTGTGCTGTTCCATGCGCTCCCAGAGCTGCTCGTGGACCGTCTGCATCACATCATAATGGAAATCCTCTTCGAGGGTGTCCGCCAGGGCCGTGTGGAATGCCTCGCGCTGGGCCGTGGAGGACATGGGTGGCTCCGTGCGGAACAGCGCGTCGATCAGTTCTTCGTGCATCTCATCAGGCTTTTTCGCGAAGTAGAGGGCGTTGTTGATATTGGATGTACGATAATCAAACGCGGGAAACAGGAAGCCCAGGGAGGGCGGCCCCGCCAGCTGTCCCGCGCCGCTGATATGGAACATGCTGTCCTCGTGGTCATATCGAAGGCCGGCCCCGCCGTCCTTGACGGGACAGAGCGCGCAAATCACAAAGGTGTAGACGTTCTCGGAATCCCCATCCGCGCCGTCGCGGCGCTTGCGGGGCACGTCATAGCTGTCCGAAGCCAGCAAAATCAGATAATTCTGATCTCCGGCTTCATAGGAATCGACGACCTTCTGAAAAAATTCCTCCCGCACCTCCGGGTCCTCCGCTTTCGAATCCCGCAGGGCCATCAGCAGGCGGTGTTCGTCGCTGTCGTTGACCTGCTCCGGGGAAAAGACGATATCAATGAGGTTTTTCCCCAGCGCGCCGCTGAGCACCTTGCGCAGCCGGTCCAGATACTGAGCGGTTTCCTCCTCCGGCAGCATCCCCAGGGAGGCGTCGATCCGGTCGATGATCTCCCGGTTCGTGTTGACATAGCAGCCGTAGATATGCTTCACCGCCGTTTTGTCCGGGCGGAAGCAGCGTTTGATTTCGTTGACTTCTTTGCTGTTCATATTTGATTTATCCCTCCGAATTTCCCATCGTCAATGTATATGCCCTCAGCGCGCCGGAACTGGCCGCCTTTCCTGACCTCTGTATCGCCGGAACAGTGTAGCATATGGAAAGATATTTTGCAAGGGGACAACTTCGGATATCTTCTTTCGTCCGGCTGTTCAGGGATTTTGCTATGCGCCGCCACTCTCCCGGCTCCGATAGAACGCGAACATATATTGCTGGTAGATGCCGTTATAGGGGCTGTACAGGTGGAACGGATATCCGTTGGGATATTCATTTTGCAGAATGCGCCGGACCCATGTGTCGACCGGGAAAGCGTCGATCTGGTGGAGCCCGAACAGGGAGATGCAGCTGGCCACCTTGACTCCCACGCCGTACAGTCCCATGAGCGATTTGATTGCCTCCTCCCCGGTGGCGGAGGACAGCGCCCGAAAATCCAAATCCCCGTCGCAAAAAGCTTTCGCCGCGGCGCGGACATATTTTCCGCGATACCCCAGGGCGCAGGCGTCCAGCGCGGACTGCGGCAGGTCGAGGATGCGCCGCGCTTCGGGAAAGGCATGGAACATGTTCCCCTCCCTGTCCGCCAGAGCGTCGCCCGCGGCGCGGCAGAGCAGTTCCACCGACCTGCGGATGGCCGGTATGTTCCTGTTTTGGGAGATAATAAAGCTGACCGTGGCCTCCCAGGGGTCCTGGCGGAGAATCCGTATCCCCTTCTGCGCTTCCGCGGCCCGGTAAAGAAAGGGGTCGGTTTTCGCGTCTATGCGGCGGCGAATGGCGCTGTAGTTCTCGTCCAGGTCAAAATAGGGCCGCCACAGTGTGCGAAATTCCTCGTCCGTGCAATCCAGCTGATACCGGCCTTCGGCGATTCGTGTGATATTCAGGCAGTTTTGCCCATGCGGAATGCGGAAAGCGTGTTCCCCCGTTCGTGTCCAGCGGAAGCACTGCCCGCTATCCGCGATTTTGGGGAGGTCAAAATCATCGTCAATATGTAATTCCATTTTATCTTATATAACAGTATTGCCCCGCCCGAAGGGCGGGGCAATACTCTATCAAAGCAATTGAAAAAGACGGAGCTCAGAGGGCCACCTTGCCCTCTACGCCATTGATGACATAATAAGCCATGCCGTCTTCGGGCTTAATATAGAGCTCAGCGGTTTTCACCGCGCCCTTGTTGTTCATCTTGAAATCCGCCTTTGCCGCTTCAACAACAGCGTCGACATTGATTTTGGAACCGCCAAACTCCACATAGACGTCGGTCGAATGGGTAACTCTTTTGCGGACAGACTTCGTCGCTTCCACGACGTTATTTGCCGCGCCTTCGAGCGTATCCTTGATCTCCTCAGCGATATCCGAGGTCTGTTTTTTCCTTGGCATTGTTTTTTTCCTCCATTTGCATCAATTTATATATCAATAACTTTTGCGGTCCTTCCGCTGGGGTTTCCGTGGGTAGTATACCTCTTTTTGCCTTTTTTTGCAATATCAATTCTTTGTCTATGCCGCACGAAGCTTTTCGCTGAAACAGGAACGCTTGTGGTAATTCCATACAAAATTGGAAACTGTTCAGAGCATATAGGCTTCCAAACAGCTGCAACCGCGCAAACATCCCCGACATCGAATAACCCGATGCCGGGGACATTTAGTGGGAGAGAGGGGGAAGCAAATCAGATGACAAAATTGCGCAGATATTTTGCGCTGAGGATGACCGCCTTTTTCGCGTCGTCGAGGCTGCCCTCGAAGGCCTTGTCCTCCACCTCAATCACGCTGTATCCGTCGTAGCGGATATCCGTCAGGGCGGAGACATACCTGCCCCAGTCGACGTCGCCGAGGCCGGGAAGCTTCGGGGTCATGTATTCCAGAGGATATGCCATGACGCCCACATCCGCCAGCTTTTCGGGATAGAGTTTGATATCCTTATAGTGGACGTGGAAAATCCTGTCCTTAAACTCGTAAATCGGCTTGATATAGTCGATCTGCTGCCACACAAAATGGCTGGGGTCGTAGTTGATGCCGAAGTTGGGGCTGTCGAGGATGGCGAACACCTTCCGCCAGTTGGCGGGAGAGGTCATGAGGTTCTGGCCGCCAGGCCACTCGTCCTTCGTAAACCACATGGGGCAGTTTTCAATGGCGATTTTGACGCCCTTTTCCTCGGCATGCTTCAGGATCGGGGGCCACACCTCTTTGACCAGTTCGAGGTTTTCCTCAACGGTCTTTTTCGGGTCGCGGCCCAGGAAGGTGGTGACCATGTTGACGCCCAGCATGGCGGAGGCGTCGATTAGGGCGTGGATGTGGTCAACGTAGGTTTTCCGCTTGTCCAGGTCCGGGTCCATGGTGTTGGGATAGTAGCCCAGGGAGGAGATCTCGACGCCCTTTTCCTTCGTGTAAGCGTTGATCTCCGCCGCCTTTTCCGGGGTCAGGCCCTCCGCGTCGATGTGGCAGACGCCGGCATACCGGCGCTTGGCCCCGCCGGAGGCGGGCCAGCAGGCCACCTCAAGGCATTCCAGCTTGTGCTCCGCTGCGAAGTCGACGACTTCCTTAAACTCCATTCCATCCAGAATCGCGGTCAAAAGTCCAAATTTCATATCTTATGTTTCTCCCCTCGTATAAAAATAATCATTGTCTTCCACGCAGGAAGCGGCAAACATGTTCAGTACCGGAACAGCTCCGCCATATAGCAGGCTGGCCGGTCTCCCAGGCGGAGCGCCATCTTCTCGTCGCCGTTGAGGACCCGCTCACACAGCCACTCCCCATTTTGAACCGTTCCTTCCTCCAGACGCAGAAAATCACATTTCCTGTTATCTCCTGCCTTTGGACGGAAGGTGACGGTGTGCATCATGCCCACGATTAGGAAGCGGTTCGGGGCCAGCTCGATGACAATTCCCGCGGCCAGCGGTTTTTCAGGAACGCGAGGCGCGTAGGATACCGCGAGATCATATTCTGCCATGCGCAGAAATGTCCCATAATCCGTTTCAGAATGGCGGACAAAGGCCTTCATATGCTCCGTGCCGCGATATTTCAGCAGCAGCGGTTCCAACTGCTTCAACAGGCCATAGGTCGCGGAGAGGTATTCCTTGCTGCCGGCAATGGCGAAAGCGGAGGGGTCGATGTTCAGCGCTGCCATCACCTCCGCGGGCGGTTGGTCGATTTCGCTGGGATCCAGCGACAGCTCTTCGATCCCAAAGGGGGAAAAGCAAATGGCGTTCTTTGCGCCGAAGGCGTACATGCAGTAGGATGAGGCGACGGCGTCCTTCCGAATCTCCGGGACAAACAGGGGGTTGCCGGGATAGGCATACTCATCCATCACGTCGGCACAGTAGGGAACATAGACGTCCGGCGCCAGGGTAAAGAGCGAGGGCGCCGCTGCCTTCCAGATTTTGTGCATCGCCCGAACCGGCCCGCCGGAGGGATAGGAGCCGGGGTACCAGGGGTACTGCTTCAGCCATGCGTTGGTATAACAGGGCAGCGGGTACTCCTTCCGCCCTGCCGAAGCGATTTTCTCCACGGCGCTGGCGAAATGCCAGGCCATAAACGCCTCCTCCGCGTCGGTCCCGAAGGCATCCTTCCACGTTCCGGCGACGCCGCAAGCCTGGGCGAGCTCTTCCGGGACCGACTCCATGAAGGCGCTCCGGGCGGCCTCGCTGTAGTCACACTCGGTCCCGAGCAGACCGATCTCGTTTTCCACCTGAATGAGCAGCACGGTCCCGGCTTCACCATCGAAGGTGCGCAGATGCCGCATCAGAGCGGAAAAAGCCGCGGCATCCTTCTCAACCGCCTCACGGCACAGTGGGGAAACGGTATTGATCGGCTCCCCGTTCACCTTGCGCACACGGAAATACCTGTCCGTGTCCCGCTTCATCCAGCCGGGGACATACATCGACTCCGCGTTTTTCCAAAGCCCAAACCAGAGAAGCGCCAGTTTTAATCCGGCCTCCCGCGCCTGTCCAATCACGCCGTCCAGCAGCGCAAAGTCATATTGGCCCTCTTCCGCTTCCGTCAGCTCCCAGTATACCGGCACGATCAGAGTATTCATGTTCATTCCCTCTAAGTTCGGCCATACGTATTTGCTCATGGAAGAGAGCGTACTCGCGCTGGAATTGTGGATCTCCCCGCTGTAGCAAAAGAACGGTTTTCCGTCCACATACAGGGTTTCAATCCCCTTTTCATCTTTCTTTATTTCCGGTATCCGCATACAAACCTCGCCCCTTGCTGTATTTGTTTCGTGACCCTGAGTTTTGATATTTTGCGGCTTTTCCTCCCCCCTTCGGCGGAAGAACCCCCGCCCTACCGCGAACTGGACTATGACAGCATCAGGGAAAACATTGAGAATATGGCCAGCCCGGAGCCGCCCCGGGCGCTGGGCATGTTCCGCTACCCCGACCAGCTGGAATATCAAATTGACGACGTGTCCCGCTTCTCCCCGGTCAGCCCCATCTGGAAGACGATGATCAACGCCGGCTCCATCAACGGCCTTCTCAATGTCAACGTCTGTGAGCAGCTGACCCTGCTGCAGGAGGAGCTGGGGTTCCGCTACGCCCGCATGGAGAGCGTACTGACGGATGAGTCCATCCCCGCGCTGCCGGGAGGACAGTACAATTTTTCCCACTTCGACCGGGCCATCGAGCAGCTGCTGAGCCTCAAGCTCACCCCCTTCCTCGACCTGTCCTTCAAGGGCGACCCCACGCTGCTCTCCCGCTCCGGGGGCCTCTACCGGGGCGACCGCCCCCGCGCCCGCAGCACGGAGCGGGAATTTCTGGAAAAAACCGCCGCCCTGCTGCGCCACTGCATCAACACCTTCGGCGCCGGGGAGGTGGAAACCTGGGGCGTCGAGCTCTGCGCGCTGCACGACGAGCGGCTGTTCCCGCTGGAAAAACCGGCGGAGTACGGGCGGCGCTTTGTCGCGGCCTTCCGCATGATCAAGCAGTGGCTCCCCCACATGCTGGTGGGCGGACCGGAGCACCACGTCGCCATGGACAACGCGTTTCTGAAGGAGGTGGCGGAGCACATCAGGGCCGAGGGCATTGAGCCGGACTTTTTCTCCCTCTGCGCCATCCCCTACGTCCAGACCCAGCCAGGCAGCAACGACGTGCCGCTGGTGATCTCGCCGGACCCCGACTTCATCCCGAACACGGTGCGGGAGCTGCGGGAGATTATCCGGCACGTCATGGGCAAGCCCGTCCCCCTCTGGATCACGGTATTCGGGCCTGATATCCGCACCCGGAACCACCTCAACGACAGCCTCTACCAGGCCACCTTCCTGGTGAAGAATACCATCGACCTGATCGGGCTGGCGGACGTGCTGGGCTACTGGCAGCTCAGCGATATCGAAAACGAGTACACGGACACCACCCGCGCCCTCTTCGGCGGCACGGGAATCCTGTCAAAGGACGGACTCAAAAAGCCGGGCTTTACGGCCCTCAAGCGCATGGCGCGGCTATGTACCCAAATGGTAGAGCGCTCTGCCGGCCTGCTGGTCACCACCAACGGCATCAACACCTACAATGTGGTGCTCTACAACTACTCCCACTTCAACGACACATACTGCCTCTCCACCGGCGAGGGCATCAACCCCGACATGGTCTACACCGTGTTCCGGGACTCCGCTGCCCGGGATATCACGCTCCGCCTGGGCGGGCTGCCCAGAGGGCGCTACCGGGTCATCACCGTGACCCTGAACCGGGAGTACGGCTGCCTCTTCGACGACTGGATGGCCTATGGCATCCTCGACAACATGCAGCCCTATGACCTCCACTATCTGCGGGACATCGTCCACCCCCACCGGGCGGTGCAGTACTATGAATGTACCGACGGGACCATCGAGCTTGCCATGCAGATGCTCCCCCACGAAGTCAAATTCCTGACAATTCTCCTGGAGCTGTAGCCACCGCCGCCCTCACTGCGCATCGGCGAAGAAAATGAGGGCGGTTTTTTTGTACTTTTTTTTGACAGTTCCCGTCAGAAACGTCCCTCGGGGAGGGTGGGGCGGAAAACAGCAAAAAAACAGACAAATTTTCGGATGCACTTTTTAAGTATGAATGCTATGGTATTCTCAGCAGAGGAAAGTTATACGAAATCACTTTTTTGGAGGTACTTCCATGGAAAAACTGAGAATCGGCATTGTCGGCTGCGGCGGTATCGCCAACAGCAAGCATTTCCCGGCCCTGAAATCCCAGGCGGACAAGTGCGAGATGGTCGCGTTTTGCGACACCGTTCCCGAGCGGGCGGAAAAGGCCTGCCGCGAGTACGGCGCGGAGGGCGCGAAGTGGTACACGGATTACAACGAGCTTCTGAAGGACAAGAGCATCGACGTGGTCCATGTCCTCACCCCCAACGTCGCCCACTGCCCCATCACCGTCGCCGCCTTTGAGGCTGGCAAGCACGTCATGTGCGAAAAGCCCATGGCCGCCACCACCGAGGATGCCGAGAAGATGATGGCCGCCTGGAAAAAGTCCGGGAAGAAGTTCACCATCGGCTATCAGAACCGCTTCCGCCGCGACGCGCAGATGCTCAAACGCGCCTGCGTCGAGGGCAAGCTGGGCGAGGTCTACTTCGCGAAGGCCCACGCCGTCCGCCGCCGCGCCGTCCCCACCTGGGGCGTGTTCCCCAACAAGGCCCTGCAGGGCGGTGGCCCCCTGATCGACGTCGGCACCCACGCGCTGGATATCACCCTGTGGTGCATGGACAACTACAAGCCCGTGTCCGTTATGGGCAGCGTATTTGAGAAGCTGGGCTCCCTCCCCGAGGCCGCCGAGGCCAACATGTTCGGCCCCTGGGACGTGAACGACTTCCAGGTGGAGGATTCCGCCTTCGGCTTTGTCAAGATGGAGAATGGCGCGACGATTTTCCTGGAGAGCTCCTGGGCGCTGAACGTCCGCAGCAGCCTTGAGGCGGCCACCACCCTCTGCGGCACCAAGGCCGGCGCGGAGATGGTCGGCGGCATGAGCGGCGCGGGCGGCTATGACCTCATCATCAACGAGACCACCGGCGGCGTGCTCACCGAGGAGCACATCTCCGCGGGCGACAGCGTGGCCTTCTTTGAGGGCGACAACGGCGGCGGCGAGGCCCAGAAGGAGGCCAAGCAGTGGCTGGAAGCCATTATCAACGACACCGAACCCCTGGTGAAGCCGGAGCAGGCTTTCGTCGTGACCCAGATCCTGGACAATATCTATAAATCTGCCCGGGAAGGCAAAGAAATCAAGCTGAACTGACGGGAGGACAAGCGACATGTCGAGAATCAAAACCTGCGTCAGCCTCTATTCCCTGCAGGACGAGTATCTGAACCACCGCATGGACCTGGAAGGGGTCATGAAGTATGTGAAGAGCCTGGGCGTCGAGGGCGTCGAGATTCTGCCCGACCAGATGATTAAGGGCGCCCCCCATCCCAGCGAGGAGGATCTGGCGAAGTGGCACGGCTATCTCAAGGAGACCGGCCTGGCCCCCGTCTGCTCCGACGCGTTTTTGAACACCAACCTCTACAAAAACCGCAGCCTGACCCGCCGGGAGTGCGTCGACGCGCTGACAGAGGAAATCAAGCTGGCGAACAAAATGGGCATTCACCTGATCCGCCTGGTGTCCATGGTGCCCTACTGGGTGCTGGAACCGCTGCTGCCCGTCTGCGAGCAGTATGACGTGGTGATCGCCCTGGAAATTCACGCCGGCATGGCCTTCGACATCCCCGAGACAAGGCAGTTCATCGAAGAGATGAAGCGGCTGAACTCGAAGTATGTGGGCATTGTTGTCGATACCGGCATCTTCTGCCGCCGTCTGCCCCGCGTCGTCAGGGCTTATGAGGGCTCCATCGGCACCTCCAAGGAGGTCTTTGACTATGTGGATTCCCTTTTCGAAAGAGGCACCGACCTCCACCGCGTCCTGCGGGAGACAAATTTTGTCTACCCCGACGAGCTGAAGGCCGCCATGAAGTGCGAGCACGACCAGTTCTCCGTGCCGCTGCTGGACGGCTATGAAAACTACCCCTTTGAGGCGCTGGACGAGTATCTGCCCTGGATCAAACACTTCCATCTGAAAATGTGGGAGATGACCCAGGAGGGGCCGGAGTATTCCATCGACTTCAAGGGCCTGCTGCAGTATCTCCACGACCACGATTACGACGGCTATGTCTCCACGGAGTACGAGGGCAACCGCTTTACCCTGGCGGGCGAGCCCATGAAGGAGAAGGAGCAGGTCGCCATGCAGCAGAAGTATGTTCAGGCCTGCCTGAAAGAGATCCAGGGCTGAGGGAGGTAACGCGGAAATGTTTGACAACAACGTATTTATCAAGGGAAGCTGCGCCAATGTGAAGCAGGACGGAAAAGTCTGCGGCTACGAATTGCAGACCAACATCACCTACTACCGCGGCATTCCCCTGTCGATGGTGGAGTACATCCGCGTCGCGGTGGACGGCGTCGAGGCCCCCGCCGAGGACATCCGAATCTCCGTCGACCAGGTTGACTGGTTCACGCTGAAAGAGGCCGAGACCGTCACCACTTACAAGTTGGAGTACGGCGACCCGCTGTACATCCGCGTCATCAAGGAGGGCGGCATCCCCGCCGGCAGCCATATGGTGAAGCTCACCGTCGCCACAAGGACCGCATATATCCCCGTCCCTCTGGAAGGCATCATGGAGCGGGAAGTCAATATCGCGTAACAACATATACTCACGAGCAATGAAATCTGCAATTTCATCGCTCCGTGAAAGGCTGCGTCGCTTCGCACCTCTGTCTCCTGAAAACATGCCACCGGCATGTTTTCTAAACGGAGCCAGTGTTCGCGCCGCCGCGGGGGAGCGGCACTCACTCTGTGAGAAGAATTTTTTCTACCTGAGCGGTTGGACTTGCCAACAACAGGGAAAAGGTGTAGTATGTAGTAAACATAACACAGATAAGGGCGGCGGTAGAAATGAAAGTGCGTTTCATAGCGGAAATAGTAAATGACAGTGGAAAAAGCTT
>JAFUVO010000066.1 GCA_017477525.1 Oscillospiraceae bacterium | reverse complement strand
GTTCGGCGTACAGAAAAAAGCCTGAGAGGTTCGCTCCATGGAAATCAAAACCGACATTGAAATCGCCCAGGCCTGCGAGAAGAAACGGATTACGGAAATCGCCGCCGCCGCGGGCGTGGATGAAACTTACCTGGAGCAATACGGCAATTACAAGGCCAAGGTGGATTACCGACTGCTGAAAGACTTGTCTGACAAGCCGGACGGAAAGCTGATCCTCGTGACGGCCATCACCCCCACCCCGGCGGGCGAGGGCAAGACCACCACAAGCGTGGGCCTCACGGACGGGCTGCGCAAAATCGGCAAAAACGCAATCGTGGCGCTGCGGGAGCCCTCCCTCGGCCCCGTGTTCGGCGTCAAGGGCGGCGCTGCCGGCGGCGGCTACGCCCAAGTGGTGCCCATGGAGGACATCAACCTCCACTTCACCGGCGACTTCCATGCCATCGGCGCGGCAAACAACCTCCTTGCCGCGATGCTGGACAACCACATCCAGCAGGGCAATACGCTGGGCATTGACATAAAGCGCATCACATGGAAGCGGGCGGTCGACATGAATGACCGCCAGCTCAGAAATATTGTGGACGGTCTCGGCGGGCGGATGCAGGGCATCCCCCGGGAGGACGGCTTTGAGATCACCGTCGCCAGCGAGGTCATGGCGGTGCTTTGCCTGGCCTCAGACATCCTGGACCTGAAAGCCCGACTGGGCCGGATCATCGTGGGCTACACCTATGACGGCAGGCCCGTGACTGCCCACGACCTCAAGGCAGAGGGGGCCATGGCGGCGCTGCTGAAGGACGCGCTGAAGCCGAACCTGGTGCAGACGCTGGAGGGCACCCCCGCCTTTATCCACGGAGGCCCCTTCGCCAATATCGCCCACGGCTGCAACTCCATCACCGCCACGCGCATGGCCCTCAAGCTGGCCGACTACGCCGTGACGGAGGCGGGCTTCGCCGCCGACCTGGGCGCGGAGAAGTTCTTTGACATCAAGTGCCGCATGGCGGGGCTGAAACCGTCCGCCGTGGTCATTGTCGCCACGGTCCGGGCGCTGAAATACCACGGCGGCGTGCCCAAGGCGGAGCTGAACGTGGAGAATCTGGACGCGCTGGAAAAGGGCTTGCCCAATCTTCTGCAGCACGTCAGAAACGTCAAGGACGTATTCGGCCTGCCCTGCATCGTGGCCATCAACGCTTTTCCGACGGATACGCAAGCGGAGCTGGACCTTGTGGAAGCCAAGTGCAAGGAATTGGGCGTCAACGTGGCCCTCAGCGAGGTCTGGGCCAGGGGCGGCGAGGGCGGCAAGGCCCTGGCCGAGGAGGTCGTGCAGCTCTGCGAGCAGCCGAATCAGTTCAGCTTCAGCTATAAGCTGGACCAGCCTGTGGAGGAGAAGATTCGCGCCATCGCCAAACGTGTCTACCACGCGAAGCATCTGCTGATGCTGCCCGCGGCGAAGCGCAAGGCGGCGGAGATCGAGGCGCTGGGCTTCGGGAATCTGCCGATCTGCATGGCGAAGACCCAATATTCCTTTTCCGACGATCCTGCGCTGCTGGGCGCGCCGGAGGGCTTCACGGTGCAGGTTTCCAATCTCAAGGTCTGCGCCGGGGCGGGGTTCATCGTGGCATACACCGGCGATATTATGACCATGCCCGGTCTGCCCAAGGTTCCGGCGGCGGAGAAGATCGACGTGGACGAAAACGGCGTTATCTCCGGATTGTTCTGAGCGAGTGGTAAAATTTTAATCTTTTTATAATTATATCAGAGGAGCTTAGACACGAAATGAAAAACCATATTGAGGAAAAACGGTATCATATCGAGATCATCCCTCCGAAGCACAATACCGAGGATCTGGAAAAGGATATGGAGACCTTCGCGGAAAAGTACAACCGCGTCATGGAAAGCGGTTACTGTGCCTGTATCACCGACAACGCCATGGGGCGCATGGCCTTCCAGGGCCATGAGATGATCTCGGAGCTGGAACTCCCGGTCAACCCGGAGCAGGTAATGATCCATCTGAACACCTTCCACAGCAAGGAGAAGCTTATCGAAACGCTGGACACGCTGAAGGACCTGGGCGTTAAGTACATCCTCGTGGTCAGCGGCGACGGCGGCGCGAACATGAACCGTCTGGAGCCGAAGGACATCGGCTCCGACGCCCTCACTGTCACCAGCGTGGAACTGGTGAAGTTTATCCGGGCAAACTATCCCGATTTCGTTCTCGGCGTGGCCTTCAACCCCTATGAGCCGGAGGAGGCGGAGTTTGCGAAGATGGAGCGGAAGCTGGCGGCGGGCGCGACCTTCATCATCACCCAGCCGATCCTCGGGAAAAACGGGGTTTTCGATAAGCTGCTGGAAAAGTACCCCGACATTCCAATCATCGCGGAGGCATGGATGAGCAAACGGGCCTACCTGCTCTCCGACGTCGTGGGCTATGAAATTCCGACGGACGCGGACTACGACCCCGTTGCAACGCTGAAGGAGCTGGTGAAGAATTATCCCCAGTGCGGCTTCTATCTGTCCATCCTCGGCTTTAAGACGCAGTATCCCCTGATCGGCGATATCTGGAAGTGACCCATGGAGCTGTTGGAATCGAGCGTCAGCCGGTTTACGGAACTCCTCGCCTCTCCCGCCCCCGTCCCCGGGGGCGGCGGGGCCAGCGCGCTGGTGGGCGCCATCGGGATAGCCCTCGGCGATATGGTGGGCGAGCTGACCGTCGGAAAGAAAAAGTACGCGGACGTAGAGGAGGAGATCAGGGCGCTGATGGAGAAGGCCCAGGATCTGCGCGTCAAACTCCTCGCCTGCATCGAGAAGGACGCGGCGGCCTTTGAACCGCTGTCGAAAGCCTACAGTATCCCAAAGGACGATCCCAAGCGGGATGAGGTCATGGAAAAATGCCTCCGCGACGCCGCGGCGGCCCCGCTGGAGATTTTTGATTTATGCTGTCAGACCATTGAACTGCAAAAGGAATTTGCGGAAAAAGGCAGTAAGCTGGTGATCTCCGACGCCGCTACAGGGGTGGTATTCTGTTGGAGCGCCATGTACGGCGCGGCGGTGAACGTCAAGGTCAACACTAAGCTCATGAAAGACCGGGCTTACGCGGAAAAGCTCAACGCCCATATCGACGAGGGTATGGAAAAATACTGGAAGATCGCGGAAAAGGTCTATGAGGACGTCTACCGGAGGTTTTGCTGATGGC
>JAFUVO010000021.1 GCA_017477525.1 Oscillospiraceae bacterium | reverse complement strand
GGGGTGCGCATCGGCGTGGCCACGGCGAAGGGGCTGTGCTGGGGGGCGGACAGGCCCGCCATCGGCGTTTCCACCCTGGAAGCCATGGCCGCCGGCAGCGGGGACTGCGCCCCGGCGGGCAGCGTTGTCTGCTGCGCCATGGACGCCCGGCGCAGCCAGGTGTACAACGCATTGTTCTCCTTTGAAAACGGCGCGATGTCCCGCCTCTGCCCCGACCGGGCCATTGCCCTTCCGGCGCTGGCGGAGGAGCTGCGCGCCCTGGGCCGTCCCGCCTGGGTCGTGGGGGACGGCGCGGTCCTGTGCCGCGATTTCCTCCGGGCGGAGGGCCTCGAAGCCGTCCTGGCCCCGGAGGCGGTGCGGGAACAGAGCGCCTGGGGCGTCTGCCGCGCGGCAGAGGGCAAAACGCCCCGGGACGCGGCGGAGCTGCTGCCGGTTTACCTCCGCCTGAGCCAGGCGGAGCGGGAACGGCTGGAGCGGATGAAACAATAAACCATCTCCTTTTGTTCTCCCCCAAAGGGGGAGAACAAAAGGCTGCTTAAAAATACAAATCACATGGGGGAATACAACATGAGCACAGTACACGTAATGGATCATCCGCTGGTGGCGCACAAGCTGACCATCATGCGGGACAAGAACACCTCCGTCAAGGAGTTCCGGGACCTTGTCAGCGAGATCGGGATGCTGATTACCTACGAGGCCACCCGGGACATTCCGCTGACCACCACCCACATCGAAACGCCCATCTGCCCGATGGAGGCCCCCACAATCGCGGGCAAAAAAATCGCCGTGGTGCCCATCCTCCGGGCGGGGCTGGGCCTGGTGGAAGGGGTGCTGCGGATGATCCCCTCGGCCCGCGTGGCCCATATCGGCATGTACCGGGACGAGGAAACCCTCGAACCCCACACCTACTTCTGCAAGACGCCGAAGGACATCGCGGAGCGGGAGGTTTTAATCGTCGACCCCATGCTGGCCACCGGGGGCAGCGCGGACGCCGCCATCTGCGAGATGAAAAAGCGGGGCTGCAAGCACATCAAGCTCATGGTGCTGGTGGCAGTGCCGGAGGGCATCCGGCGCATCCAGACCAGCCACCCCGACGTCGACATCTACTGCGGCGCGGTGGACAGCCACCTCAATGAACACGGCTACATCGTCCCCGGCCTGGGCGACGCGGGCGACCGGATTTTCGGAACAAAATGACCACCCCGACGCGCTTCGACGTTTATCCGGGCTTTCTGCGCTCCGTCCGGACCAGGATCATCATCCTCACCGTGGCCGCGGTGCTGGTCAGTACGCTGTTGGTGGGCATCATCAGCATCTTCGCCGTCAAACAGGCGGGGGACCGGGGCAGCGAGGAGCTGATGCGCCTGATGTGCGAAAACGGGACCCACGTCATCGACGAATACCTCAACAGCATCGAACAGTCCGTCAACCTGCTCTCCCATTACGCCGAGGAAAGCCTGAACAGCGCCGTTCTCACGGAAAACGACGCTGCGGGCTTTACGGGCAGCGAGGGCGCGGCGGCCCGCGCCGGCCGGAGCACGCTGCGCCAGGCCCGGCTGGACGGCTATCTCCACAGCTATCTGCGGACCATTGAGGACTTCTTCCATTCCTCCGCGCGGCACACCTCCGGCGTGGTGGCCTACTATTACCGCATCAACCCGGAGCTCAGCGCCAGTGAACCGGGCTTCCTCTACTCCGCCATCGGACTGAGCGATTTTGAAAAAATCACCCCCACGGAGATAGAGCGCTACGACCCGGACGACGATATCCACGTCGCCTGGTACTACGTCCCCCTGTCCCGGGGGGAGCCCTCCTGGCTGGCCCCCTACTGGAACGAGAACCTGGGCATCCTCATGCTGAGCTATGTGACGCCGATCTATGCCGGCGGGACCTTCCTGGGCGTACTGGGCATGGACATCAGCTATGACACCCTGGTGGAGCAGATCAGCGATATCCGCCTGCTGGACAGCGGCTACGCCTGCCTGATGGATACAGAGGGCAACGTCATCTACCACCCCGCCATCGCCTATGGGACGGACCTGGCGGAACTGGACCCGGAGATCGCCGGGACGATACAGAGCCTGGAGCTCCACGAGCGCAGCGGCGGCCTGATGCAGTATAAGATGTTCGGCATCTCAAAGCGCATGTGCTTTGACACACTGGGCAACGGGCTGAAGCTGATCGTCTGCGCCCCCGCCGCCGAGATCGACGAGAACTGGGTGCTGCTGACCCAGTTCATCCTGCTGGCCACCATCGGCGTCCTGGTGTTTTTCGCCGCCGTGGTGGCGATGGTGATGCAGCGCGTCACCGAGCCGCTCCACCGCCTGACCGAGGCCGCCCGCTCCCTGTCCGAGGGCAATTATGACGTAAAGTTGGACTATGACAGGGACGACGAGGTAGGCATCCTGACCCGGGCCTTCCAGCACATGGCGGACCACCTGCGGGTCTATATCAGCGACCTCAACAGCAAAGCCTACCAGGACGCCATGACCGGCGTGAAAAACAAAGGCGCCTATGAAGCCCTGGTCCGCCAGACGGACGCCGCCATCGCGGCGGGGGAGGCCACGGGGGAGATCGCGCTGCTGATGATGGACTGCAACGGCTTAAAGCAGATCAACGACCGTTACGGCCACGAGAAGGGCGACATCTACCTCCGCGTTTCCTGCGCCCTGATCTGCGACGCCTTCCCCCACAGCCCGGTGTTCCGGCTGGGCGGCGACGAGTTCGCCGTGGTATTGCAGGCCGCGCCCTTCCGGGATCGTGAGGAGCTGCTGCGGGCCTTTGACGAGCGGGCCGTGGAGGCCAACGCCGCCGCCCGCCAGCCCTGGGAGCAGGTTCGAATTGCCAAGGGCCTCGCAGTCTACGACCCGGCTCTGGATCACAGCCTCGACGATACCCTGCGCCGGGCTGACGAGATCATGTACGAGGACAAGCGCCGCAGCAAGGCCGCAGCCGGCCTGCCGCCGGACGCGAGGTAAACATCTCAGCCCGGCTGCCGCCAATCTAATAAAAACCTGGTGGCTCCAGCGCTTCACAAAAACGCCAAGGTTGGATAGGCAACAAATCAACAGAAATCATTCGTCCGAAAACCGCGCCCTCCCGGCGTGGCTTTCGGACGTTTATTTGTGGTTTCCCGTCAGGAAATGCGAATAATGGTTCATTTTCCCGGAAGGTGGGGAATATGCTCTAAGGAGATCATAATAACGGAGGTAAGGTCAAATGCTGTCATCGGCTTTTCTGCTGTTGATTTCCGGGGCGTTCCTCACCCTGCGTCTCGGCCCAGGAAGCGGTTCCTTTCCAAAACCGCTGGGGGCGGAGGAAGAGCGCGCCGCTGTGGACGCCTGGCTCAATCAGGGCGACCTGGAGGCCAGAAATAAGCTTGTGGAACACAATCTCCGCCTCGTGGCCCACATCGTCAAAAAATATTACGCCCAGCCTGTGGACCAGGAGGACCTGATTTCCATTGGAACCATCGGCCTCATCAAGGGCGTCAGCACCTACCGCCCCGATAAAAATGTCCGGCTGGCTACCTATGCCAGCCGGTGTATTGAAAATGAAATCCTGATGTACTTCCGCAGCCAGAAAAAAAGCGCCTCTGACCTGAGCCTGTCGGAGGCGATTGACGGGGATGGGGACGGAGAGAGCCTGTCGCTGCTGGATGTGCTGGCGGAAGATACGGATATGCTGGAGCGCATCAGCAACGCGGAACTGGGGAGCCAGGCGCTGGCCTGTGTGGACCGAGTGCTGGACCCCCGGGAAGCGCAGGTCATCCGCCTGCGCTTCGGACTGGGCGGCGGGAAACCGCTGACCCAGCGGGAAGTCGCCGCCACCAGCGGCATCAGCCGCAGCTATGTATCGCGCATCGAAAAAAAGGCGATGGAAAAGCTGCGCGCCGCGCTGGATACTTAGCGCGGCGGATCAACAGCCTGAACATGTCTGCTTTGAAATCCCTCCCCCTTGGGAGGGAAATTTATACAATAATCATTTCCAAATTGTATCGCACACAGAGGTCATTGTCAAGGCGCTGGCCGCCGGCCTGCGCCCATTCGGGGATGCCGGCGGCGCGGATACGGGAATAGCCGCGTGTCAAATTGTAGGTTGCACAATATTTTACCTGGAAATTTATTGCTTTTGTTCATACCGTAGTAAAACGCCTTAATAAATGCCGGATAATTCTAAATTCTATACGTACTCAAATCCCGCCGAATGTTGTAAAATTATCATACTGATTTTGGGGACAGTCCCAAAGAAATTTTGCGACAAGGAGAGAGGACAATGGCAGATACCCTTGAAACAGCCGTGAAAGTCAAAGATGACGGAAAAGTCAGCAAAGCCTTTACCTGGTTCCATGCGACGAGCGTCAACGGCGGCGCCATGGCAATCGCCGCGACAATCGCGAGCTACTTTTCCCTGTATGCGCAGGAGACCGTCGGCATCACCGCGGCCCAGTTGGCGGTGATCCTGCTCATCTGCAACATCTGGGACGCGATCAACGACCCCATGATGGGCGTTATCTGCGAATCCACCAACCCCCCCTGGGGCAAGTACCGCACATGGTTCATCTTCACCCCGATCGTGCTGATGGTCGATATGTGGTTCCTGTTCTCCAACCCCAGCTTCATCCAGGCCAGCGCCATGGGCAAATGCGTCTGGACATGCGCCTGGTACATGGTCTACGGCATGGTCGTCACCGCCTACACAATGCCCCAGATGGCCATCCTCCCCGCCATGACCCTGAACGACCAGGTCAGCAACGACGTCCTGACCAAGGGCGCGGCGGTCTGCGCGCTGATGTTCACCATCGCGTCCACCTTCTCCACCCAGCTGGTGCAGTTTTTCGGCTCTTACCGCACCCTGATGGTGTTCTACTCCGTGTTCGCCATCATCTCCTTCTGGGGCTTGTACAAGACCTCCGAGGAAAAGTACATGATGAAGGGCGAGAGCGGCGGCCTCAAGCAGCTGGCTTACGTCTTCCGGCATAAGGCCGTCTGGCCCGTGATGCTGGTCTGGGTCTGCGCGTCTGTCTCCTATGGCTTTATGTTCACCTCCTCCGTCTACTATGCCCAGTACATCTGGGCCGCCAAACGCGTGGACGTCGACGCGATCACCGCGGGCGTCATGGCGCAGGTCGAGGCCGGGGAGCTCGACCCCTCCCAAATTGAGGGCGCGATCAGCGGGGCCATCGGCGCCGGCATCGGCGGCACCATTTCCACCTACATGGGCTTTATCTCCGTCGGCGCCCTGATCTCGATGATGGTGCTCATGCCCATTTTCGTAAAGGCCTTTAAAACAGGCTGGAAGACGATGCTCTGGTCCCAGATCCTCACGGTCGTATTTTATGTGATCCTCTTCTTCACCGGCCGCCTCAACTTTATGTACTGCTGCATCCTCAGCTTCTGCGCCACCGTCGTGGGCGCGATGGTGAACGCCGTGGTCAATATCCTCGTCAACGATACCATTGACTACATCCTCTTAAAGGAGGGCAAGCAGCTCAACGCCGTCGTGTCCTCCGTCAAGGGCTTCGCCCAGAAGTGCGGCAATACCATGGTCAACTCCGGTATGCTGGCCATCCTGGCCATCGCCAAGTTCGACGCCCAGCTCGGCCCCTTCGGCCAGCCCCAGTCCGCCATCGAGGCCACCAACGTCGTGCGCTTCCTGGTCCCGGCCATTGTCTCCGGCATCATCATCCTCGTCATGGTGTTCTATCCCCTGCGCAAGCACTTCCCCGAGATCGCGGAGATGAAGGCCAAGATGCAGGCGGGCATGGACACTGCCGAGTAAGACGCCGGGTTAAACCCGATCCGGCAAGCTTCCTTTCTAAAAGCGGCTGCCCAGGGCCTGTGTTGCCCTGGGCAGCCATATCATTTGATGGCGGTGACAAAAGAAAATTTATCATGGCTTACTATACAAATTACGGCGCATTACAGCGGGAAATGACCACCTATTACCAGCGCACCGGAAGACGGCTGCAATTCCCGGAGGCCGTCGAGGCCATGTACCAGCGGGGGGAGCTCTCCGACCTCCCCCCCGCCGGGGAAGAAAACCGGCTCGTCGCAGGGAATATGGAGCCGGAGGAATTTTCCAGGCTCGTCGATTCCTTCCGCTTCCAGGTCGAGCCCGGCGCGGCCCTCCGGGAACAGGTCAATGAGGACGACATCATCCCCCTTCTGCGGGATGTTTTTATCATCCGCCACCCGCGCTTTACCCGCCCTTATCTCCATATGCACAACTATGTGGAGATCAACTACGTGGCCGAGGGCAGCTGCCAGCTCCATTTTGAACAGGAGGTGCGCACCCTGCGCAGCGGCGAGCTGTGCATCATCGCGCCGCGCTCCAACCACGATATTGAGGTTCCCGACGATTCCACCGTCTATTCCGTCATGTTCCGCCGCAGCGCCTTCGAGACTTCTTTTTTTGCCCTGCTGCTCCATGACGATTCGCTCTCGCGCTTCTTCCGCTCCGCGCTCCGCGACGACAGCGCACCGGATTATCTCGTCCTCAAAGCGGAAAACCCAAGGTGGATACAGACCATCCTTCAAAATGCCATGGTCGAGTGTTACAAAAGCGACAGCTTTTCCGACATGTGCTGCGTCAGCTATATCAACATCCTGTTCGCCTGCCTCCTGCGCTCCGCCGGCGGCGCGCTGCCGGCGCCCGGTGAGAAAAATTCGGCTTTTACCAGTGTCCTGCACTATATCCGCCAGAATTACCGCACACTGACCCTGGCTGAACTGGCCGAGCGCTTCCATTACAGCAAGCCGCACCTGTGTACGCTGATGAAGCAGAACACGGGCATGAGGTTTACCGAACTGGTCCGCCATATCCGCCTGTCCCACGCCGTGGAATACCTTCAAAACACCAACCGCTCGATCGGTGAAATCGCCGATGCCGTCGGCTACCACTCCGCCGACCATTTCTCCCGCGTTTTCCGGAGCGCCTACGGGATATCCCCCCAGGAATACCGGCGGAAAAACAGCGTATCAGGACCCAACGGGTCCTGATACATCCTATTCGGTGATGAGTATGGCCCGGCAGGGGGCGCCGTCGCTGCCGCCGAGCTTCAGCGGCGCGGCGCAGAGCAGATAACGCCCGTCGGCCACGCCCGCGAGGCGTATCCCTTCCAGCGGCACGACGCCCGCGCCCAGCAGAATCAGATGCACCTCCATCGGCGCGTCCTCCGGCCCCACCGTCTGGGATTCGTTGCCCACCAGGCATACGCCGCCGCCGGCGAACACCCGCGCCGCCGCCGCGCTGATAAACGCCCTGCCCCGGATCAGGATGCGCTCTCCCGCGCCGCAGGCGCGGGCCGCGTCCAAAATCCGCCTTGCGTCCGCCTCCGTCAGCTCCCCCTCGTGGCCGGCGACATAGGCCGGGCCAACAAAAATCTCCGGGCCCAGTTCCTCAATCGTTTTTCCATCCTTCAAAAAGTGGAAGGGCGCGTCGACATGGGTGCCGTTGTGGGCGCACATCGAGATCGCGCTGAGGTTGCAGACCGCGCCCTCCGTGATGGAGCTCAGCCGCTCCAGGCGCGGGACGGGGTCGCCGGGGAATACCACGCAGGAAAAGACCTCCTGGCTGATGTCAATGACCATTTGCCGCCTCTCTTTCTTCCTCCCCGGGGAGGATATCGTCAATGCTTACAGCGTCTTGGAATATCCCGTCTATCATACTTGATTTTTTTCACAAAATCAACTACAATAATAAGCACAAAATCTCTGTTTCGCAGACGGGGGCGTTCCTCATGAAAAGAGGGAAAAACCGTTGCGGAACGGAAAGCGTAAATCGAATAGTAGATTGCGAAACGCAGTTTCGCAATCTACTATGAAATCGAAGCATGGGAGGGAAGTATGGAATTGGATTTGAACCAATGCGTGCTCGGCATCGAGTTCGGCTCGACGCGCATCAAGGCCGTGCTGATCGACGCGCGGCACATTCCCATAGCCAGCGGGGATTATGAGTGGGAAAACCGCCTTCAAGACGGCATCTGGACCTACCCGATGGACGAGGTGCACGGGGGGCTTCAGGCCTGTTACGCCGCGCTGGTCCGCAATCTCGGGCAGCCCATCGAAAGCCTCGGCGCCATCGGCGTTTCCGGCATGATGCACGGCTATCTGCCCTTCGACCGGGAGGGGCGGCAGCTGGCGGAGTTCCGCACCTGGCGGAATACCATCACCGGCGAGGCCGCCGAAAAGCTCAGCCGGCTCTTCGGCTTCAACATCCCCCAGCGGTGGAGCATCGCGCACCTCTACCAGGCGATGCGCAACGGCGAGGCGCATGTGAAGGATATCGCCTATTTGACGACCCTGGCCGGATATATCCACTGGCGGCTCACCGGGGAAAAATGCGCCGGCGTGGGGGAGGCCTCCGGGATGTTCCCGATTGACAGCGCGGCGGGGGATTACAACGCGGACATGATGGAACAGTTCCGGGAACTGACCGGCGTAAACCTGCGGGATATCCTGCCCCGTGTCTGCCTGGCCGGGGAAAAGGCCGGGAGCCTGACCGAGGCCGGGGCGCGCTTCCTCGACCCCACCGGGACCCTGCGCCCCGGAATCCCCGTCGCCCCCTGCGAGGGCGACGCCGGCACCGGTATGGCCGCCACCAACTCCGTCCGCCCCCGCACGGGCAACGTCAGCGCCGGCACAAGCGACTTCGCGATGCTGGTGGCGGACCGCCCCTTGGGCGTCCACCGCGAGATCGACATGGTCACCACCCCGGACGGCGCCCCCGTCGCCATGGTCCACTGCAACAACTGTACCAGCGACATCAACGCCTGGGTGGGCGTATTGGCTGAGTTCGCGGAGATGCTGGGGGTCAAGGCGGAGCGGGGCGAGCTGTTCACCCGGCTGTTTCAAAAAGCGCTGGAGGGCGATCCGGACTGCGGCGGGCTTTTGAACTTCAACTACTTCTCAGGGGAGGGCGTCACCGGCCTGGACGCGGGGCGTCCCCTGTTCCTGCGCCTGCCCGACGCCCGCTTTACACTGGCCAATTTTATGCGTACCCACCTGCTCAGCGCCCTTGCCACGCTGAAAATCGGGCTGGACATTCTGACCGGGGAGGAGCAGGTCAAAATCGACAAGCTCTTCGGCCACGGCGGCTTCTTCAAGACCCCGGAGGTGGGACAGCGGATGCTGTCCGCCGCGGTGGGCGCGCCCGTCAGCGTCATGGAGACGGCGGGAGAGGGCGGGCCCTACGGCATGGCCCTGCTGGCCGCCTATATGCTCTGGAAGGGCGAGGGGGAGTCCCTGGCAGACTACCTCGACAACAAAGTTTTCGCCCAGGCGAAAACCGTCACCCTTATGGCGGAGCCGGCGGAGGCCGCGGGCTTCGCGGAGTTTCTGAAACGCTATCAAAATGCGCTGCCCGCGGAGCGGGCGGCGGCGGAGGTGTTCGCATAATATGCTGGAAGAACTGAAGGAACTGGTCTGCCGGGCCAATCTGCTGCTGCCGAAGTACGGCCTCGTCACCTTTACCTGGGGCAACGTCAGCGGCATTGATCGGGAAAAGGGGCTTGCGGTCATCAAGCCCTCGGGCGTGGAGTATGACGGCATGACGCCGGAGGACATGGTGGTGGTGGACCTGGACGGCAAAGTGGTCGAGGGGAAATGGAAGCCCAGCAGCGACACGCCCACCCATGTGGAATTGTATAAAGCCTTTCCCGCCTGCGGCGGCGTGGTCCACACCCACTCCCGCTGGGCCACGAGCTTCGCCCAGGCGGGGCGGGAGATCCCCGCCATGGGGACCACCCAGGGGGATTACTTCTACGGCGCGATTCCCTGCACCCGGCGCATGACGGACGCGGAGATTCAGGGGGAGTACGAAAAGGAGACAGGGAAGGTCATCATCGAGACCTTCCGGGACCGCGACAGCGACGCCGTCCCCGGCGTACTGGTCCACTCCCATGGCCCCTTCGTGTGGGGCCGGGACCCGATGGAGGCGGTCCACAACGCCGTGGTCATGGAGGAAGTGGCCTTCATGGACTTCCACGCGATGATGCTGGAACCGAAGCTCGGCCCGATGCAGCAGACGCTCTTGGACAAGCACTACCTCCGCAAACACGGGAAAAACGCCTATTACGGGCAGGGGTGAGGCCATGGCATACTATATCGGAATTGACCTGGGCACCTCGGCGGTGAAGCTGCTGCTGACGGACGAAACAGGCCGTATTGCCGGCAGCGTGACGAAGGAATACCCCCTGAGCTTTCCCCATCCGGGATGGAGCGAGCAGAGCCCCGCCGATTGGTGGGAGGCTGTGAGCTCAGGTATCCGGGAGCTGCTGACAGGACAGGACGCCGCCGCTGTCCGGGGCATCGGCTGCGGCGGACAGATGCACGGCCTTGTGGCCCTCGACGAAAACGACGCGGTCATCCGCCCCGCGATTTTGTGGAACGACGGGAGGACGGCGGCGGAGGTGGATTACCTCAACAACGAAATCGGCAGGGACAGGCTCTCCGCCTGTACCGCCAACATCGCCTTCGCCGGCTTTACCGCCCCGAAAATCCTCTGGCTGCGCAAAAACGAGCCGGAGAATTTCAGACGCATCGCGAAAATCATGCTCCCCAAGGATTACATCAACTACATGCTGACCGGCGTCCACTGCTGCGACTACTCCGACGCCTCGGGGATGCTGCTGCTGGACGTGGCGCATAAGCGCTGGTCGAAGGAGATGCTGGAGCTGTGCGCCATCACCGAGGCGCAGATGCCCAGGCTCTTCGAGAGCTACGAGGCCGCCGGCGAGGTGAAGCCGGAGGTTGCTGCGGCCCTGGGCCTGCCCGCCGGGGTAAAGGTTGTGGCCGGCGCGGGGGACAACGCCGCCGCCGCCGTCGGAACGGGTACCGTGGGAGAGGGGGCCTGCAATATCTCCCTGGGCACCTCCGGCACCATCTTTATCTCCTCGGAGCGCTTCGGCGTCGACCCCAACAACGCCCTGCACTCCTTCGCCCACGCCGACGGGAACTACCATCTGATGGGCTGTATGCTCTCCGCGGCCAGCTGCAACAAGTGGTTCTGCGACGAGATTTTGAAAACGTCGGACTACGCCGGGGAACAGCTTGGCATCGGCGCGGAACAGCTTGGGAACAACCATGTGTTTTTCCTGCCCTACCTCATGGGCGAGCGCAGCCCCATCAACGATACGGACGCCCGGGGGACCTTTACCGGGCTGTCGATGGATTCGACGCGGGCCGACATGCTTCAGGCGGTGCTGGAGGGCGTGGCTTTCGCGATTCGGGACAGCTTTGAGGTGGCGAAGGGCCTCGGCATCACAATCGACAGCTCCAAGCTCTGCGGCGGCGGGGCCAGAAGCCCCCTGTGGCGGACCATCCTGGCGAATGTGCTGAACATCACGCTGGAGCTGCCCCAGACCGAGGAAGGCCCCGGCTACGGCGGCGCGATGCTGGCCATGGTGGGCTGCGGCGAATACGGCAGCGTAGCCGAATGCGCCGCCGCGCTGGTGAAGGTCACCGCCTCCGTCGCGCCCGACCCGGCGCTGGCAGAGAGATATGAGGCGCGGTATCAACAGTTCCGGCGCATCTATCCGGCGCTGAAAAACCTGTTTCCCATGCTGAAATAGGCTTCTGTACGCCCCCGTCGGGGGCGTACAGAAGCGGTACAAAATATATTTTTGGAGGAAAAGCAAATGACCAATATTCCCGAAGTCAAGCTCGGCATCATCGCCGTTTCCCGGGACTGCTTCCCCATCGCGCTGGCGACCCAGCGCCGCAAGAACATTGTCGCGGCCTGCAAAGGCGGCATTTATGAGTGTCCCGTGACCGTCGAGAGCGAGGCGGATATGTGCAAGGCCGTCGCCGACGTGCAGGCGGCGGAATGCAACGCCCTTGTGGTGTTTTTAGGCAACTTCGGTCCCGAGACGCCTGAAACCCTGATAGCGAAATATTTTGACGGCCCGGTTATGTTCGTGGCCGCCGCCGAGGGGGACGGCGACCTTGTCAACGGCCGCGGCGACGCCTATTGCGGGATGCTCAACTGCTCCTACAACCTCGGTATGCGCCATCTGAAGGGCTATATTCCCGAGTACCCCGTGGGAACGGCGGAGGATATCGTCAGGATGATCGGGGACTTCATCCCCATCGCCCGCGCCGTCATCGGCGTCAAGAATTTGAAAATCATCAGCTTCGGCCCCCGGCCCCAGGACTTTTTCGCCTGCAACGCGCCCATCAAGGGCCTCTACGAGATCGGCGTGGAGATTGAGGAGAACAGCGAGCTCGACCTGCTGGTGAGCTACCGCGAGCACAAGGGCGACAAGCGCATTGACGGCGTTTGTAAGGACATGGCTGAGGAGCTGGGCGTCACGGGCAACAACTATCCCGAGCTGCTGCCCCGCATGGCGCAGTTTGAGCTGACGCTGCTGGACTGGGCAGAGGCCCACAAGGGGGCGCGGAAGTACGTGGCCTTCGCGGACAAGTGCTGGCCCGCCTTCCCTAAGGAGTTCGGCTTTGAGCCCTGTTTCGTCAACTCCCGCCTGGCGGCCCGGGGGATTCCCGTGAGCTGCGAGGTGGATATCTACGGCGCGCTGAGCGAGTACATCGGCGCCTGCGTCAGCGGCGACGCGGTGACCATCCTCGATATCAACAACTCCGTCCCCGCGAAAATGTGGGAAGAGCAGATCAAGGGCAAATACGACTACTCCCTCACGGACACCTTCATGGGCTTCCACTGCGGCAACACGCCCTCCTGCAAGATGTGCGCCGACCGCGCCGTGAAGTACCAGCTGATCCAGCACCGCCTCTTGGAGCCGGAGGGGAGCGAACCGGACTTCACCCGCGGCACCCTTGAGGGCGACATCGCCCCCGGCGCGATCACCTTCTACCGCCTGCAGTGCGACAGCGACGGCGTCCTGCGCTCCTACATCGCCCAGGGCGAGGTGCTGCCCGTGGCGACCACCAGCTTCGGCGGCATCGGCGTGTTCGCGATTCCCGAGATGGGCCGTTTCTACCGCCATGTGCTGATCCAGAAGCGCTACCCGCACCACGGGGCGGTGGCCTTCGGACACCACGGCAAGGCGCTGTTCGAGGTGTTCAAGTTCCTCGGCGTGGGCGATATCGCCTACAACCAGCCCAAATCCCTCCCCTACCCCACGGAAAACCCCTGGGGCTGACGAAACGATAACAATCCCCCGCCCGAAGGGCGAGGGATTGTTTTTTAGATAAAATCAGTGACGCAAGGGGAGGTTTCGGCCCTCCGGGGCCGACCTACTTTTGTCAACAGCGACAAAAGTAGGCAAAAACGCCACACCATCGCCGGGCCGCTAAGACGCTGGGTCCGTGGGTCAGTTCGGTATTCATGTGTTTGACCTTGAACGTAGGATTTTTACAAGCGTGGTTCTTGACTAACATCATAAAATTTTTCGCTCCGACTTTCTCTCCGTCCGCAATTCCATCATATTGTAGGTGCGGACAAAAGGGCCAAGGTCCGCGCCGGAGCGGAGGTAGTGGAGCAGAATCTCGCCGCAGGCGCGGCTGTCGCTGCCGGCGTGGTGGTGGTCCAAATCCAAATTTAAGTAATCGCACATCGTGTTCAGTTTATGGTTCGGCAGGTCCGGCAGCAGGCGGCGTCCCGTCCGGCAGGTGCATATATATTCCACCCTCGGGCGCCAGCGGATGCCGTAATGCAGCAGGCATTTCGCCAGGACCGACATGTCGAAGGGGGCGTTGTGCGCCGCCAGGAGGCCGCCTTCCATCAGGGGGCGAAGCTTTTCCCACAACACGGGAAAGGCGGGGGCCTCCGCCGCCATCTCCGGCGTGATGCCGGTCAGATTGATGTTGAACCAGTCGAAATGCGTCTCGGGGTTGACCAGCGAATAAAATTCCTCCGCAATGGCCCCGTCCTCCACCACGGCGACACCGATGGCGCTCATGCGGTTGTTGGCGTAATTTGGCGTCTCCACATCAAACGCGATATATTTTTCTCCCATATTCGGAACCCCGCTTTTGCAAGTGAAGAATTTAAGTGAGAAGCTCCTCGATCACCTGCGCCACGCCGTCGGCGTCGCAATCGGAGGTGACGCGGTCGGCGGCGGCCCTGACCTCGGGGTGGGCGTTGCCCATGGCGACGCCGCAGCCGGCGGCGCGGAGCATGGTCAGATCGTTGGTGCCGTCCCCGAAGGCCATGGTCTGAGCCTGTTCAATACCGAGATACCGCGCCAGCTCCAGCAGCGCCCGGCCCTTGTCCGCGCCGGCGCAGTTGATTTCGATGTTGTTCGGCAGGGAAATCGTGAACACCAGCTCGGGATAGCGCCGCGGCAGCTCCTTCACGAGCCGGTCCCGGAAGGGGATGTCCCTGGTGAAGAGCTGGATTTTCTGAACGCCTTTCTCCTGCGTATCGAGAAATTGTTTCAGCTCCGGCACCGGGGAGCGCAGGCGGCGCAGCATATCCAGGGAGGGGGGATAGTCGATGTAATCCTCCGCCCGGTCCCGCATGGCCTCCGTGATATAGCCCCAGCCGTCCAGATAGCAGTCGTAGATGACCGGCAGCGTGTCCAGATGGCGCATAAAGGCGATGGCCTCGTCCTTCGGTATCTCGGCGGAGTAGATCGTGCCGCCGTTTCTCAGGTCCACGACGTGGGCGCCGTTGATGGTGATGGCATAGCGGACGAAGGGCAGCTCCCGGACCGCCTCCGGGATGCCCCGGTAGAAGCGCCCCGTGGAGGGGACGATTTCGATGCCGGCCTCCGCCGCGCGACACAGCGCGGCCCGGTTCCGGGGGCTCAGCTCCTTCGCGGAATTGAGCAGCGTCCCGTCCAGGTCCAGGGCGATCAGCCGAATGTCTTTGTGCGGCATGGTATGTTCCTCCAGGCATTTATCAATCGGATATAAACGATTATATCCCTAAACCCCGGCGCGGGCAAGTATAAACTTCAAAAACTGTTTCCTCCCCGGATGGGGAGGAAATGTTTAAAATTTCAGCGTTCCGCCGAAGTCCTCAATGGCCTTGCCGACGGCCCGGACCGCGCCGCCGACGTTCCGCTTCTTGGGCAGCAGCTCCGGGAGCGCCGCCATCCCAATCCAGGCGCCGACGAAAAGCCCCGTGCCCATACCTTTCAAAAATTTCACGCTTTTCCTCCTTCTCTGGTGCGCACAAGTATAGTTTGCCTGATGCGGCGGGAAATTATAAGCGCATTTTCAGAAAACACGAAGCATGTCCCCCTTGCGCTTGCTTTTGATGTGCGCTATAATATCAGGCACAGAAACAGGAAAAAACGGGGGGAAACAAAATGACAGAGCTGGAAAAGTTGAAAGCCGGGCTGGAATACTGCTACGACGACGAAGAGGTGGACGCCCTCAAGGAGAAGGCGATCATATGGTGCCGGGATTACAACGCCCTGGACCCGCTGGACTTTGAGGGGCAGCGGAAAATGCTCAGAGAGCATCTCGGGAAGGCCGGGGACAAAATCTGGATCGCCAAGACCTTCAACTGCGACAACGGGAAGAACATCTACATCGGAGACAACTTTACCGGGAATTACAATATCACGATGCTGGATATCCGGGAAATCTATATCGGCGACAACGTGATGATCGGGCCGAACACGATGATCACCACGGTCAACCACCCGCTGACGCCCATGGGCCGGCGGCGGCACCTGGGGATCGCCAAACCCGTCACCATTGGCTCGGACGTATGGATCGGCGGCGGCTGCGTGATCCTGCCCGGTGTGACCATCGGGAACAACGTGGTGGTAGCCGCCGGCGCGGTCGTCACGAAGGACGTGCCCGACAACTGCGTCGTGGGCGGCGTACCGGCGCGGAAAATCAAGGACATCGAAAATGACGTGGAGCCCTGAGCAGGGCAGAGGAAAACTATGCTGATGAGAATTTTGGCCGTGGGCGATGTCTGCGGCAAGGCGGGGCTGGACCATCTGGCCCGGGCGCTGCCGGCGCTGCGGCGCAGCCGGGGGATCGACTTTGCCGTCGTGAACGGCGAGAACGCCAATGTGGTGGGCGTGACCCCCGCCCAGTGCGAGGAGCTGTTCAAAAGCGGGGCCGACGTGGTCACGCTGGGGAACCACACCTGGACGCGGACTGAAATGCGGGACTACCTGGCCCGCTCCACCCGGGTCCTGCGTCCGGCCAACTACGCCCCCCAGTGTCCCGGTCAGGGCGTGGGCGTATATGAGACACGCTTCGGGCCGATCCGCGTGATCAACGCCATGGGGCGCTTCACGCTGGACGCCAACACCGACAACCCCTTCGTGGTGGTGGACAGCATCGTCGCGGAGGAGGATATCAAAATCACGCTTGTGGATTTCCACGCTGAGGCCACCAGCGAGAAGCTGGCCATGGGCTATTTCCTCGAGGGCCGCGCCAGCGCGGTCTGGGGGACCCATACCCATGTCCAGACATCAGACTGCCAGGTGCTCGAGGGCGGCACCGGCTACATCACCGACCTGGGCATGACAGGGCCGTCCCGGAGCGTACTGGGCATCGAAATCGAGCAGAGCATCGGGAAAATGCTGGGCGACCCGCCCCGGCGCTATAACCCGGCGGGGGGAAAGTGCAAGATGGAGTGCGCCCTGTTCGAGCTTGAGAGTGAAACGGGCCGCTGCGTCAGCGCGGAAGCGCTGCGGGTGGAATAAATTGGCCCAACAGACAACGCTTCTGCCGGTGCTGCTGCTTTTGACCGCGCTGCTTGTCCTCGCCCTTGTCTGCGCGGCGCTTCTGCTCGCGCTTCTCCGCCGTTTGAAGCGGATCGACCCCGCGAAGCTGACGGACGCCGTGGCGGACGAGGTGACGCAGCGCCAGACGCCGGCCCTGTCCGCCATGAAGACGGAGCTGCTGACGGAAAACCGCGCCTCCCGCGCGGAGTCGAACGCCATGGTGCATACGACGATGACAGCAGTCTCCGAGAGCCTGAGCGCCAGCGTCAGCCGGCAGCTGCGCACCTTTACGGAGCAGAACCGGGCCGGCCTGGACGCCATCCGGGACTCGGTGCAGACGCAGCTGGAGGGCCTGCAGCGGGACAACCACAGCCAGTTGGAACGAATGCGTGAGACCGTCGATGAAAAACTGCAAAAAACGCTCAACGACCGCATCACCCAGTCCTTCCAGCTGGTCAACGAGCGCCTGCAGGAGGTCTACGCCGGGCTGGGGGAGATGAAGGCCCTGGCCGGCGGCGTGGGGGATCTGAAAAAGGTGCTGAGCAACGTCAAGACCCGGGGCATTTTGGGGGAATACCAGCTTGCGGCGATTTTGGAGGAAATCCTCAGCCCGGAGCAGTACGAGGAAAACGTGGCCACAAAAAAGGGCTCAAGCCAGAGGGTGGAGTTCGCCATCCGCCTGCCGGGAGAAGGGGCGAAGCCGGTGTACCTCCCGGTGGACGCCAAATTCCCCGGCGACACCTACGCCGCCCTCACGGACGCCTACGAAAGCGGCGAACCCGCGGCGGTCTCCGCCGCCCGGGCTGCGCTGGAAGCGCGCATCAAATCCGAGGCGAAGGATATCCATGACAAGTACATCGACCCGCCCTACACGACGGACTTCGCGATTTTGTTCCTCCCCTTTGAGGGGCTTTATGCGGAGGCGGTGCGCATGGGGCTGGTGGAGGAGCTGCAGCGCCGCTACCGGGTGAACCTGGCCGGCCCCACCACCTTCGCGGCGCTGCTCAACAGCCTGCAGATGGGCTTCCGCACCCTGGCGATCCAGAAACGCTCCGCCGAGGTCTGGACCCTTCTCAGCGCGGTCAAGACGGAGTTCTCCACCTTCGAGACGGTGCTTGACGCCGCCCGGAAACGCATTGAACAGACCGGCGCGGAGCTGGACAAGCTGGTGGGCGTGCGCACCCGGAAAATCAACAGCCGCCTTCGCGGCGTCTCCGCCCTCCCGGCGGAGGAAAGCCGGCGGCTGATCGACGATGGAGAAGAATAATCCATGCGGAAGGGCACGGAACCAGACGGTTCCGTGCCCTTCCACTTATAGAATTACGGCCGCGATGGCCTCCCGGATGTTGCGCACCGGTATGAGCTCGAGCCCCTCCGGGGCGCGGACTTCGCCCCGGACGTGGGCGGGGATGACGCAGCGGCGGAAGCCCAGACGGGCCACCTCGGTCAGGCGCTGGCCCAGGCTGCCCACACTGCGGATCTCCCCCGTCAGCCCCACTTCGCCGATGGCGGTGGTGTCAAAGGAAATCATCCGGTCCTTCGCGCTGGACACGATGGCCAGCACTGTCGCCAGGTCCGCCGCCGGCTCATCCAGCTCCAGGCCGCCGATGACGTTGATGTAGGCGTCGCAGTTGCTCAGGGAAACGCCGCCCCGCTTGTCCAGCACCGCCAACAGCAGCATCGCCCGGTTGTAGTCGATGCCGTTGCTGTTGCGCCGCGCCCCGGCGAAGCCCGAGGGGGCCACCAGGGCCTGGATCTCCGCCAGAATCGGCCTTGTCCCCTCCATGACGCAGGTGACGCAGGTGCCGGGACAGTTTTTCGGCCTGCCGGACAGGAGCATCTCCGAGGGGTTCGGGACCTCCGTCAGCCCCGTGTCCGCCATTTCAAACACGCCGATCTCATTGGTGGAGCCAAAGCGGTTCTTCGCCGCCCGGAGGACGCGGTAGTTCATCGCCCGATCCCCCTCGAAATAGAGCACGCAGTCCACCATGTGTTCCAGCACCCGGGGGCCGGCGATGGCCCCCTCTTTGTTGACGTGGCCCACCACAAAGCAGGTGAAGCCGTTCTGCTTCGCCGCCTGCATCAGCGCCATGGTGCAGTCCTTGACCTGGCTCACGCTGCCCGGCCCGCTGGTCAGATCCCCGTTGAACATGGTCTGTATGGAGTCGATGATGACCACGTCGGGCCGAGTGTCGTCGATGGCCCGGAGCACGTTGTCCAGCTTCGTCTCCGCCAGGACCAGGATGCCGCCCCTGCTGACGCCCAGCCGCCCGGCCCGCAGCTTGAGCTGCCGGGCGCTCTCTTCCCCGGTGACATAGAGGATGGTCTGCTCCCCCAGCATCCCGCAGATTTGCAGCAGAAGGGTGCTCTTCCCGATGCCCGGCGCGCCGCCCACCAGCACGATGGAGCCCACCACCGCGCCGCCGCCCAGCACCCGGTCCAGCTCGCCCATGCCGGTCGAGAAGCGTATCTCCTCCCCCGCGTCAAGCTCCGTGATGGGCCGGGGACGGTTCATCAGGGAATTTCCCGCCGCCTTCGCCGCCCCGGACCTGCCCTTGCCGGCCCCTTCCGCCGGCGCCTCCACCAGCGTGTTCCACTGCTTGCAGGCCGGGCACTGCCCAAACCATTTGCTCGTCTCATTGCCGCACTCGGTACAGTAAAATTTTGTTTTCTCTCTCATGCTGTCTCCCGTATCATTTCATGCCGCCCCCTCCCCTCCAGGGAGGGGGCGGGTTATTTCATACTGCCAGTACGACGCCACCAGCACCGCGGCCAAAAGCTTCTGGTAGCCCTCGCTTTCCAGCTTTTTTGCCTCCTCGTAATTGGAAAGGAAGCCGCACTCCACCAAAATCGCGGGGCAGCCGATCTGTTTCATCAGATAGATGGACTCCCCCACCGGCGCGGCGACCCGGCGGTTTTCCGGGCAGAGCCGGGACACCAGGTTTCCGTGGACCAGCTCGCCCAGCTCCTTCGAGCCGGGGGTTTTGGCGTAGAGCACCTGGCAGCCGCTGGGGCGGGGGTCCGGGTAGCGGTTCTGGTGGACGCTGAACAGCACCGCCCCCGGCGTGTTGTTAATCAGCGCCACCCGGGTCTTCTGGTCCCAGACCTTTTTCTCGTGTACCGTGTCCAGCTCCGCCGGGTAGTCCAGCGCCTCCTCCCGCCGCGTCAGGCGGCATTCCGCGCCCGTGAGGCGGGCCAGCGCCTCCATGCGCAGGGCGATTTGCAGGTTGAGAACGCTCTCGGTGGTGCCGTCCCCGGCGGAAGCGCCGCCGTCCAGCCCTCCGTGGCCGGGGTCGATGACCAGCACATGCCCCTCGGGCACCTCCAACTTTACAGCGGGCCGGACGGTATCCCGTCCTGTAGCGTCGTAGACTATTATGGCAGTCACGAACACAAAAAGCAAGATGATACCGGCGGATACCCGCGCTTTTTTCCAAACGCGGGGGCGGAAGATGCCGCGCCTTACAAAATGATACAGATCAATCCGCCTCCGCCCTCGTTGACGATGCGCTGGATCGTGGTGCGCAGCTTGCCCTGGGCATCGTCCGGCATGGCCCGGATCTTGTTGGTCAGGCCCTCGGCGGCGATGTCGTTGAGCGCCTTGCCAAAAATATTCGACTCCCATATCCGGTTGATGTCCCCGTCGTAGCCCTGCAGCAGGAAGTTGATGACCTCCTCCGACGCCCGCTCCCCGCCGATGGCCGGGGAAACCTCTGTCTCGATGTTCGCCATAATCATATGCACCGACGGGGCGCTGGCCTTGAGCTTGACGCCGTAGCGCCCGCCCTGTCGGACGATCTGCGGCTCCTCAAGGGTCATCTCCTCCACTGTGGGCATGACGATGCCGTAGCCCGTGGCCCTGGCCTGTTCCAGGGCCTCGTGGACGCGCTCGTATTCCTCCTTCAGCCCGCTGACCGAGCGCAGGAGTACGATCAGATCCCGGTCGTTGCGGATGTCGAAGCCGGACTCCTGGCTGATGGTCTCATAATACAGCTGCTGCGGCAGGGACACGGAGAGGGCCGCGCTGCCGTCGCCGAGGGAGAGGGCGTCTACCCGGGCGGCGCTGACCAGCTCGTGCTCCGCCAGGGCCTCTGCCATCCGCGCCGCCTGGCCCATGCGCTCCGTATCCCCGGCGGCCTCCAAAATCGCTGCGAAGAGCGTCCGGCGCAGCTCGCTCTCCCCGTCGATGGCGTCCATCCACGCGGGCAGGCGGATGGCGAAACGCTGTATGGGGAACTCGTACAGCAGCTCCCGCAGAATCTCCGTGACCCCCGCCTCGTCCAGTTCCAGACAGTTGACCGGCAGGCAGCGGCGGCCATAGCGCTCCGAGAGCTCCCGGGACAGCGTCCTGGCCTCCTCGCTTCCGGGGGCGGCGGTGTTCAGCAAAATGACATAGGGCTTCCCGATGGCCGCCAGCTCCTCCGCCGCCCTGGCCTCCGGGGCCTCGTAGGCCTCCCGCGGGATGCCGCTGACGGACCCATCCGTGGTGACCAAAACGCCCACGGTGGAGTGGTCCGTGATGACCCGTCGGGTCCCCTCCTCCGCGGCCCGGCTCATGGGGATCTCTTCGTCGTACCAGGGGGTCGTGACCATGCGCTCCGCCCCGTCCTCCATGTTGCCCGCCGCGCCCTCCACCATGTAGCCGACGCTGTCCACCAGGCGCACGGAGCAGGCCGCGCCGCCGTCCAGCGTCAGCCGCGCCGCGCTCTCGGGCACGAATTTCGGCTCCGCCGTCATGATCGTTCGCCCGGAACCGCTCTGGGGCAGCTCATCCCGCGCCCGCTCCCGCGCGTAGACGTCCTCCAGCCGCGGCAGCACCATGGTCTCCATGAAGCGCTTGATAAAGGTGGATTTCCCCGTGCGCACCGGCCCTACGACCCCGATATAGATGTCCCCGCCCGTGCGCTCGGCCATATCCCGATAGATTGACGTATCCATCATAAACCGTCCTTCCTCCGTTTACAAACTCGCCCTAAGTGTCCGGGCGTGCCCCAAAATCAACAGGCAGATCCCGGACCCTCCGCCGGAGCCGGGACACGCCGCTGTTTGTACATGGATATGAAGCCCCGGCCCGGGATATGCCTGGGGATTTTCCTCTTGACATGTCCAGAGAAAAGGGTATAATTGAATTGTGTCCAATCAAATGATAAATCAAATTCTGAAAAACATGTTCCGCCGTGTTCCGCGGCGGGGAAGGGAGAACACAACATGGCACATTATGATTATAAGACGGAGATGGTATGTTCCCAGGTCATCAGCTTTGACATTGACGGCGACGTTATCACGAACGTCAGCTTCATGGGCGGCTGCAACGGCAACCTGAAGGCCATCTCGAAGCTGGTGAACGGCTGGACGGTGGATAAAATCGAGTCCTACCTCCTGGGCAACACCTGCGGCCGGCGTCCCACCTCCTGCGCGGACCAGCTGGCGCGGGCCGTGCGCAAGGCCTATGAGGACACCCACGCGGCCTGAGCGCCTATGGACAGGTACGATCCCCTGCGGCTGGACAACCAGCTCTGCTTTCCGCTCTACGCGGCCGCGCGCCAGATTACCCGGCGCTACCGCCCCTATCTGGACGAACTGGACCTGACCTATACGCAGTATATCGCGATGATGGTGTTCTGGGAAAGGCGGGAGCTCAGTGTCAAGGAGCTGGGCCGGCGCCTCTATCTGGACAGCGGCACCCTGACCCCTGTGCTCAAAAGCCTTGAGGCCAAGGGCTTTATCCGCCGCCGGCGCTGCCCGGAGGACGAGCGGAGCGTCATCGCCGCGCTGACGCCGGAGGGGGAGGCGCTGCGGGAGCGCGCCCTTGCCGTCCCGGAGAAAATCGCCTCCTGCGTCCGCCTCGACGGCGGCGAGGCCCTCGAGCTCTACCGGCTGCTGTGGAAGCTTCTGGGCTGCCTGGAGGAGCCCCCGTCCTCCACCGCGGGGGCGGAGTGAAAAAATTTCCTTGACACAGACGGCAGCGTTCATGTATAATAAGAAAGCTTTGCGAAACAACCAGTCCGCTGCATCGCCGGGCGACCGGGGATGTTGAGCATATTAAAACGAAAGGAGAACGTATCATGCTTCGCACGTATCAGCCGAAAAAACGCCAGCGCAAAAAAGAGCACGGCTTCCGCAAGAGAATGTCGACCGCCAACGGCCGCAAGGTTCTTGCCCGCCGCAGGGCGAAGGGCAGAGCCCGTCTCAGCTATTGAGCCGCTCTGAGCTTCCGCAGCGCAAAGCTTGATACCGGTTATATCGGGGGCGGTGGATTTCCACCGCCCCTTTGGCGTATGTGAGATACCACGAAAGGCGGGATGCCGGATGCTGTACACCGTAACGCTGAAAAAAAACCATGAGTTCCGCCGCCTCTACGCCAAAGGGCAGAGCGCCGCGGGGGCTTACCTCGTGCTCTACGCGAAAAAAACCAGGCGCGGGGGCAACCGCGTCGGATTCACCGTCAGCACCAAGCTCGGCAAGGCCGTGACGCGCAACCGGGTGCGCCGCCGCCTGCGGGAAATTTACCGCCTGCACGAGGCCGAGCTGCTTCCGGGCGCGGACATGGTCGTCGTCGCCCGGGGGCGGGCGGTGGGGGCCGATTACTGGCAGCTTGACCGCGCCTTCCTCTCCGCCTGCAAAAAGCTGAAGCTGCTCCGGGAGGCAAAGCCGTGAAACATCTGTTGATATCCCTGGTGCGTTTTTACCGCCGCCGCATCTCCCCCCTCAAGCCGCCCTGCTGCCGCTATTTCCCCACCTGCTCCCAGTACGCGCTGGAAGCCC
>JAFUVO010000005.1 GCA_017477525.1 Oscillospiraceae bacterium | reverse complement strand
CCTTGATGGGGATGTACTCCGCCGTGTAGACATATTCCGCAACCGCCCCCGGCTGGGCCGCCGCGCCCCGGTTGTCCCCTCCGGGCGCGTTGTCCGCCTGCCCCTGCTTGCCGCAGCCCGCCAGCAGCGAAGCCGCCACCGACAGCGCCAGCACGGCGCCTGCCGCTTGTTTTTTCTTTTTCATGTTCTTCCTCCTCAGGCTATATTGATTGTGTGTCCCCCAAAAAGGAGGAATATCCTTATCTGATATAAGACAGACGTGTACGCAGCGGAAAAGTTCCCGCCGCGCCAAAATATTTTACAGCATCTGTATTAGCTGTATTAGTACGGATTATAAACGTTTCCCCCATTCTTGTCAAGAGGGAAAGGTATTCTCCCCCTGTCAAATAATAAAATACTACAGTATTCTATTATTGTCTTCCGTTTTCGCTGTGCCGACGGACTACCTTCTGGGCCTGGATACGCGGGAATACCTCGACGTCAGCGGCCTCTCCCCCGCCGTCGTGGCCCATCTGCGCCAGTTGGTGGAGGACCTGCGCCGGTAGCGTACAATGGGCCTGCCCTTGGGCAGACCCATATGCTAATTAAATTTGGACATGGCCCGGTCGGGGCCGTCGAGGATATAGCTCTTGACCGCCTCCCAGGCGCGCTCGCAGGCCACGGCGATATCCTCCGCGTCCTGGTTTTTAAAACTGCCCAGCACCCAGTCGGCCATATCGTAGTCCGGGTGGGGCGGCGCGCCGACGCCGATTTTCACACGGGGGAAGGCGTCGGTGCCCAGGCGGGCGATGATGCTCTTGAGGCCGTTGTGCCCCCCGGCGGAGCCGCCCCGGCGGATGCGCAGCTTCCCCAGCGGCAGCGCCACGTCGTCCGACACCACCAGCACCCGCTCCGGGGGCAGCTTGTAAAAGCCCGCCGCCTCCCCCGCCGCATCGCCGCTGAGGTTCATGTAGGTCTGGGGTTTTAGAAGCAGCAGCCGCTCCCCATTCAGCGCGATATCGTCGGTCAGGGCATGAAAGCGGCTCTTCTGAATCCGCGCCCCGGTGTCCTTTTCGCAGGCGCCGGCGGCCATGAAGCCGGCGTTGTGCCGCGTCCCGGCGTATTTCGGCCCCGGGTTGCCCAGGAACACCACCAGCCAGCCGATGCCGGAGGGCTTTTGAAAGAAACCCATCAGTCAAACAAAGAGGCGATGGAAATTTCCTCGTAAATCCTGTCGATGGCCTCGGCGAACAGATGGGCCACGGTCAGGTACTCGATCTTGGCGCAGGGGGGCTGGTCGGCAGGATAGGGAATCGTATCCAGCAGAATCAAATCCTTGATGGGGCTGGCCTCGATGCGCTCGATGGCCTTTCCGGAGAGGACGCCGTGGGTGGCGCAGGCATAGATTTCCTTCGCGCCGCCCTTTTCCACAAGGGCTTTGGCCGCGTTGCAGAGGGAGCCGGCGGTATCGACCATGTCGTCCAGCAGGATCACGGTCTTGCCGCGCACGTCGCCGATGATGTTCATGACCTCGCTCTGGTTGGCCTTCTCCCGGCGCTTGTCCACGATGGCCATATTGGTTTCCAGCTTGTGGGCGAAGTTGCGGACGCGGGCCACGCTGCCCACATCGGGGGAGACGCACATCACGTCCTCGTTGCCCTTGCCGAAGCGCTCGGCAAAATAGTGGGCAAACAGGTGGGCGCCCCGCAGATGGTCCAGGGGGATGTCGAAGAAGCCCTGGATCTGGTCGGCGTGGAGGTCCATGGTGAGGATGCGGTCCGCGCCGGCCTTCGCGATGAGGTTCGCCACCAGCTTCGCGGAAATGGGGTCGCGGCTCTTGGCCTTGCGGTCCTGGCGGGCATATCCGAAATAAGGGATGACCGCGGTGATGCGTCCTGCGCTGGCGCGCTTCATGGCGTCGATCATCACCAGCAGCTCCATCAGGTTGTCGTTGACGCTCTTGCAGGTACTCTGAACGATAAACACGTCCGCGCCGCGCACCGGCTCATAGACAGAAACGGAGCACTCCCCGTCGGAAAAGTGGGAAACTGCGGCGTCCCCCAGCGTTCTGCCCAGATGCTCGCAGATGCCCTTCGCCAGCGCGGGATTGGAATTGCCGGCAAAAACCTTGATCTCTTTCCCATGTGCAATCATGAAGCAGCGACCTCTCTTTATATTTTTTGCGGCATTGCGGCACAGGGACCCAAACGCCGCGTCTTTTCCATTATAGCAAGGCCCCGCGAAAATTGAAAGAGCGCATTATGCCCTTTTTCCCTGAAATTTCCCGGCGGGCTTTTGGGGAATATGATCAAGGAGCTGGAAAACAGGCATCAGCATGTTTCCCAGCTCCCTGGAAACTATTTTACCACATTCACTTGAATGACAGCGTCTGACCCGTCGCTTCCATCGTAGTCGGCGAAGGAAACCGTGATGGCTGCCTCCCCTGCCTCCGCGGCGACAACCTTGAGAAGGATAGACTGTTTCGTCTGGTAGTCCAGCCACACACCATCCACTACATCAATATCGTTGCTGTGGAGGCGCAGCGCGGGCTGTCCGGGGAAATCTGTGCTGATGAGCACTTCACAACTCTCGCCCTCGCGGAGGGTAAGGGAGCTTTCGGAAGCCGTAATCGTGGCGGCCGCCTTCTTTTCGTCCATATCGCGCAGCATTTCCTCGACGGTAACGCCCTCGGCGCTGAGGTCGATTTCCCGGAGCGCGTTGACGGGCACCGCCAGGCTCATGTTCTGCCCGTGTGTGTAACCCGAAGCCACAATGCCGATGACTTCGCCCCTGATGTTGAGCACGGGTCCCCCGCTGCTGCCCTGCGCCACCGGCGCGCTGAACTGGATGCGGGGATAGGCCGGGTCATGCTCAACGCGGTAGCGGTTCGAGACAAGGCCGTCGGAGATGCAGTCCGCCAGCCCCAGGGGGTTCGATATCGTAAAAATCCGCTCGCCGGTGACGACGGCGTCGGAGTTGCCCAGCGCCAAGGACGGGAAATAGCGGGCCGTCACGCCCTTCGTATCCGTCCGCCCCACGCGAATCACCGCGAGATCGGTCAGGGGGTCATAATGCAGCACCCTTTCCACCGGATAGACACGGCCGTCGGTGGTTGTGACCCGGATGGCGGCGGCGGCGTCGACCTGGTGGTAGCAGATCACAGCCAGGCCGTCGGAGCTGATGAAAAAGCCGCTGCCCGAGCCGACATTGTGGTCGTCATCCAGTGTCTCGGTGTTGTCGTATGCTTCCGTCAGAAACACAGCGGAGGAACCCATCGCGTAGATTTCCGCCGCGCTGTACTCCGCCCCAAGGTTGTCCAACAGGGCGGACAGCCCCGTCTTGCGGACGTCGCTGATCTGGACCGCACCGTCCAGGCACAGGCGGACCAGCAGCGTCCTGCCGGAATCCTTCTGGGGCATGGTCAGCGCGCTGTAGGACAGCAGCGCCATATCCTCCCGGAGGAAGGCGCGGTCCGGCGCGGCGCTGTACTCGCCGTTGGTCAGGTGGATGCTGTCGGCAAAGGCAAGGCTGTTCTCCCAGAGGAAATCCGCCTCGTCCCGGTAGCCCAGGACGCGGAGCATCATCGTGACATAATCCCTGGCGCTGACGCTGGCGTCGCCGGCGTAGAGGCTGTCGCTGACGCCCCGCAGGTAGCCCCGGGCGTAGCCGTAGGCCAGATAGGGGGCGGCCCAGCCCGCGTCCTCAAAGGGGCAGGCGTAGTTTGCTTCCAGCGCGGCCCCCTCCCTGCCCAGCAGACGCAGCAGCATCACCGCCGCCTCCGCCCGGGTGAGGCCGCGCCCGGCCCCGAAGTCCCCGTTGCCGTCGCCCCGGATGAGGCCCAGGGTTTCCAGCGCTGCCACGGCGTCCTCCGCGCTGACGCGGGAGGCGGAGACAGGGAAGCATGCAAGCGCCGCGCAGAGCGCGGCGCAGACAATTAAACTCAAAATACGTTTCATTTTCCACTCTCTTTACGATGTAGGTCTTACGGCCAGCATCTCCGCGCGGGCCAGCTCGCCCAGCTCTGCGGTGCTGCTGCCGGCCACGGTGTCCGTATCCAACACCCGGCAGAAATCCAGATAGACGTGGGTCGGACGCCAGGGGAAACGCTTCACAATCCGCTCGGTTCCCGTGATGGCCGCCACCACCACCGGGGCCTTCGCCCGCTGGGCGATTTTGAACGCGCCGTTGCGGAAGGGCAACAGCCCTTCCCCCCGGTTCCGGGTCCCCTCGGGATAGATGCCCACGGAAACGACGCCCTCCCGGATCAGGGCGGCGGCGTCGAGGATGGTGCGCAGGGCGGCGCGGTCGTTCTCCCGGTCAATGCCCAGGCAGCAGGCGCGGTGCATGAACGGCCCCACGACGGGCAGGGCCATCACCGAGGGCTTCGCGATCAGGGCAAAGCGGCGGCGGCGCAGCGCCCAGGTGGTCACTAAGGGGTCGAAGCCGCTGGGGTGGTTCTCCACCAACAGAAAGCAGCCCTCGGGCAGCCTCTCAGCGCCGGAGACATGGATGCGCACAGCGAAAGCCGCGCAGCACAGGCCCGTGACGTAGACCAGCATTTTGTTATAGAAGGCTTCGTATTCCTTCTGCGGCTTTGTGACGTCGATGCGAAGGGAGATCAGCCACAGCGCCAGCAGAAACAGCGCGGCCCCCAGCGCCAGCCCGGCGAGAAACAGCAGGACCAGCATCCCGGCCAGCGCAGCGCCGCGGAAGCCCTGGGAGAGGCCCAGCGCCAGGGAAAAGGCCGCGGCAAAGGCGAGGAAGGGCAAAAGCGTCCAGTTTGGCTCCGTCTGTCCCATTGCCGCCGGACGTCAGCCCTCCTCCGGCTGTTCCGCGGGGGCTTCCTCCGGGGTTTCGGCGGCGTCCGGGGTTTCGGCGGCATCCGGGGCCTCGGCGGCATCCGGGGCCTCGGCGGCATCCGGCTCCTCGGCAGAACGGTCGATCACGATATCCGTTTCCGCAGCCTCCGGCTCCTTCGTCACCTCGATGTCGATCTCGATCTCCGGCTCATAGCTGTCATAATTTTCCGCCGCGTTTCCTGTCAGCTCGTCAATGAAGCCGCTGATACGGTCCCGATTTTTGTACACGAGCACACCGGCCACGGCGCCGACACCGATCATCGCGATGGGGAATAATCCTAAACCTTTCTTGTGTGCCATATTTGATTCCTCCAAAAACTATAAAGTATTACGAATAATTGCGCACTTGGATTATAGCACACATTATCCTCCGAGGCAATCTAAATTCTCGCGGGAACTGTGAAGGATTTGTAAAATTTTTTGTCGTATTTGTTGGAAGCCGGCGCCGGGCGGGGCAGAAAGAACGGCCAATTTCCCGTGATCTCAGTACAGCTTCGCGCCGGCAGGAATGTGGGGATCGACCATCAAAAGATGGAGCTTTTCTTCCTCTCCTTCATGGTGGACGGCAGAGATCAGCATGCCGCAGGATTCAATGCCCATCATGGCCCTGGGAGGCAGATTCGTGATAGCAACGCAGGTTTTTCCGATGAGCTCTTCCGGCTCATAAAAGGCGTGAATACCGCTCAAAATCGTCCTTTTTTCGCCAGAACCGTCGTCCAAAGTGAACTTTAGGAGCTTCTTGGACTTGGGCACCGCCTCGCATTCCAGAACCTTAACGGCGCGGAAATCGGACTTGCTGAAGGTCTCAAAATCAACCTGATCCTGGAACAAAGGCTCGATGACCACGTTGGAAAAGTCGATCTTTTCCTCCACGACAGGAGCCTCGACAGGGGCCTCAACCGGCTTCTCTTCGGCCTTGTTTTCGTCCTTGGAAGAGCCCAAAGGTTTCATTGTGGGGAACAAAATCACATCCCGGATAGAGTCGCAGCCGGCCAAAAGCATCACGCAGCGGTCGATGCCGAAGCCAATGCCGCCGGTGGGCGGGAGGCCATATTCCAGCGCGTTGATAAAATCGTTGTCCATCATGCCGGCTTCCTCGTCGCCCGCTGCGCGCAATTCCGCCTGTTTGAGGAAGCGCTCCCGCTGGTCGATGGGGTCGTTGAGCTCGGAGAAGGCGTTGCAGATCTCGCTGCGGCACACGAAGCACTCAAAGCGCTCCGTGAGGCGCGGATCAGCGGGACTGCGCTTGGCCAGGGGGGACACGTCCACCGGGTGCATCGTAATGAAGGTGGGCTGGATCATGTGCTCCTCCACCTTCTGATCGAAGCACTCATACAGGGCGTGGCCCCAGGTGGGCTCCACGCCGTCCATGTCGATGCCCGCCGCCCTGGCCGCGGCGACAGCCTCCGCGTCGCCGCTGATGGCCATGAAGTCGACGCCCAGATATTCCTTCACAGCCTCGGCCATGGTCATGCAGCGCCAGGGGGGCGTCAGGTCAATCTCCTGGCCCAGCCAGGTCAGATGGTAGGTGCCGAGCAGCTCCATGGCCGCTCCGGACACCATTTCCTCGGTCATGCGGCGCATGTCGTTAAAGTCGGCGTACGCCATGTACCACTCGATGGAGGTGTACTCCGGGTTGTGCTTCGTGTCCATGCCCTCGTTGCGGAAGCAGCGGCCAATCTCGTAGACCCGCTCCATGCCCCCCACCACAAGCCGCTTCAAATGCAGCTCCGTGGCGATGCGCAGATACATGTCGATGTCCAGGGTGTTATGGTGGGTGACGAAGGGCCGGGCGGTGGCGCCGCCGGAGATGGTGTTGAGGATCGGTGTCTCCACCTCCAAAAAGCCCTGCCCGTCCAGATAGCGGCGGACATAACTGATAAAGCGGCTGCGGATCTCGAACACCCGCCGGGTTTCCTCGCTCATGATGAGGTCGACATAGCGCTGGCGGTATTTCAGCTCCGTGCTGGTCATGCCGTGGAACTTTTCCGGCAGGGGGCGCAGGGACTTGCTCAGCAGCGTCACGCTCTGGACGTGGACGCTGACCTCCCCGGTTTTCGTCTTGAACACATAGCCGCTGGCGCCGATGATATCGCCGATGTCATATTTGCGGAAATCCGCAAATTCCTCCGCGCTGACCGCGTCGGAACGGACATAGAGCTGAATCTGGCCGCGGTCGTCCTTGATGTGGCAGAATATGGCCTTTCCCATACCGCGTTTGGACATGATGCGCCCCGCGACAGCGACGGTTTTTTCCGCGTAAGCGTCATAATCCGAAGTGATTTCCCGGGTCCAGGCCGTGCGTTCATACCGCGTCTGGACAAAGGGATCCCGCCCGGCTTCCTGAAAAGACTTCAGCTTGTCGCGGCGCACCTGAAGGATTTCCGACAGGTCCTGGGCGGGGGCGTTGTTTCTCTCTTCACTCATGGGGCGTATCCTCCAACTCAGTTCTCGATCTCAAGGATCTCATAGTGGAACTGGCCGGCGGGGGCGTCCACGGCCACGATCTCGCCCAGGCCGTGGCCCATCAGGCCGCGCCCGAAGGGGCTGTCGCTGGAAATCATGCCGTGCATCGGGTCCGCCTCCTGGCTGCCCACCAGAATGTATTCCTCTATGGTATCGTCCTCTTCGGAGCGCACCTTCACCTTGCTGCCGTGGCCCACCTTGCCGGCGGTCCCGGTCATCTCCACGATTTCCGCGTTATCTATGAGATTTTTCAGCTCCGCGATTTTGGAGTAAAGCTTGCCCTGCTCCGTTTTCGCCTCGTCATATTCGCTGTTTTCGCTGAGGTCGCCAAAGGAACGCGCTTCCTTAATCAGCTCCGCGACCTCCTTCTCCCGGACGGTCTGAAGATATTCGAGCTCCTGCTTCAGCTCCGCAAGGCGCTCCGCGCTCATTTTGAACCTGTTTTCAGTACCCATGTTTCGTTCCTTCCCTAACCCGCGATATCGCGGTAAAATCTTGTCTCCCGCCCAATACGGGGCGGGAGATCGTGTCGGAAGCGCCGCCGCGCTTCCGATATTGGATGCCGTTCGGCAAAAGCCTGATTTGGTATTATAAATATTTTTATTCCCGCTGTCAAGACAAACACGGCGGTTTCAGCGGAAAAAACTGCGCCTGCCGCCCTCAAGAGTCCGGGGGCGGACCGTTGAGGGCCCCCACTATTTCAGATACTCCTTTGCCAGCGCGACATAGCGGTTGGGCTGCCGCAAAAGCGCTATGGCATCCGCATCCAGTTTTTTCACCGGCTTTGCCGGAACGCCCAGCATCATGGTCCCGTCCGGGACCACGGTATTCTGTGTCACTACCGCCCCCGCGCCGACCACGCAGTCGGCGCCGATCACCGCGCCATCCAGCAGCACAGCCCCCATGCCGATGAGGCTGTTGTCCCCCACCCGCGCGCAATGGACCACGGCGTTGTGGCCAACGGTCACGTTTTTCCCGATGTACAGGGGGCTGCCGGGGCGGGTGTGGAGGGTCACGTTATCCTGGATGTTGCTGTTTTCCCCGATGGTAATCGGCGCCTGGTCGGCCCGAACGGAGGCCCCGAACCAGACGGAGGCGCCCTTTTCCAGATGCGCGCCGCCAATGACGGCGGCGTTCTCCGCGATATACACGCCCTCCCCCAGCTCCGGGGTTTTTCCGCAGACTGTGATTACCATGGCTCAAGCCATCCCCACGCCGAGGGCTTTTCCGCCCAGAATATGGAAATGCAGATGGTGAACCGTCTGCCCGGCGTCGGGGCCGCAGTTGCTGACCACCCGGTAGCCCCCGGGCATCAGCCCTTCCTGCGCCGCGATTTTGGGAATGGCCAGCAGGCAGGCGGAGGCCGCGCCGATGTTCTCCGGCGTCAGCGCGTCCATGGATGGAATGTGGGTTTTCGGAATTACCAGAATATGCGTCGGGGCCTGGGGGTTGATGTCGCGGAAGGCGAACACGTTTTCGTCCTCATACACCTTGGCCGAGGGAATCTCCCCCTCCATAATCTTGCAAAACAGGCAGACATCCATATTGCTTTTCTCCTTATATAAATATTTTGTAACTATTAGCTGCGGGTATTTCCCTCCCCTTTGGGGTGAGAAAACACAAGGCTGCTAAATTGATACAATTTTTCCTTTTAAAGGCTCCCCCGCTTGCTTTGAGCTGTCAGCCATCCTTTGGACGGCTGACGGGAGGGCTTACTTTAATTTCTCTTCGACAAAGGCCGCCACTGCCGCCAGGGCCTCGGGGAGCTTCGCCGTGTCGCTGCCGCCGCCCATAGCGCTGTCGGGGCGTCCGCCGCCCTTTCCGCCGACGATGGGCGCGATGGCCTTGATGATGTCCCCGGCCTTGATGCCGCGCTTGACCGCCTCAGGGCCGCAGACCGCCTGCAGCGTGGCTTTCTCCCCCGCCAGGCCGATCACGGCCACCACCGCCGGCTCCTTATCCCGCAGCACGTCGCCCAACTGGCGCAGGGAATTGGCATCGCCGGAGGCCACCGTGGTGGTCACGACACGCAGCCCGCCGATAACGGCGGCAGCCTTCAGCATGTCGTCCGCGCCGCCGGCGCTCTCTTTGGCCTTGTACTGCTCGATGACCCGCTTTGCCTCCTTCAGTTCACCCAAGAACTGCGTGATCCGCTCCCCCAGTTCGCCCTGGGAAGCCTTAAACAGTCCCGCGGCGTGGAGCAGCGCGGCGCGGTCGGCCTGCATCGCGGCAAAGCTGCCCAGGCCCGTCACGGCCTCGATGCGCCGGACGCCGGAGGCCACGCTGCCCTCGCTGAGGATGCGGAACTGTCCGGCCTCAGCGGTATTGTCAAGGTGGGTGCCGCCGCAGAACTCCATCGAAACGCTGCCGTTTTCGCCCATCTCCACCACGCGCACGGTGTCCCCGTACTTCTCTCCGAACATGGCGATAGCGCCCTTTTTCTTCGCCTCTTCAATGGGAAGCACCTCGGTCGTAATCGGAAAGCCCTGCAGGATATCCGTGTTGACCAGCCCCTCGATTTCCAGGAGCTGCTCCGGCGTGACCGCCTCGAAGTGGGAGAAGTCGAAGCGCAGCCTGTCCGGCTCCACCAGAGAACCCGCCTGGTGGACATGGTCGCCCAGAATGGCCTTGAGGGCGGCGTCCAGCAGATGGGTAGCGCTGTGGGCGCGGCGGATGGCGGCGCGGCGGTCGCTGTCGATCATGGTCAGCACCGTGTCGCCCACGGAGAGCGTACCGTTTTTCAGCCGCCCCTCGTGGAGATACTTCCCGCCCTTGTTCTTCTGCACGTCGGCAACGTCGAAGGTGGGCGCTTCCCCCGGGCCCTTGTCCTTCACGACAATATGGCCGTGGTCTGCCACCTGTCCGCCCATTTCCGCGTAGAAGGTGGTCTTATCCAGCACCACAATGGCATCCGTGCCTGCGGTGATGGTATCGCGGAGTTCCCCGTCGGCCACGATCGCCAGCACCTTCGCCTCGGTGACGGTGTAATCGTAGCCCACGAACTCAGTTGCCGGGATCTCCTTGCCCAGATCGACGCCGGCCCAGCCCAGATCGCCGAGGGCCTTCCGCGCCTCCCTGGCCCGCTCCCGCTGGGCCTGCATCAGCTGGGCGAAGCCGTCCTCGTCGACGGCCAGCCCCTCGTCACGGGCCATGTCGGCGGTCAGGTCGACGGGAAAGCCGTAGGTGTCGTAGAGCTTGAAGGCGTCCGCGCCGGAGAACAGCTTTTCGCCCAGCTTGCGGTGGGCTTCCAGCATCTCCCGGAAGATGCGCAGGCCGCCGTCGATGGTCTTGGCGAAATTCTCCTCCTCCGTGCGCACAACCTTCGTGATGTAGCCCTGCTTCTCCCGCAGGTCGCGGTACTCGCCCTCGTTGACGGCGACGACGGTTTCGACGATTTTGTAGAGGAAGGGCTCGTTCACGCCCAGCAGCCGGCCCCGGCGGGCGGCGCGGCGCAGCAGGCGGCGCAGCACATAGCCCCTTCCCTCATTGCTGGGCAGGACGCCGTCGCAGATCATGAAGGTGGCGGAGCGGATGTGGTCGGTTATCACCCGGAGGGACACGTCGTTTTCGTAGCTCTCGCCGTAGTGGGCGCCGGTCAGGGCGCTGACTGCGTTAGTGATGTGCATCACGGTGTCGACGTCGAAGAGGGAATCGACCTCCTGGCTCACCACGGCCAGACGTTCAAGGCCCATGCCGGTGTCGATGTTCTTCTGCTTCAGCTCCGTGTAGTGTCCCTGTCCGTCGTTGTCGAACTGGGAGAAGACCACGTTCCAGACCTCCATATAGCGGTCGCAGTCACAGCCGACGGTGCAGGTTGGTTTGCCGCAGCCGTACTTCTCGCCCCGGTCGTAGTAAATCTCGGAGCAGGGGCCGCAGGGGCCGGAGCCGTGCTCCCAGAAGTTGTCCTCTTTGCCGAATTTGAAAATCCGCTCCGGGGCGATGCCGATCTCGTCCCGCCAGATGGCAAAGGCTTCCTCGTCGGCGGGGGTGGTCTCGTTTCCCGCGAACACGGAGGGGTAGAGCCTGTCCGCTTCCAGCCCCGCCCATTCCGGGCTGGTCAGAAACTCCCAGGCCCAGTGGATGGCGTCTTTTTTAAAATAATCCCCGAAGGAAAAGTTGCCCAGCATCTCGAAATAGGTGCCGTGGCGGGCGGTGTGGCCCACATTGTCAATGTCGCCGGTGCGGATGCACTTCTGGCAGGTGGCGACCCGGCGGCGGGGCGGCTCCTCCTCGCCCTTGAACCAGGGCTTCATGGGCGTCATGCCCGCGTTGATCAGCAAAATCGAACGGTCGTTCTGCGGCACCAGCGAAAAGCTGGGCAGGCGCAGATGGCCCTTGCTCTCAAAGAATTTTAAAAATTTTTCCCGGAGCTCGTTGAGCCCGTAGGATGTGTGGGACATGGGTATCTCCTCCATTCTGCAGTATCTTTTTCTTTTAATTTTCTCACGATGCTCAGCCGCTCCGCCGGGGCGGGGAGTGTCATATGCAGCTCCATCATGGGCCGGTTCGCCACGGCAATCGGCGCGTCGGCCCCGTCGCGCATTCCGGCGGCGGTGAAGGGGATGGGCTTCCCCTCCCGGCGCAGCAGCTCAAGGGCATCCCCCTCGCAAACTTTATTGCGCAGGCTCAGCGCCGCGTTCCCCGCGCCGTCGCAGGACTCCACCACCGCGCAGATGTCCGCGTCAGAGAAATACATGCTCTCCGGGTAGTATTGCCAGGGCTTGCCGTAATAGAAGCCCGTGCAGTACTGCCGGTGGCTGAACTTCATGCACTCATCCAGCCAGTCCGGGTCAAAGGGCCGCCCGGCGGCCAGGTCGTCGATGGCGTGGCGGTAGGCGCCGGTGGAGGCCGCGGCGTAGTAGGCGCTCTTCATGCGCCCCTCGATTTTAAAACTGGACACCCCCGCCGCCGCCAAATCATCAAGGTGCTCGATCATGCAAAGGTCGGCGGAGTTGAGGACATGGGTGCCCTCTGGTTCCTCCGTGATCTCGAAATACTGTCCGGGGCGTTTTTCCTCCACGAGGTGGTATTTCCAGCGGCAGGGCTGGGCGCATTCGCCGCCGTTGCCGTCCCGGCCCGTGAAGTAGTTGCTCAGCAGGCATCGCCCGGAGAAGGACACGCACATGGCCCCGTGGACGAAGGCTTCCAATTCCAGCTCCGGCGGGGTGTTCTCCCGCAGCATATGGATGGCCTCAAGGGACAGCTCCCGGGCCAGGACCACCCGCTTCGCCCCCAACTCCAGGAGCAGCTTCGCCGCCTCGGCGTTGACCACGCCGAACTGGGTGCTGACGTGCAGCGGCACCCCGGGGGCATGGCGCTTTGCCAGGGCCATGACCCCCAGGTCCGCGACGATGAAGGCGTCCGCCCCCGCCGCCGCGCAGGCGGACAGATGTTCCGGCAGCTCCCCAAGCGTCCCCTCGTGTGGCAGGGTATTCACCGTGACATAGGCCTTCACGCCCCGGCTGTGGCACAATCGAACCGCCTCCGCCAGCTCCTCCGGGCCGAAGTTGCCCGCCGCGGCCCGGAGCCCATAGCGTTTTCCCGCCAGATACACCGCGTCCGCGCCGTAGTGCAGCGCCATTTCGAGGCGCTCAAAATCCCCCGCGGGGCTCAGAAGTTCCGGCTTATTCATAATTGGCATAGTCTTGCGTCGCCACAAAGGCGGCAAAATCGGCGTAATTGGCAAAGAAGCGGTGCTCCCGCGTGGAGGTGTCCAAGGCATAGTAGTAGTTGCCTGTGTTGGCCGGCTGAAGGGCGGCCTTCATCGAGGCCATGCCGGGGTTGCAGATGGGCGTGGGCGGCAGTCCGGCGTAAAGGGTGGTGTTGTAGGGGCTGTCCGTCTCCCGGATATAGGCCGGGAGGTCCACGCCGCCCTCGTATTCGGGATAGAGGTAGAGCACGGTGGCGTCGACGCCCAGGGGCATCCCCGCGTTCATGCGGTTATAGATGACCGAGGCGATCAGGGCCCGCTCCCCGTCGTTGGCGGCTTCCTTTTCAATCATGGAAGCCACCGTGACCATGTCGCGGAAGGTAAGCCCCCGGTTTTCGATCTGGGTCCACATGTCCGCCGTGATCTGCCGGTGCAGGGCGCTGAGGAATTTGTTGATGACGCTGGACGCCTGTTCCCCGCGGTAGAAGTCGTAGGTGTTCGGGAAAATAAAGCCCTCCAGCCGCGTCGGATCGCCGGTCTCCGCGTCCTCCAAAAAGCGGAAGGAATAGTTGAAGTTCGCCGCGGCGTCCCGGAGGTCTTTGGCGGAGCAGATGCCCTCGTTCTCCAGCTTCGCGAAAATCTGGGCCATGGTCATGCCCTCCGGGAAGGTCAGGGTCGTCACCACCATGCTGGTGGTACCCACCTGCATATTCTTGACCAGGGCGCGGTAGTCCATCTCCGTGTTGAGCACATAGGTGCCGGGGTCCAGCTTGGTGGAGGCGTGGGATACCATGGCGAAGAGCTTGAACAGGGGCTTGTATTCAATGATGCCCGCGTCCTTGAGCGCGTCCGCCACATAGTCGATGTCGGCTGTGCGGACTTTTTTGGTCCCCGTGACCTCGCCCGCGTCGTTTTTAACCTCCTGTTCCTCCTGCGAAAAAATATCGTCGGGCAGATAGACCGTAGCGGAACCCTCCTCCTTGTTCAGGGCCAGCACGTCGCAGGCCGCCAGCCAGCCCACGCAGGCCAGGATGACGGAGAGGCTGATGATGAACACCGCGTACATCAGGCCGCCGAGGCAGCCCAGCCGCCCGCTGCGGCTGACGCGGATGGGCCGGAAATCCCTGGGCTCCAATTCCTCCGGTTCCGGCTCAGGCGCCGGCGCCCTGTTCTCCCGTACCGGCACCGCGCCCTGCCAGCGCGGGAACACGCGCCGCGTCGCCTCGGGTTCCGGCTCAGGCGCTCTGTCACGAACCCGCCCCGGCTCAGGCGCCGGCGCACCGCCGCGTCCCCTTCCGGGTTCAGGGGCCGGCGCGG
>JAFUVO010000065.1 GCA_017477525.1 Oscillospiraceae bacterium | reverse complement strand
GGAACGACGTGCACGGATACACCGCCGAGGACGTGTACAAGGACGAGGAGGGCGTACAGACGCTGAAAAACCTGGCCCATAACATGGCCTTCCTGCTCAAGGCCGTCGCCCTGGCGAAGGAGGCCTGCGGCCTCCCCAAAATGGTCCGCGAGGTCCATACCAATATGATCCGCTGAGGCCAATATCATCCCCTCCTCATCGTGGGGAGGGGATGACGATTGCCTCGAACCGGTTGTACTCACGAGCGAAATAAACTGCAATAAATGGTAGACGGGAAACCCGCTCGTGAGTATAAAGATTTTAATAATTTATACTCGCGGGCCTGAACGAAACAGCTGTTCCCGACCAAAAAGCAACAACTGTACGCTGCTGCTAATCTTGCAGTTATTTATGCCCGCGAGTATATTTCCAGCTGCTGCCGGATGTCCTCGATGGCGGCGCGGTAGAAGGAGCGGAAGCCGCCGCTGCGCTCGTAGGCGTCGCCCCGGGGGCGGCGGGTGGCGCAGTGGCACACCTCCACGCCCAGCACCCGGAGCAGTTCTTCCTTTTCGTTGATGGCGTCCCCGCGCCGTGTCTCCTCCGGGGCGTAGAAGCGGGTTTTCCCTGTCTCCGCCCGTTCCCGGCGCTTCCGGTCCAGCAGCCACCACAGGTCCACCTCCGACACGTCGAAGCCGAAGCCCAGGGTGTAGACGTCCCCCAGCAAAAACGCCTCCGCCCAGCTGCGGATTTCCCCGCCCCCCGCCGGACGGCGGAGCAGGCGGTCCTCGTCCTCGCCGCCCAGGTCCTCGGCGACGCGGCGGAGCAGGTTCCCGTAATAATAGTGGCCGAGGATCATGGTTTTCGGGAGGCGGCCCTCCCCGTGGATGTGCCACAGGCGGGTTTTGTGGCCCTGCCATTCCAGGTCGCAGCAGGTGTGGAGTTGGTAGGCTTCCTCCGGGGTGTCCACCCCGTCCGCGCGGCGCATCATCCCGGCCAGCCCGCTGTCATCCAGCGTTTTGTCCGGGTTCGCCGCCATTTCCACTTCATAGCTGAAATTCGTGGTCAGGATGTGGTCGAAATCCAGGGCCAGCAGCTCCCGCAGCATCTCCGCGTGGCCCGGGTCCCCCATCTTTCCGTACAGCACCGGCGCGGCCTCCCGCAGCTGCGCCCCCACGGTGTTGCCCGTCACCAGGATGGCCCGGAGGGGCATCGGCAGATGCAGCTCGCAGTCAGGGGGCAGGTTGGGGTTGACCGAAATCTGCCGGATCAGCTCCCCCCAGGAGCCGCCGCCGAAGGCGCGGTTGACGCCGTTGCCCAGCAACAGGACCTGGGGGCGGCGTTTTTGCGTGTGTCCTCCCACCTGCTTCACCCCCTGAGCGTTTGCTTTTCCCCGTTGCCCAGGCCCACAAGCCCGGTCACGCTCCCCACGGCGCAGACGGCGGCGGCCACGGCCAGCGCCCCGCGCACCCCGACGGTGTCAAAGAGCCGGCCGCTGACCAGGCTGGCCAGCACCGAGCCGAAGGTTGACATGCTGGCCACCAGGCTCTGCGCCTTCGCGGAATCCTCATAGGGGATCGTCTCATTGACATAATCCACCACCACCACGGCCTCCAGGGCGAAGGAGGGGGCCTGCAGCAGCGCGGCGGCGAACAGCAGCGGAACGTTCGGCGCGGCGGCGATGGCGGCGATTTTCAGCGTGAAGAATACAAAGGCGAGGCGCATGAACACCGCGCCGCTCCGGCTGCCCCGGAGGCGGGAGAAGAACAGCATCACCGGAATCTCCACAGCGGCCATAAAGGCGTTGAAATAGCCCATGACGGCGGTGCCGCCCCCCACGTTGCGCACGATGTTGACCATGAAATTCCCCACGGTGTTGTGGGCGTAGAACATACAGACCATGCCTGAGAGAAGCACGCAGAAGCGGGGGCGCTCCCGCAGAAACACGCCCATGGGGCTGCCGCCGGACCCGCGCCCGCCCTTCGCGGCGGCGGGGGGCTCCGCGTCCCGGCAGATGGCGCGGCACAGGGCGATCTGGCCCAGGCACAGCGCCAGGGCGGTCACGCTCAAAACACGGATGCCCAGGCGCTCCACGAAAATGCCCAGCAGCGCCGAGGACAGCACGTAGGCCAGGGAGCCGATGCCCCGGGCGACGCCGAAATTGATTTCCAGACCCTGGTGGCGCAGGTCCACATAGAGCTTCGGCACCAGGAACACGGTGACGGAGCTGAAAGCGATATAGAGCACGTAGGCGGCGGAGGTAAGCGCCCCGGCGGACTGGAACCACAACAGCGCCAGCACCGCCGCGATTTCCAGCAGCAGCACGGGCGGAAGCGCCCGCCCCGCCGTGTGCCGGGGGTGGGCGTCGAGGAAGGCGGAGAGGCCCAGCCCCAGCGCCACGCCGCAGAGGCTCCCCGCCGCTAGGATCAGGCCCAGCTGGGTGTTGCTGTAACCCAGGGCCTGCAAATATACCGCGGCGTAGCCGTTGGCGGTGCAGACGCCCATCCACAGTATGGCCTGCACCCCCGAATACAGGACGTTCATGACCCGCCCGCGCTCCATAGCCCCCGCCTCCCGAACAAGTTCTTTATCGTAAAAATTATAACACCGCCGCTTTGCGCGGTCAATTAAAATTGTCGCGCGGATTTCTTGACAGGGGAGGGGGAGGGTGCTAAACTGCAGATGATATGGGTCATATTGCCCAAAGATATCGAGGAGACTGACATGCAATACGACGTTTTAATCATTGGCGCGGGGCCTGGCGGCATTTTTTCCGCCTGGGAGCTGGTCCGGCGCAAACCGGGGATGAAGATTCTGGTGCTGGAAACGGGCTTTCCGCTGGAACAGCGCCGCTGCCCCATTGACGGGGAGCGGGTGAAAAGCTGTATCGGCTGCCGCCCCTGTTCGATCATGAACGGCTTCGGCGGGGCGGGGGCTTTCTCCGACGGGAAATACAACATCACCAACGAGTTCGGCGGCACCCTCCACGAGTACATCGGCAAACAGAAGGCGCTGGAACTGATGCGCTATGTGGACGGCATCAACCTGGCCCACGGCGGGGAGGGGGTGCGGCTGTACTCCACCACGGACACCCATCTGAAAAAACAGTGCCTGAGTCACGGTTTGCACCTTCTGGACGCCTCGGTGCGGCATCTGGGGACGGACGTGAACTATATCGTCCTGGAACGGCTGTTTGAGGAGCTCAAAACCCAGGTGGAGTTCCGCTTCCAGACCACCGCCGCCACCGTGGAGGCCGTCGGGGGGGGCTACCGGGTCGAGACGGACAAGGGGGAGCGCTTTGAGGCCCGGCGCTGCATCATCTCCGCCGGGCGCAGCGGCAGCAAGTGGATGGAGGGCGTCTGCAAAGCTCTCGATATCGCCACAAAGAGCAACCGGGTCGACATCGGCGTCCGGGTGGAGCTGCCCTATGTGATTTTCTCCCACCTGACCGACGAGCTCTACGAGAGCAAAATCGTCTACCGCACGGAGAAGTACGCGGACCTGGTGCGGACCTTCTGCATGAACCCCAGGGGAGAGGTGGTCAACGAGAACACCAACGGCATCGTGACCGTCAACGGCCACAGCTACGAGGACCCGGCGCGGCAGACGGACAACACCAACTTCGCCCTGCTGGTGGCCAAACACTTCTCCGAGCCCTTCAAGGACTCCAACGGCTACGGCGAGAGCATCGCTCGGCTGAGCAACATGCTGGGCGGCGGCGTAATCGTCCAGCGCTTCGGGGACCTCATCGCGGGCCGGCGCAGCACGGCGGAGCGCATCCGGGAGAGCTTTACCGTTCCCACCCTGTCCGCCACCCCCGGCGACCTGAGCCTGGTCATCCCCAAGCGCATCCTCGACGGCATCATTGAGATGATCTACGCCCTGGACAAAATCGCCCCCGGCACCGCGAACATCGACACGCTGCTCTACGGCGTCGAGGTCAAGTTCTACAACATGGAGGTGGCCCTCGACGAGCACTTGCAGACCCGCCACCCCGGCCTGTTCGTCATCGGCGATTGCAGCGGCATCACCCACTCCCTCTCCCACGCCTCCGCCAGCGGCGTCCATGTGGCCCGCTACATCGCGGAGAACGCATAAGCTACCCGCTTGACATTTGTCCGGGATGATGCTATTATTTCTACCAGAAAAGGCAAACCACCTCAGACTACCGGAATAGTCCGAGGTGGCCGCGCCGGGGTCGAACCCAGACGGTTGCCGCAAGTTGATACTTTTACCATGGATGCGGGCTAAGCCCACAGCGCAGTGAGCCATCTGTTGCAGCAGACGGCTCACTTCTCTTTCTTTTTGCTGTTCCTATCGTATATTTGAAGCACGAGTGAAGCAATGCTCGCAACTGTGCCCAATACGCCGATAATACTCAAAACAGAAATTGAAGTAATATGTATCACCTCCTTGGGAAAGATTTCCCGCGAGGGCTATACATACGCCTCCATTCCGCGCTCGCGGGATGTCAGGCAACCGTCCTTTAACCTCCACCGTATCTTACTGTCGTGGTGGCTGGGTTCTTGAGGATATTATAAAGGAATCTGAAGCGCAAGTCAACCTGATTTGAAAAGAGCAGGGGAGCCAGCCTAACAAATCCCCCCGGCCTCCGGCCGGGGGGATTTGTTATATGCTTTAGTCCAGATAGCCGTCCCTCGCCTTGACGCCGAAGCGCACTTCGAGCTGGTGCATGGCGTCGTCGGAAATGGTGTTGAGCCGGGGCAGGTGGGCGATCTTCATGTAGATTTCCGCCGCCTTTTCCGCTGTTTCGATGAGGCCGAAGGTTTCGTCCAGGTCGCGGCCGGCGCCGTAGATGCCGTGCTGGGACCAGACCACCAGGCGGGCGGTTTTCATCTTCTCCGCCGTGGCCTCGCCGATCTCGTTGGTGCCGCAGAGCATCCAGGGCAGCACGTTCACCCCGTCGGGGAACACGACGATGCACTCGGTGCACATCTGCCACAGCGTCCGGGTGAAGGCCCGCTCGTCCAGGTCATGCACATAGGTCATGGCCAGCAGGTTCGCCGGGTGGCAGTGCATCACAACGTGGTTGCGCGGGTCAACCTTCATGCGCTGGACGTGGCTCATCAGGTGGGCCGGCAGCTCGCTGGTGAACTGTCCGCCGTCGGAATAGCCCCAGATCAGCTCCGCCGTCTCGCCGTCCGTGGCGATGCGGATAATGCCCAGGTTCGCCGCCGGGTCGTACTGCACATTTTTAAAATACTTCCCCGTACCGGTGACCAGGAAATACTCGCCCACCAGGGCCGGGGCGCGGAAGCCTGTGGGAATCCGGCGGATGACCTTGCTGACGTCGATGTAATCGTCCACGTCGTCCTCGTTCAGCCGCAGGCTGATGTTGCCGCCGTTGCGTTCGTCCCAGCCATGGGCGTACATGTTGGTGGCGGTGCGGACCATTTCCACCATAAAGGGCGCTTCCAAAATGTTTTTCATATGTTTTCCCTCCGTTTATTGATTCCCCGCGATGCCGAGCTCTTCAGCGTGGGGGCGCATCCCCTCAATGCACAGCTCCGCCACCTCGCGGACCTCCATCCCCAGCATGTCGCAGCCCTGCTGGATCAGCGCCCGGTCGCATTTGGCGGCGAATTTTTTGTCCTTGAATTTTTTCATGAAGCTCTTTGTTTCCAGGTCGGTGATGCCGTTGGGGCGCATCCGGGCCGCGGCCTGGATGATGCCCGTCAGCTCGTCCACGGTGAACAGGCTCTTTTCCATGTCGCTCTCGGGCTTCACGTCGGAGCAGATGCCGTAGCCGTGGGAGAGGATGGCCCGCACATCCGCCGCCGGCACCCCTGCCGCCAAAAGCGGGGCTTCGGTGTGCCGCAGGTGTTCCTCAGGATATTTTTCGTAGTCGTAATCGTGGAGCAGGCCCACGGCCATCCAGTGCTCTTCGTCAGCCTCGAAGTGCCGCGCCATCGCCCCCATCGCGTAGCTCACATTCTTCGCGTGTATCAGAAGATGCTCCTGCGTGACCATCTCCCTGTTCAGGCGTTCCGCCTCCGCCAGCGTCAGTTTGTCCATATCCTAACCTCACAAGTGAAAAACTTGTACTATATTTTAATCGCTCCACCGCGTTTGTCAAGCCGAATTTACAGATATCATGATTTCGGCGGCTTGTTTTCCTCTCCTGAAGGGTTCTAAACAGTGAATTACATCACGCGCATGTAGACCTCCGTCATCAGCGGCATGGTGATGATGCAGCTCAGGGTGGTCATGACGTTGATGGCGCTGGCGTAGTCGGGGCGGTTGTGGTAGAGTTGGGAGAGCTGGGTAATCATCGTCGCGGTGGGCGCGGCGGTGGCCAGGAAGCTGACATACAGCACCGTGCGCCCCTCGGCGGCCAGCCCCGCGATACCCGTGAGCTTGAACACCGCCAGCACCAGCAGCGGCACAGCGAACATTTTTAATAGGGCGATGAGCCAAGTTTCGCGGTGGGTGAAAATCGCCTTCAAATCCGCCTCCGCCAGCAGCATCCCAACCAAAAGCATGCTCATGGGTCCCAGCATCCCGCCCAGGGAGTCCATGGCGGTGGTCAGCACCGTCGGGAGCCGGACACGCAGCAGCATCAGCACCAGGCCGATGATGATCGCGATGATGTTGCAGTTGGTGATGATTTTTTTCCACTGGGGCTTTGTCTGGCCGCTGAGCAGGGCGTTCCCGTGGGTCCACATGAACACCAGCTGTACGCACATGTAGGCGCTGGAATAGACGACCCATTCCGGCCCCAGCAGCGCCGACACCAGCGGAATGACCAGGTTGCCGGAGTTGGAGTACATGACGGAGCCCCGTCCCACCGCGTCCAGCTTCATCGCCTTGAGGCCGAAGCCGGCCAGGAGGATCACCACATGCGCCAGCAGCGCCGCGCCCACAGCCAGCAGAAAGTTGCTGCGCACACTGTCGGTCAGCTCCAACTGGAAGGAGTTGACGATCACGCAGGGGACGACGATGTAGATGCACAGCAGGGAGAGGACGCGGCTGTCCCTGGCGCTCAAAATTTTGAGCTTGACGATCAGAAAGCCCGCCCCCACCATCAGGAACAGCGAGGCGATTTGCCGGAACAGCAGCAGCGACAGGGTACTGTCCATAGTACGACCTCCAAGTGTTTTTTCTTATCATAGCGCATCAGGCGGAATTTGACAAGAAAAAATCTCCGCCTGATAAATAACCGCCCCCGCCCGAAAAGGGCGGGGGCGGTTATTTATTCCGGCAGCCGGACGCTGACCTCGCCGCTGCTGACGCGGCGCACGGTGCTGGAACTGTCACGGACCAGCAGCGCAAAGTCCGGGGCGATGTCGAGGGCCTCGGCGTCCTCCGCCGGGCGCTCAAAGGCGTGGAGCCGGATATGCCTGCCCAGCACCAGGGAGCGCCGCCGGTAGGCTTCAAAGCAATACCCGGCGGTGTCCGGCAGCTCGTCCCGGTAGAACGTGAAAAAACGGTCGACCACCGCCGCCGCCAGGCGGCAGCGGAGGGCGGGGACGGTTTTGCCCGAAAACGCGGCCCCGGCGATCTCCCGCAGCTCCGGAGGGAAATCCCCCTCGGGGGCGCGGGTGTTGATGCCGATGCCCACCACCGCGTAATCCGTCATGCCCCGTTCGCAGTCGAGGGAGGCCTCCGTCAGGATGCCGCAGACCTTTTTGCCGTCAACGTACACGTCGTTGACCCACTTGATTTGGGTTTCCACCTCCGCGAGGCCCTCAATGGCCTCCGCCACGGCGACGACGGCGTAGGCCGTGAGCCTCGTCGTTTCCGCCGCGCTGGTCCGCGGCCGGAGCAGGATGCTCAGGTAGAGCCCGCTCCCCGGCGGCGAGAAAAAGCTCCGGCCCATGCGGCCCCGCCCCGCCGTCTGTTCGGCGGCGGCAATGACCG
>JAFUVO010000064.1 GCA_017477525.1 Oscillospiraceae bacterium | reverse complement strand
GGACGCCGTATCTTGTCAGATAGTGTTTCAGCTTCATATCAGGTCGATGCCAAATTCCTTCATCATTTTTCCCAGCAGGCACAGCGGGAGGCCCATGACGTTGAAAAAGTCCCCCTCGATGCGCTCCACGAACAGGCTGCCCCGGCCCTGGGCCCCGTAGGCCCCGGCCTTGTCGAGGGGCTCGCCGATGGCGATGTACCGGGCGATTTCCGCGTCCTCCAGCGGGCGGAAGCGGACAAGGCTGTGCTCGGCCCGCCGCAGCTCGGTTTCGCCCCGCCGGAGGGTGACGCCGGTGTATACGCTGTGCTCCCGTCCGCTGAGGGCGCGGAGCATCCGCGCCGCGTCCGCCGCGTCCCGGGGCTTGCCCAGCACCCTGCCGTCCAGCGCCACCAACGTGTCCGCGGCGATGATCACATCCTCCGCGCCAGCCGCGGCGGCGATTTCCCCGGCCTTGGCAGCGCTGAGCTCCATGACCAGCTCCGCCGGCCCCAGCTCCGGGTGGGCTTTCTCCTCGCCCTTTGCCGGGCGGATTTCGAGGGGGCGCAGCCCTAACATCGTGAGCAGCTCCCTCCGCCGGGGCGAGGCGGAGGCCAGAATAAATTTCATATCAGCACACCTTCATTCCACGCCCCGGTAGTACAGGCCCCGGGTGATCCCGTTGGGCTGGTAGCCGCTCTCCCCCCGGTAGCTCTTCACGATCTGGACGCACTCCCGGGGGCTCTCCGTGGTGAACAGCAGCCGCCCGGCGGCGAGGCCGCATTTGGCCAGGTCCTCCGGCTTGTCCGCCAGAAAGAGCTTGTGGGCGTTGTAGATCACGTTCCGCCCTCCGCTCTCCCGAAGGATGGGGAACGCCGAGCCCACGCGGTCGGACATCGAACCGGCCTCGCCCATGCCGGCGGAGGTCAGGATATCCTGGTCCGTGACCATGCAGGGCAGCCGCCCGTACACGATCAGCTCCGTGTCAATGGGCTTCACAAGGTCGCGGACCTGGGCCAGGCGCAGCTCAAAGGAGGCGGTGACGCTCTCGAAGCGGGCGCTTTGCAGGACGGCGACGGTCTGGGAGTTGAACACGTTCAGCCCGAAGTCCCCCCGGAGGCGGAAGCCCTCGCCCTGGGCCAGGGCGATCTGGCCCAGGTTCCCCACCAGGGCCGTGTCGATGCCGAGGCTCCGGGCCCGCCGCAACGCCGCTGCGGCCTGCTCTGTCTCCGTGTCCGTCAGGATGCGCGGCAGCACCGCCGCGACGCGGACGCCGGACTGGAAAAACTGCCCCAGCGCCTCCGCGCCTGTCTCAATCATTTCCAATGGCACATAGAGCAGGTCCGGCTTCGCCGCCGCCAGCTCCCGCGTCAGCTGGGCGGCATTCCGCACCTGCACCGCTAAGAGCATCCGCTCCGGCGCGGCGGCGGGGGGGAGGGGGGGCAGCTCCTTCTGTGTGCGCCGTTTGGGCGGCGTGGCGCGAACGGCGTTGAGCTCGGCCAGCGCGTCCCGCCGCAGGGCGTTGATCTCCCCGGCGGAGAGGTACAGCCCCTCGTCAATGACCCCCTGGACGCTGCGGCACCAGAACTGCGTGCCGCCAGTTTTATAGAGCTGCTCGCTGACCGCCTGCTGGGTCAGGGGGGCAGAGACCGCCGCCCGGGGCGTCGCGCCGTACACGATCGCGCGGAAGCCGTCCTCGTCTATGACCGCCAGGGCGGAGGGCTGGTTGACCCGCGCCGCCAGGTAAAAATCCACGCCCACCCGCCGGAGCTGGGAATCGCGGTAGGCCCGCCGTGTCTGGGTGAACAGCTTCGCCGCGTCCCGTTCGCCGGCAGGGTCGCCCCGGACGCCGTGCATCTCCTGCTTCTTCCCGGTAAAATAGCCGTCGGTAAAGCCGTCCCGGGAGAAGGCCAGCTCCAGCGCCGCCATGTCCTCCTCCGTCGGGGGCGCGGCGTCCCGGATGGCCCGGTGGTAGATGCGCGTGACGATGGCGCTGTACTCCGGGCGCTTCATCCTGCCCTCGATTTTGACGCATTTGACCCCCATGTCATCCAGCTCCGCCAGATGCTCCACCAGGCAGTTGTCCTTCAGGGACAGGGGGTGGCCGTCCATGCGCCGGCCCATGCTGTACTGCATCCGGCAGGGCTGGGCGCAGAGCCCCCGGTTGCCGCTGCGGCGTCCGATCAGCGCGGACAGATAGCACTGGCCGCTGTGGCAGAAGCACAGCGCCCCGTGGACGAAAACCTCCACTTCTATCGGCGCGTTCCGGGCGATGAAGCGGATTTGCTCTTTGTTCAGCTCCCGGGCCAGCACCACCCGGGAAAAGCCCAGCTCCGCCGCCGCGCAGACCCCGGCCAGGTTGTGGACGCTCATCTGGGTGCTGGCGTGCAGCGTCAGCTCCGGACAGACCTGCCGCAGCACCCGGGCCGCCCCCAGGTCCTGCACCAGCACCGCGTCTGCGCCGCTGTCGCTGATATAGCGCCCTGTCTCCGCCAGGGTTTCCAGTTCCCGGTCGGCGCAGAGGGTGTTGAGGGTGACGTAGACCTTGCAGCCCCGCTGGCGGCAGTATTTGACGGCCTCCCGGTATTCCTCCGGGCCGAAGTTCTTCGCGTTGCGCCGGGCGTTGAACACGCTGTCCAGCCCGAGATAGATGGCGTCCGCGCCGTTCTGCACCGCGGCGATGACCGCCTCCGGGCTTCCGGCGGGGGATAAAAGTTCCAGCATATATCTTTCTCCATGCCCTCCCCGCCGCGCCCGGCGGGGCTTCTGTTCCAATTATTTACAATTATCAAATTATTATAACACAGCAATCGCACTTGATTCAAGGGGGAATTGTGTGGTATACTCTTTTTTATCACATTCGGCGGCGGACGGGCGGAATGCCCCGCCCGCGCATGGAGAGAAAGAGAAGGATATGATACAGTGGGTACTGCCGCGACGGACAAAAGCATAGCCATCCCCGTGGAATGCCTGGACAAGCTGCTGGGCCACGGGGACGGGAACGCGGCGCTGCTGTACCTGCATGTGCTGCGCAGCGGCGGCTTTTCCGTGGAGCGGGCGGCCCGGGCGCTGAAATGCACCGAGGCGGAGCTGACGGCGGCGGCGGGGACGCTCCGCGGGCTGGGGCTGCTGGACGCGCCGGAGCGGGAGGCGGAAATGGGCGAGAGCCCGCAGTACACCGCCCGGGACCTGAGCGCCGCGGCCCGGAGCGATCCGGCCTTTGAGGCCGTGGTGGCGGAGGCGGAGGCAGTGCTGGGCCATGTGATGAGCAGCAACGACCTGCGGCTGCTCTTCGGCATCTACGACTACTGGGGCCTGCCGGCGGAGGTCATGATGCTGCTGCTGCACCACTGCCTGGAGGATTACCAGGCCCGCTACGGGCCGGGGCGGGTGCCGACGATGCGCTTTGTGGAGAAGGAGGGCCAGTTCTGGGCCCGCTCCGAGGCCAACACCCTGGACGCGGCGGAGGAGCTGCTCCGGCGCAAGCGGGAGCGCCAGGCCGCGGCGGGCCAGGTGGCCCGGGCCCTGCAGATCGCGGGGCGGGAGCCGGCGGCGGGGGAGCGCAAGTACATCGAGGCCTGGCTGGACATGGGCTTTGGCCCCGAGGCGGTGGCGGAGGCCTACGACCGCACGGTGCTGAACACTGGACGGCTGAGCTGGAACTACCTCGACCGCATCCTGCACAGCTGGGATGAAAAAGGGCTGTACACCCCGGAGGCCATCGCGGAGGGGGACCCCCGCCGCGCCAGCGCCCCGAAGAAGGGCGGGAAGCCCCAGCCGCAGCCGGAGAAGAGCGACGGGGAGCGGCTGGAAGCCATGCGAAGGATGTATGAGCACATGAAGAACGCCGCTCCGTCCGCCGGAGGCGGCGGGGCGCGGGGAGAGGGATATGATGGACGGTAAGCTGCTGGCCCGGGCCAGGGATGGCCTGGCCCGCCGGCGGGAGGAAAACGCGGCCCTCCGGGCGGAGCGGGAAAAACGGGTCTACGCCCGCGTCCCGGAGATCCGGGACGCGGACGCGGCCCTCCGCGCCCTGATGGGGGAGGTCATCTCCGCCGCCGCCTCCCACGCCGGGCCGGAGGCGCTGGCGGAGATCGAGCGCAGGAGCGGGGAGCTGTGCCGGAAGAAGGAAACCCTTCTGGCCGCCCACGGCTTCGCCCCGGACTATCTCGACGAGATCGTGAGCTGCCCCCGCTGCCGCGACCGGGGCTATCTTGCGGACGGGAGCATGTGCGCCTGTCTGGAAAAGCGCTATGAGGCGGAGCGGGAGCGGGAGCTCCGGGAGGCGGCGCGGCTGGGGGACGAGAGCTTTTCGGATTTCGACCTGGGCTATTATGAGGGCCAGGCGCGGCAGTATATGGAGCTGGCCCTCGCCGCCTGCCGCCAGTTCGCGGTGTCCTTCGGCCCCGGCGCGCCGAACCTCCTGCTCCAGGGGGGCACGGGCCTGGGCAAGACCTTCCTCTCCCGCTGCGTCGCCCGGGTGGTGTCCGGGCGGGGCTTCTCCGTGGACTACGAGCCGGCCCAGGCCGCCTTTGCCGCTTTTGAGGCGCAGAAGTTCTCCCGGGATCCGGAAACCTGGGAGCGCTCGTCCCAGCAGGTGGAGAAAATGTTAAACTGCGACCTGCTGATTCTGGACGACCTGGGCACGGAGATGACCACCGCCTTCACCCAGAGCGCCCTGTACAATATTTTAAACACCCGCCTCAGCGCGGGGAAGAAGACCATCGTCAGCACCAACCTCAGCGACACGGAGCTGGCCGAGCGCTACATCCCCCAGACGGTGTCCCGCCTCAGCGGGGAATTTGACACCCTGACCTTCAAGGGCCGGGACATCCGGGCCATCCGCAAGGAGAGAAGATATCTGTAATGGATTACGATTTTTTCGCTTTTATCTCCCGCATGAAATATATTGACCGGTGGAGCCTGATGCGCTCCACGGAGCGGGAGAACGTGCAGGAGCACAGCCACATGACCGCGGTGCTGGCCCACGCTCTGGGCCTGATCCGCCGGGAGGTGTTCGGACGGGAGTGCCGGCCCGAGGCCCTGGCCGCCGCCGCGCTGTACCACGACGCGCCGGAGATTCTGACCGGCGACCTGCCCACGCCGGTGAAGTACCACGGGGCGCTGCTCCACAAAGCCTACGACGAGGTGGAGGGCCTGGCGGTGGAAAAGCTGCTGTCCTCCCTGCCGGAGGAGCTGCGCCCGGCCTACCGGGAGCTGTTGGAGGCCCACACGCGGGAGGAGGACTACCTTCTGGTCAAGGCGGCGGACCGCCTATCGGCCTACATCAAATGCGTGGAGGAGCGCCGGGCGGGCAACCGGGAATTTCTCTCCGCGGAGCGCTCCACGCGCCAGCGCCTGGAGGAGATGGCTTTGCCGGAGGTGGCCTGGTTCCTGGAGCGCTTCGCCGGGGGCTTTGAGAAAAATCTCGATGAATTGGGGACGCTGGAATGATACAGGAAAAGCTGGACCGCATCAACGAACTGGCCCGCCTCAAGCGGGAACGGGCCCTGACGCCGGAGGAAGCGGAGGAACAGGCGCTGCTGCGCCGGGAATACCTCGACGAATGGCGCGCCGGCGCCGTGCAGGTGCTGGAAAATACCTACATCGTGGACGAGCGCGGCGTGAAGCATAAATTGAAAAAGAAACTGCCGCGATAACGGATTCCCCTCCCCCATTCGGGGGAGGGGAAAAATTATATACCCAGCAGGGCTTTCGCGATGGTGAAATAAATCAGCAGGGAGATGGCGTCCACGATGGTGGTGATGAAGGGGCTTGCCATGACGGCGGGGTCGAAGTGGAGTTTGTCCGCCAGCATGGGGAGGACGCAGCCCACGACCTTCGCGCAGAGCACGGTCAGGAACATCGTCAGGCAGACCACGGCGGCAACCATAACGGTGACGCTCGCGTTTCCCATCAGAAGATGGTCCACCAGCATGACCTTGGCGAAGGTGGCCACGGCCAGGGTCGCGCCGCAGAGGACCGCCACGCGGACCTCCTTCCAGACCACCCGCGCCAGGTCGGAGAACTCGATGTCCCCGAGGCTCAGGCTGCGGATGACCGTGACGCTGGCCTGGCTGCCGGAGTTCCCGCCGGTGTCCATCAGCATGGGGATGAACACGGTCAGCACCACCTGGACCGCCAGCGCGTCCTCAAAGCTGGTCAGGATCATGCCGGTGAAGGTGGCGGACACCATCAGCAGCAGCAGCCAGGGGATGCGGTTCTTCCAGATTTCAAAGACGCCGGTGCGGATATAGGGCCGGTCGGAAGGCGTGATCGCCGCCATGATCTCCATGTCCTCGGTGGTCTCCTGCTCCATGACGTCCATGACGTCGTCAACCGTGACGATGCCCACCAGGCGTTTTTCCCGGTCTACCACGGGGATGGCCAGCAGGTCATAGTCCGAGAACATGCCCGACACGTCCTCCTGGTCGTCGGTGGTGGTGCAGAATATCACGTTGTCGTCCATGATGGACTCGATGACCGCGTCCTCGTCGGCTAAAATGAGGTCCTTGACGGTGACGATGCCCTCCAGCTTCCGATCCGCGCTGGTGACAAAGCAGGTGTAAATCGTCTCCCGGTCCGCCCCGATGCGCCGGATGCGGGCAAAGGATTCCCGCACGTTCATATATTTTTTCAGGTCGATATACTCCGCCGTCATGATGCTCCCGGCGGAGTTTTCGGGGTATTTTAAATACTGGTTGATCAGCGCCCGCGTCGCGGGGGTCGCGATGCGCATGACGCGCTTGACCACGTTGGCGGGCAGTTCCTCCATCATGTCGACGGTGTCGTCGAGATAGAGCTCGTCCAAAATCCCGCCCAGCTCCGTGTCCGTGATGGTGTTGATGATATACTCCTGCTGCTCGCTGTCCAGCTCCGCGAACACCTCAGCGGCGTGTTCCTTGTCCAGGAGGCGGAACACCATGGCCATCTGCTGCTCCGGGAGCTTTCCGAGAAATTCCGCGACGTCAAATTCGTCCGCTTCCTCCAGCACAGTTTGGAGCTTCTTCATGCTCCGCTGTTCCAGCAGGGAGTTCATCTCCTCTATGCGCTGCCCGTGCAGGGTTTCAAAGTCCAGGCTCTCCTCCGCGCCTTCGAGGTCCCTGTTCTCTGTCTCAGCCATCGAATACCCCCTTTTTTACATTGTGCCGCCGTTCGCCCCCCGGAGGGGGACGGACAACGGTTTCCTGTCAGATGCCCAAATACGCCTTCTGCTCTTCGCTCAGCACGTCGATGCCGATGCCCAGGGTTTTCAGCTTCTGGAAGGCCACGGCGCGGTCGGTTTCCACGGGCACGGGGATGACGCCGGCGGGCGTGTCCCGGTGCTCGGCGAGATATTTCGCGCTCAGGGCCTGGATGGCGAAGGACATGTCCATGATCTCCGCCGGGTGGCCGTCGCCGCTGGCCAGGTTGACCAGCCGGCCTTCGGCGATGGTGAACACGGTCCTGCCGTTGGACAGGCGGTAGCCCGTGATGTTGTGCCGGGCCTCGTAGCTGCTCTCGGCCATGGCCCGCAGCCCCGCCATGTCGACCTCCACGTCAAAGTGGCCGGCGTTGGTCAGAATCGCGCCGTCCTTCAGCGTTATGAAATGCTCGGGGCGGATGACGCCGCTGCAGCCGGTGACGGTGACGAAAATGTCCCCCAGCGGCGCGGCCTGCTCCATGCTCATGACCTCATAGCCGTCCATGTGGGCCTCAATGGCGCGGATGGGGTCGACCTCGGTGACAATCACCTTCGCGCCCATGCCCCTGGCCCGCAGGGCGACCCCCTTGCCGCACCAGCCGTAGCCGGCCACGACGACGTTTTTGCCCGCGACGATCAGGTTGGTGGTGCGGTTGATGCCGTCCCAGACGGACTGCCCCGTGCCGTAGCGGTTGTCGAACAGGTGCTTGCAGTCGGCCTCGTTGACCATGACCATGGGGAAGCGCAGGGTCCCGGCCTTCGCCATGGCGCGGAGGCGGTGGATGCCCGTGGTGGTCTCCTCGCAGCCGCCGATGACCCCCGGCAGCAGGTCCCGCATCTCCGTGTGGAGCAGGTGGACCAGGTCGCCGCCGTCGTCAATCACGATGTTCGGACCGCAGGACAGGGCATTCCGCAGGTCGCGGTGGTACTGCTCCTCCGTGCAGCCGTGGTGGGCGAAGACCTCCAGCCCGCCCTCCGCCAGCGCGGCGGCCACGTCGTCCTGGGTGGAGAGGGGGTTGGAGCCGGTGACATACATCTCCGCCCCGCCCAGGGCCAGCACCCGGCAGAGATAGGCGGTCTTGGCTTCCAGATGGACGGAGAGGGTGATTTTCAGCCCCGCGAAAGGTTTCGTCTGCTGAAAATCCGCCGCCAGAGCGTTCAGCAGCGGCATGTTCCGCTCCACCCACTGAATCTTCTTCTCGCCCTCCGGGGCCAGGGAGATATCTGTAATATTGCTCATGTTGATTACCTCTGTCTGTGATAATTTGAACCAATGCGCGCCCCTGAGGCGCCGCCCTCCTCGGGGGGATGGAAACATACGGCGCGGCAGAGAACGTATTGATTTTACCACGGATTTTATGCAAATACAAGTCCGAAAGAGAAGAAAAACCGGGCGGAGGCACCGCCCGCGTCCGCGAAAATACTTTATTTTATTCTTGCGTATGCGAAGAGGACGTGGTATAATCCTTTCTAATTTACCATTGAAGAAGAAGAGCGCCCCGCTGAAAGCCGCGGGGCGCGCGGTGAGGGCGAGCAAATGAGCTATACGCGCTGGAACATTCCCCGCGGCGGGACCGCCGTACCCAAAGCGCTGCTGGACGCGGGCTGTACGCCGCTGCTGGCAGCGGTGCTGTACGCGCGCGGCTGCGCGACAGCGGAGCAGGCCCGGCAGTTCCTGTCCTGCGGCGGAGCGCTGCTGGGGGACCCGTTGCTGCTGCCGGATCTGGAAACGGCCGCAGAGCGCCTGCGCCGCGCCATTGCCGCGCGGGAGCATGTGGCGGTCTACGGCGACTACGATGTGGACGGCATCACCAGCTCCTGCATGGTGGCCGACTATCTGCGTTCCCGGGGCGTCCCCTGCGAACTCTATATCCCCGACCGCATGGACGAGGGCTACGGCGTCAACGCCTCCGCCATCGAGACGCTGCATACCAGGGGCGTGAGCCTGATCGTCACCGTCGACTGCGGCGTCACCACGGTGGAGGAGACAGCCTACGCCAACAGCCTCGGGATGGAGATGATCATCACCGACCACCACGAATGCCGGGAGACGCTGCCGCCCGCGGTGGCCGTGGTGGACCCCAAGCGCCCCGACTGCGCCTATCCCAACCGCGATTTGGCGGGGGTGGGCGTGGCGTTCAAGCTGCTGTGCGCCCTGGATGGGGACGCGGAACGGGTGCTGTCCCGCTACGCGGACCTGGTGGCTGTCGGCACCGTGGCGGATGTGATGCCCCTGGTGGGGGAAAACCGCTATATCGTCCGGCGCGGGCTGGAAAAGCTGGAACGAAATCCGCGCCCCGGCCTTCGCGCCCTGATGGGGGAAGCGGGGCTGGATGGGAAAAAGCCCAGCTCAACGGGCATCGGCTTTGTCCTCGCCCCCCGGCTCAACGCCTCCGGACGGCTGGGGCAGGTGGGGCTTGCCACCGCGCTGCTGCTGACGGAGGACCCCGGCGAGGCGGCGGAAAACGCCGCGGCGCTTTGCCGCCTCAACCGGGAGCGGCAGAGCCTGGAATCGGAAATCTGGACCCAGGCCCAGACCATGCTGGACGGCGAAGCGCCGGAGGGGCCCATCGTCCTGGCCTCCGAGGGCTGGCACCAGGGGGTGGTGGGCATTGTGGCTTCCCGGCTCACCGAGGCATACAATATGCCGGCGGTCATGATCTGCCTTGAAGACGGGCGGGGGAAGGGCTCCTGCCGGAGCTGCGGGAGCTTCAACCTCTTTGAGGCGCTGAGCGCCTGCGCGGAACATTTGGAGGGCTTTGGCGGCCACGCCCTGGCGGCGGGGCTGACGGTGCGAAGCGAGAATATCCCCGCGTTCCGCGCCGCCCTGACGGCGTATTACCGCGCCCATCCGCCCCTGAGCGCCCCCGCGCTGGAAATCGAGCTCTGCGCCGACAGCCCGGAGCTGCTGCGCATGGACTGTGTCGAGGATCTCGACCGCCTGGAACCCTGCGGCGCGGGCAACCCCCGCGCGCTGCTGGTCCTTCAGGGGGCAGTCCTGTCCGAGCTGACGCCCATCGGCGGCGGAAAGCATCTGCGGGTCCGGCTGGAAAAATTCGGCCAGAGCTACGAGGGGGTATTCTTCAGCCACAGGCTGGAGGAATTTTCCGGCCTCCTGCGTCCCGGGGACCGGGTGGACGCGGCTTTTTACCCCCAGATCAACGACTACCGCGGCCGCCGGAGCACCCAGCTTCTGCTTGTGGGGCTGCGCCCCCACGACGACAGCGCGGCCAGGACGATTCTGCGGGGCGGCCTCGGCCCGGCGGACGTCCCCGATACGCCGGACCGGGCGGACTGCGCCCTGGTCTGGCGGGCCCTGAGCGCCCGGGGCGGGCACAGCGCCGGCGCGCCGGCGGAGCTGGCGGAGCATCTGGCGCCCAGCCTGCGGGAGGAGAAGGTCTGCATCATATTGAAGATATTTGAGGAACTGGGCCTGCTGACGCTCAGGCCGGAGGGAAATGTCTGGTACGCCGCCGCCGTCCCCGGCGCGGGGAAGGTGGCGCTGGATTCCTCGGAGATCCTGAAACGGCTGCGGGGGTGAAGCCCCGCTGCCGGGCAGATACAGGGAAGCATGGAACGGAAAGCGGAAGGAGGGGTCTGCGATATGTCCGAAACCTTTGAGCCGATGGTAGAGCAGTGTTATAAGGACCTGGAACAGAAGATCGCGGAAGCGGGGCTGAACGTCAACCATGACCGGGTGCGCGCCGCCTTTGAGTGCGCCGCCCGGGCCCACGCGCCGCAGAAGCGGCGGGACGGGACCCCCTACGTCACCCATGTGGCGGCGGCGGCCTGCATCGTGGCGTCGATGGGCCTGGACGAGGACTCGATTGTGGCGGCGCTGCTGCACGACACCATTGAGGACACCCCCATCACACACGACGACCTGGCCCGGGAGTTCGGCGTCCAGGTGGCCGACATCGTCGAGGGCGTGACCAAGCTGACAAGGGTGAACTATACCAGCCGCGAGGAGCTGCAGATGGAAAATTTGCGCAAGATGCTCCTGGCTATGAACAAGGACATCCGCGTCATCCTCATCAAGCTGGCCGACCGGTTCCACAACATGCTGACCATGGACTACCAGACGCCGGAGAAGCAGCGGCTGAAGAGCCTCGAAACCATGGAGATTTACGCCCCCATCGCCCACCGCCTGGGCATCCAGACCATCAAGTGGGAGCTGGAGGACCTGTCGCTGAAATACCTCGACCCCGTGGCCTACCAGGCCATCACGGAGAACATCGAGGCCCGCCGCCCCCAGCTGGAGGCGTTCATGACCCGGATGGAGGAAAAGATCCGCGCCCGCCTGGACGAGTGGGGCATCCACTGCACCACCTACCACCGCATCAAGCACCTGTACAGCATCTACCGCAAGATGTACACCCAGAAGCTGGAGCTCAACGAGATTTTCGACATCTGCGCCCTGCGGGTCATTGTCGACGAGCTCCCGGACTGCTACAATGTGCTGGGCCAGGTCCACGACATGTTCAAGCCCGTGCCCGGCAAGTTCAAGGACTACATCTCCACGCCCAAGCCCAACGGCTACCAGTCCCTCCACACCACGGTCATCGGCGGCGAGGCCATCCCCTTCGAGGTGCAGATCCGCACCTGGGAGATGCACCGCACCGCCGTGTACGGCGTCGCGGCCCACTGGAAGTACAAGACCGGCTCCTCCGGCGTCCGCGTGGGGGACGAGGAGCAGTTCGCCTGGGTCCGCCGGCTGCTGGAAACCCAGCAGGAGACGGACGCGGAGTCCTTCTTCTCCGAGCTGAAGGTGGATATGTTCGCCGACGAGGTGTTCGTATTCACGCCCCGGGGGGACGTCAGCTCCCTGCCCGCCGGGGCCACGCCCATCGACTTCGCCTACAGCGTCCACTCCGCCGTGGGCAACCACATGGTGGGGGCGAAGGTCAACGGGCGCATCGTGCCCTTCGGCCAGGAGCTGCAAAACGGCGACATCGTGGAGATCCTGACCAGCAAATCCGCCCCCGGCCCCAGCCGGGACTGGCTGGCGCTGGCCAAAAGCGGCTCCGCCCGCACGAAGATCAAACAGTGGCTCAAGCGGGAGCGGCGGGAAGAGAACATCATCCAGGGCCGGGAGATGCTGGAAGCGGAAATGCGCCGCCAGGGTGTCAGCATGGCGATGGTCAGCGAGTACGACGTGCTGCCCGCGGTGCTGAAAAAGCTCTCGATGAACGAGCTCGACGACATCTACGCCGCCGTGGGCTACGGGGGCCTCTCCGCCGCGAAAACCGTCAACCGCCTCCGGGACGACCTGGTGCGGGCGAAAAACATGGAGAGCGCGGCCCGCAGCCCCCTCGACAAGATGAACGACGCGGCCCAGCGCCGCAACAGCCGCGACCCGGCGGAGAGCCGCCGCGCCATCCAGGGTGTGCTGATCGAGGGCCTGGACAACTGCCTCATCAAATTCGCCCGCTGCTGCACCCCCGTGGCCGGGGACGAGATCGTGGGCTTTATCACCCGGGGCTTTGGCGTGTCGATCCACCGGACCGACTGCAACAACTACAGCAGCCACAGCACCCGCCCCGACGGCGAGGGCCGCTGGGTCCGGGCCGCCTGGGTCCCCGGCTACGAGGGACGCTATATTACCACGCTGAAGCTGGGCTGCGTGGACCGCAACGGCCTGGTCATGGACATCGCCGGGGTGCTCAACAGCATCAACGCCAAGGTCCGATCCTTCAACGCCCGCAGCCTCAGCGGCGGCATGGCCATCGCTACCCTCTCGCTGGAGGTGCGGAATTTAGCGGAGCTGCGGGGCATCATGAACCGCTTGAGCACCGTGCAGGGCGTCAAAGAGGTGGCGCGGAGCAGCTCGTGATAAAGTAAAAATATATGTCCTCCCGAAGGGGGACATATAAAAAGTGTTTCCCCCGAGGGGAATCTATACAAAAGCATACCCTCCCAAGAGGGTATGCGGGAAATGGATAAGGAGAAACTGCCTATGAGAGCGGTTATCACGCGGGTGTCCTCGGCCTCCGTCAGCGCCGGAGGGGAAGTCCTGGGGCGCATCGGACGGGGCTTTCTGGTGCTGCTGGGCGTCCATGCGGAGGACACGGAGGCCCAGGCGCGGAAAATGGCGGAAAAAATCTGCCATCTGCGGGTCTTTGAGGACGGGAACGGGAAAATGAACCTTGCCCTGGGCGACGTGGGCGGGGCAATACTGATCGTCAGCCAGTTCACGCTCTACGCGGACACCCGCTCCCGCCGTCCCGGCTTTACCGAGGCCGCCCGGCCGGAGACTGCCATACCGCTTTACGAGGCTGTGATACATGCCTGCCGGGAGCGGGGCTTTCCGGTGGAGACAGGGCGCTTCGGCGCGGACATGGCCGTTGAGAGCTGCAACGACGGCCCCGTCACGATCATCATGGAGGTGTGAGCGATGCTGATCAAATGCTTTACCGTGGGCTCTTACGAGACAAACTGCTATATCGTCACCGACGAAAACACGCTAAAATGCGCCGTGATCGACCCGGGGGCGGAGGCGGGGCTGCTGCTGGACTACCTTGAGGACAACCGCTTAAATTGCCAATGTGTGCTCCTGACCCACGGCCACTTCGACCACACCGGCGCGGTGGAGGAGCTGCGGGAGGAAACGGGCGCGGCGCTCTACATGCACCGGGCCGACGACGGCGTGACCATCGGCGGGGACTATTACCGCTACCGCGCGCCGGAGGGGACGCTTTTTTATAAGGAGGGCGACGTCATACGCCTCGATTCCCTCTCCTTCACGGTGCTCGAAACGCCGGGGCATACGCCGGGCAGCGTGACGCTGCTGTGTACGCAGGAGGGGAGCGGGGAGCGGGCGCTGTTCACCGGCGACACCATGTTCCGCGGCAGCTGCGGACGCACCGACTTCCCCGGCGGCAGCATCGAACAGATGTACGCCTCCCTCCGCCGCCTCGCCGCCCTGAAGGGGGATTACGAGGTCTACCCCGGCCACATGGACGCCACCAGCCTCGACCGCGAACGCAGGACCAACATGTTTGTCCTGGACGCGCAGCGGAGCTACCGGTAAATTAAGAAACAGGATGTGATAACATGGCAAAGAAAGCCCTGGTCATTGAGGATGACGGAAACATCGCGGAGCTGCTGCGGCTCTATCTGGAAAAGGACGGCTTTGACGTGTCCCGGGCCGCGGACGGCGGGGAGGGGGTCGAGATGTTCCGTTCCTTCTCCCCGGACCTGGTGCTGCTGGACATTATGCTCCCGGTCATGGACGGCTGGAGCGTCCTGCGGGAGATCCGGAAGGACAGCGCGGCGCCGGTGATCATGCTGACCGCCAAGAGCGAGACCCCCGACAAGGTGGCGGGGTTGGAGCTGGGCGCGGACGACTATATCACCAAGCCCTTCGAGCCCAAGGAGCTGATCGCGCGCATCCACGCGGTGCTGCGCCGCAGCGACGAGGGCGGCGGCAAAAAGAGCAACCGCCTGAGCTTTGACAAGCTGGTCGTGGACCTGGATTCCTATGAGCTGATCGTGGACGGCAGGCGCGTCGACACCCCGCCGAAGGAGCTGGAGCTGCTGTTCCACCTGGCCTCCTACCCCAACCGGGTGTTTACCCGCAACCAGCTCCTGGACGAGGTCTGGGGCTTTGATTACTTCGGCGACAGCCGCACGGTGGACGTCCACATCAAGCGCCTCCGGGAAAAATTGGAGGGCGTCAGCGAGCAGTGGTCCGTCAAGACCGTCTGGGGCGTGGGCTATAAATTTGAGGTCACGGGGGCTTGAACAGCGGACGCCGCGCGCCTGAAAACAACAGATGAGAAGCTACTATTTTAAAAATTTTGTCCTGGTGGCTGGGCTGGTGATGCTGGCCTTTATCGGGCTGGGCGCGATTTTCGTGGGCATCGGGCGCAACTATATGCTGCGGGAGCGCCAGACGGGCATCGAGGGCAACGCCCTTGAGCTCAGCCGCCTGGCCTCGGCCTACGCCAGGGACGGGGTGCTGGACGACTGGGAGTTCCGCATCACCCTGTCGTCCATCGCCCAGAGCACCGGGAACCACTGTTTTGTCACCGGCACCGACGGCGTCATCAGCATCTGCTCTGACTCCGAGCTGCACTGCGCCCACCTGGGCCAGAGCGTGGGGGAGGATGTGATGGCCCAACTGCTCCGCCAGGGCTGGTACAGCGGTCTGACGGGCCTGGGCGGCCTCTACGGCGAGGCCCGCTATGTGGCGGCGCTGCCGGTGATCTCCAACGGTACGGTGGCGGGCTTTATCTTCGCCGCATCCAACCTCAGCGGCATCATGCAGGTCTGGTCCTCCCTGATGAACATTTTCTTAGTGACCGCCATTGCCATCATGCTGCTGCTGCTGGTGACCTGCTATATCTCCGTCCGCGTCCAGGGCAGGCCCTTCCGGGAGATGGCGGACGCGGCGGTCAAATTCGCCCACGGGGATTTCTCCGTCCGGGTCAGCGCCTGCGACCGGGACGACGAGATCGGCGCGCTGGCGGTCTCCTTCAACCAGATGGCCGAGTCCCTTGAGCGCTCCGAGAAGCGGCGGGACGATTTTATCGCCAACGTGGCCCACGAGCTCAAAACCCCCATGACCACCATCGCCGGCTTTGCCGACGGGCTTTTGGACGGCACGATCCCCGGGGAACAGGCGGACCACTACCTTGAAACGATTTCCAGCGAGACAAAGCGCCTGAACCGCCTGGTGCGCAGTATGCTGGACCTGAGCCGGATGCAGGGGTCCAGCCCCGCGGAGCTGCGGAAAAAGAGCTTCGACGCCACGGAGCTGCTGATTCGTACGCTGGTGATATTCGAGAGCAAAATCAACGCCCGCGGCCTGGATGTGGACGCGATGATCCCCGAGGACCCGATGCTGGTCTGCGGGGACGCCGACGCCATCAACCAGGTGATCTATAACCTGCTGGAAAACGCCATCAAATTCGCGGAACCCGGCAGCGCCCTGGGGGTGAGCCTGTTCCGCCAGGGGGAAAAAGCCTATATCTCCATCAAAAACCGAGGGGCCACGATTCCCCCGGAGGAGCTGGCCCTGATTTTTGACCGCTTCCACAAGGCCGACAGGTCCCGCTCCGCGGACCGGGACGGCTATGGCCTGGGGCTGTACATCGTCAAGACCATCCTCAACAACCACGGCGAGGACATCGCCGTCACCAGCCGCGACGGCGTGACGGAATTTGTGTTCTCCCTGACGCTGAAACAGAAGTAATACTCCCACTTTGGGGCGGGAAATGCCATGCGATACAGTTTTGATGCTTTTCGTTTACAAATCTTTCATGACCCATTCATAGAATGCTCTTAAATTCCTGCTATGATATTTTCAACCTCAAGGAGGAATCCCCATGGAACCTGATTATCAGCGCGACGCGTGGTATGACCAGACGCCGGTATCGACATCACGGACCGCCCCGCCCCCGCCGCCTCCGGTGCTGAGGCCGAAAAAGCAGGGCAGGGGATTACAGATCGTGCTGTTCAGCCTGCTGGGTGTGCTCGTTATCGCGGGCAGTCTGCTGGCGCTGAATCAGATCAGGCGGCACATGGTGTTCCGCGTGGAATCCCGCACTGTGCCGGCCCTCCCCAGCCAGAGGCCGGAGGAGTTCGGCGATGACTTCCGCGCATTTTTTGAGGCATATTACCAGCCGGAGACAAAAGTTTATTCCGGCAGCCAGATGAAACGTGTGCGGGGGGACATGTCCGCCGCACTGGAAATCGTCTCGTCCGAGGGGCGCGGTGTGTTGACGCTGCAGGAGCTCCACCGGCGTACCGCGGAGAGCATCGTGGGCATCCGCTCTTATGCGCCCGGCGCCCTCAGCTATTCCTGGGGAAGCGGCATCGTGATGTCGGCGGACGGCTACATCGTCACCAACGAGCACATCATCGACGGGGCCGAGCGGGCCGTGGTCCTCCTGTCCGACGGACGGGAGAAGGAAGCCAGGCTCGTCGGCGAGGATACCATGACCGATCTGGCGGTCCTCAAAATCGACGCGGCGGATTTGACGCCCGCGGAGTTCGGGGACAGCGCCGCGCTCAGCGTGGGCGACGCCGTGGCGGCCATTGGCAACCCCTTGGGGGATAACCTGAGCGGCACCCTGACGGACGGCATCATCTCCGCCATTGACCGGGATATCCAGGTGAACGGCAGGCGCATGACGCTGCTGCAGACCAACGCCGCCATAAACGAGGGCAATTCCGGCGGGGCGCTGCTGAATATGTACGGCCAGGTGGTGGGCATCACCAACATGAAAATGGTGAACCACTATTCCGACGTCATCTTTGAGGGCATCGGCTTCGCCATCCCCAGCGCCACGGTCAAGGCCGTGACGGACCAGTTGATTTCCCGTGGGGAAGTCTCCGGCCGGCCCGGCCTGGGTATCACTGTGGGCTCCATCCCCGAAGGCGCGGCGGAGCGTTACGGGCTCCCTGAGGGGCTGTATATCAGCGCGGTTTCCGAGCACAGCGACGCCAAAGCGAAGGGCGTTCGGGTGGGCGATGTGCTGACCCATATCAACGGCAAACCGGCGCGCGTTTCCAGCGACGTACTGGCGGAACGCGACAAATGCGCGGTGGGCGATACCATGACCCTGACGCTCTGGCGCGACGGCGAGAGCTTCGACCTGGAAGTCGAGCTGGTCGAGCTGGGCAATCTTTACTAAGCCACCTCTCTTTTTCCCATACACTCTCTCTTTTGCGCGAAACGCCGGGGCGGTGCCAAACCGTTCCGGCGTTTTGTACGCACAGCATCCGG
>JAFUVO010000063.1 GCA_017477525.1 Oscillospiraceae bacterium | reverse complement strand
TGGGGGAAACGTTTATAATCCGTACTAATACAGCTAATACAGATGCTGTAAAATATTTTGGCGCGGCGGGAACTTTTCCGCTGCGTACACGTCTGTCTTGTATCAGAGAAGGATATTCCCCCTTTTTGGGGACACACAGTCAAATATAGCCTGAGGAGGAAGAACATGAAAAAGAAAAAACAGGCGGCCGGCGCTGTGCTGGCGCTGTCGGTGGCGGCTTCGCTGCTGGCGGGCTGCGGCCAGCAGGGGCAGGCGGACAACGCGCCCGGTGGGGACAACCGGGGCGCGGCGGCCCAGCCGGGGGCGGTTGCGGAATATGTCTACACGGCGGAGTACATCCCCATCAAGGGCGAGTTCGACGGCATGATGCAGAATGTGACCTACGCCAACGGCAGCCTCTTCGCCACCAACCAGGAGCGCTATTGGGTCCCATACACGGCAGAAGAGATGGAAAGGATCCAGGCCGTGGCCGAAATCGAGGAAGAAACCGCGGAAGCGGAGGCAGCCTCAGAAGAGGCTGAGGAAACGGCGGAGGAAGAGCAGATCGAGGGGGAGAACGGCTGGTGGAATTATAAGACCATCTTCTGCCGGATCAACCTGGACGGCTCCAGCGAGCGCATCCCCTATGACGGGGAGGAAAACGGCAGCGACGACGGCGACGGCGACAGCGGGAGCTATATCAACAGCATCCGCGTCGGCGCCGACGGCACGATCTATGTGCTGGAAAACACCTGGCGCAGTTGGAACGACGCCCCGGAGGGCGTGGAACAATACTCCGACGAATACTGGGAGCACAACCAGTACGAGGAGGGCTTCCGCCTGCGGTGCATGGACAGCGACGGCACCGTCCGCAGCCTCGTGGACCTGAGCGGGCTTTCAGAAGCAGGCAGCGGCGACGACTACTTTTACATCGGTTCCATGGCCTCCGACGGCGAGGGGCGGCTGTACCTGTCCGGCAGCAACGCCCTCTACATTGTGGACGCGGAGGGGAAGCTGCTCAAGCGCATCGAGAGCGAGAACTACATCTCGAGCCTCTACTCCCTGCCCGACGGGACCGTCGCGGCCTATACCTATAACTGGTCCCAGGAAAAGAGCGTGCAGGAGCTGTGCGTCGTGGACCCGGTGGCCGGGAAGCTGGGGGAGGGGACGGCGGTGCCGGACTTCTACGGCGCGGTCCCCGGCGGCGGCGACTACGATTTCTACTACACCAGCGGCATCAACTTCTACGGCTACAAGCTGGAAACCGGCCAGCGGGAAAAGCTGCTCAACTGGCTCAGCTGCGACGTCGACCCCGACAGCAGCCAGGGGGCTTTTGTGATGGACGACGGGCAGATCGTGGCCGTGAGCTCCACCCGGGACATGGCGGGCTTTGACACCTTCGACGTCAGAAGCTCCTATATGATGGAGACAAACTACAAAAACGAGCTGGTCCTTCTCAAAAAAGTCCCCGCGGACCAGGTGCAGCAGAAACAGATTCTCACACTGGCGACCCAGAGCCTGGGCTACAACGTCCGCAGCCGCGTCATCGACTTCAACAAGTCCAACAGCCAGTACCGTATTGAAGTCGCGGATTATTCGGAGTATAATACCGGCGACGATTACACGGCGGGCCTGACCAAGCTGCGCACGGAGATCCTCTCCGGCAACATCCCCGATATCCTGGACCTCAGCGGGCTGCAGGAGGGGCTGCTGGCCAACAAGGGCTACCTTGAGGATTTGTATCCCTATATCGACAGCGACCCGGAGCTGAGCCGGGAGGATTTGATGGACAAGGTCCTGGCCGCCTTTGAGCGGGACGGGAAGCTCTACCGGACCATCAACTCCTTTACCATCCTGACCGCCATGGGCGCGCCGGAGCTGGTGGGGGATAAGCCGGGATGGACCGTCGACGAGTTCAACGCCGCCCTGGCAAAGCTCCGAGCCCAAAACCCCGAGGCCACGGCCTTCAACAAGACCATCACCCGGGACGATTTCTTCCAGTACATCCTGGCCCTGGACATGGACAGCTTTGTGAACTGGTCCACGGGGGAGACGCATTTTGACAGCGAGGGCTTTGTCAAGACGCTGGAATTTGTCAACAGCTTCCCCTCGGACTTCGACTGGGACAACTACCAGTACACCGAGGAGGACGACGACTCCTACCGCATTTCCCATGGCCTGCAGATGCTGGAGCCCATGGGCCTGTGGGGCTTCAACGACGCCTATGAGCTGCGGATTTACAACAAGGTCTTCGGGGGCCGGGGCGTGTTCATCGGCTTCCCCACCGCCTACGGCGTGGGCAGCGTGTTCCAAACCAACGGCGATGGCTTTGCCATCACCAGCAAGTGCAGCGACAAGGAAGGGGCCTGGCAGTTTTTGCGCGGGATGTTCAGCTATTCCGGCGCGAACGACTGGGGCTTCCCCATCAGCCGCAGCGCCTTTGAGGCACAGATGGCGAATGCCATGGAGCGCCGCTACCGCATCGACCAAAACGGGAATTACATCCTCGACGAGAAGGGCGAACGCATTGAGGAGGACTACGGCACCTGGGGCTCCATGGGCTTCGAGGTCCCCGGCGGCCCGCTGGAGCAGGAGGAGGCCGGCCAGATTCTGGAGCTGATCGGCGCCTGCACCAAGGCGCTGGTGCTTGACCAGACGATCTATGACATCGTGAAAGAGGGCGCGGCCCCCTACTTCGAGGGGCAGCGCAGCGCTGAGGACGTGGCAAAGCAGATTCAGAGCAAGGTCATGATTTATGTAAACGAGCAGAGATGATCCCGGGATATCCCTCCCCAAAGGGGGAGGGATATCCCGCAGGATGCTCATATAGCAGGGGAGGCGGAGCATTGGACGAAAAAAAGCATAAGCGCAGGCGCCCCTCACGGGAGCAGCGGCGGGATTTTCTGCGGAGCCTGTGCTTCCTGTTCCCCAGCCTGCTGGGGGTGGGGGTGTTCTTTATCCTCCCCTTCGGGGTAGTGGCCTATTACTCCGTCATCGACGGCGTGGCCTCCCGGGAGTTTGTGGGGCTGGAAAATTTTCGCCGGTTATTAAATAACGGCATCTTCCGCCTGGCGGCTGTGAACACCCTGCGCTTCTCCGCCGTGGCGGTACCCCTGGCGGTGGTGCTGGCCATCGTGCTGGCGCTGCTGCTGGAAGTCCGCGTCCCGATGAAGAGCGCTTTCCGCACCTTTTTCCTCAGCCCCATGATGGTCCCCGTGGCCTCCGTGGTGCTGATCTGGCAGGTGCTGTTCAGCTACAACGGCACTGTCAACGTCTTCCTCGGCCTGTTCGGGGCGGAGAAAATCGACTGGCTCCAATCCGACCAGGCCCGGTGGGTGGTGGTGCTTCTGTTTTTGTGGAAAAACCTCGGCTACAATATGATCCTGTTCATGGCCGGCATCGCCAACATCCCCAAAGAGCTGTTGGAGGTCGCGGACGTGGAGGGGGCGGGGGAGCTGTACAAGTTCTTCTCCATCAAACTGCGCTACCTGTCCCCGACGGTGCTGTTTGTCACAATTTTGTCCCTGATTAACTCCTTCAAGGTCTTCCGGGAGGTCTATCTGCTGACGGGCAACTACCCCTACCAGTCCCTCTATACCCTTCAGCACTTCATGAACAACATGTTCGGGGCCTACGACTACCAGAAGCTTTCCGCCGCCGCGATGCTGATGGCCCTGGCGATGGTCATTATTATCGCTGTGCTCTTCGCGGTGGAGGACTGGTTCGGGAAGGATGTTGAGGGATAGAAAAATCAATGAAACGGCTTCGCCGTTTCATCAGAGAACTGCCGGGACAGGAGGCGGAAATGAAGAAAAAACATTATTTCGGGCGGACGGTGGATTTCATTCTCTGCGCAGTGTTCGCGGCGGCTTTCCTGCTGCCGACGGTGGTGACCATCACCAACTCCTTCATGTCCGAGTCGGAGATCAACGCCAACTACGGCGCGGTGTTTTCCTCCGGCGCGGGGGGCTATGTGTCAAAGTCGGTGAACCTCAAGCTCATTCCTGACAAGGTCGTGTTCACCCAGTACATCCGGGGCCTGGTGGAGTCGCCGGACTACCTCTTAAAATTCTGGAACAGCGTGTTTCTGGTGCTGCCCATCGTGGCGGGGCAGATGGCCGTGGCCTCGGTGGCGGCCTACGGCTTCACCCGCTGGCGGGGGAAAGCGCGCTCCTTCCTCTTTTTCTTCTACGTCATCCTGATGCTCATGCCCTATCAGGTGACGCTGGTGCCGAACTATCTGGTCAGCGACTGGCTGCATATCCTCAACACCAGCTGGGCCATCATCCTGCCCGGGGCCTTCGCCCCCTTCTCGGTGTTTTTGCTGACCAAATTCATGCGGCGCATCCCCTACGCCCTGATCGAGGCGGCAAAAATCGACGGGGCCAGCGAGTGGCAGATTTTCACCCGCATCTGCATCCCCCAGTGCCGCAGCGCCCTCTATTCCATCGCGATTTTAGTGTTCATCGACTACTGGAACATGGTGGAGCAGCCGCTTGTACTGCTCTCCGATGCGGACAAGCAGCCGCTGAGCGTGTTCCTCAGCAACATCAACCAGGGCGAGATCGGCCTGGCCTTCGCGATGGCGACGGTGTACATGCTCCCCAGCCTGCTGCTGTTCCTGCACGGCGAGGAGGCGCTGGTGGAGGGCATCGCCCACCAGGGCAGCGTGAAAGGATGAAACCTTCATTGGGGCTGTGAAAAAAGTCAATCGTTAAAAAAGCTGCGAATCCTACAAAACCAGGTCAAAAAGAATCGCTGTCATTGCTCACCAGTGCGCACACTGGTGAAGGCAATCCCCCAATCCGGAGGCTGGCGGTAAAATTCAGGCTCAAAAGGCAGTTGCAACTGGTGGGGGGATTGCTTACACCACTGCATTTTCGCCTTCGCGAAAAGCGCGGACTGGTGTGCAATGACAGCGTTTTTATTGCTGTTAGCAAAGGCTGACTTTTTTCACATCCCCAGTGAAAGGGCTCGTGCCGCGGCGAGGAACTCCGCGAGGCGGGGGAATAAGGAATCACATCTGAACTGTACAACACATCTGCGAGGCTGAAACATGGAAACAACGGTGAAAAAACGCGAGTGGGTCAAAAACGCGGCGATTTTGCTTCTTGCCGCGCTGCTCCTTCTGACCTTCTTCTCCAACACCATTATGAACCGGACGCTGCCGGAGGTGGCGACCACGGCGGTGCGGAGCGGGACGATCACGGCCCAGATCCGGGGCACCGGCGCGGTGTCCGCCGCGAAGAGCTACGAGGTCATGGTGGACCAGTCGCGGAAGGTGCGGAGCGTCCTGATCCGCCAGGGCCAGGAGGTCAAGGCCGGGGATGTGCTGTTTATCCTCGACACCGACAGCGAGGAGCTGCAGAGCGCCGAGGAGCGGCTGCGGGAGCTGAACAAACAGTATCAGACCGCCCAGATCAACGCTTCTTCCTCCGGCGTCGAGTGGGCGCGGCAGGATTTGGCGGAGGCCCAGGCGGAGCGGGACAAGTACCAGTATGACGAGGAAGAGCTGGCCCAGGCGGAACGGGACCTCGACGCCGCGAAGGACAGCCTGAAGCAGACCGCCGCCAAGCTGCGGGAATTTAACGTCTACGACACAGTGGACGAGGAGCTGCTTGTCTCCCTTCAGAAGGACATCAAGACCCGCTCGAAGGCCTTCGACGAGGCAAAACGGAACCTGGACGCGGCCAGCGTACTCTACCGCAAGCGCTGGGATTGGATACGCACCCGCGCGGAGCAGGAGATCAAAAAGACGGATGAGTACAGCGCCTGTCTGGACTTTGAAAAATCCGCCTATGTGACAAGGATGCTGCCGGCCTATATGGAATTTGTGATGCAGCAGATTGAAAACAGCTATATCATTGTGGAGGGGTCCTACGAGGGGGGGCGCTACGTCGGCAACAGCTACGAAACCGCCCGGCAAAACGATGATTCTATTGTGGCGCAGTACAAGGAGGCATATACGAAAACGCTGGAAGCGCAGAAGGAATATGACAAAGCGTCAGAGGATTATTACAGCCAGGATACCCGCATCACAACGGTGATCGCCGAGGCGGAACAACAGCTCAACGGCTACACCGAGGCCAAAGAACAGCTTGACGGGCTCAAAGAAAGGAAGGAGAAATATACTGCGGCGGTGGACGGCATCCGCAGCGCGGAGCGGGAGCTGGATGAGCTGGACCGCAGCGCGCGCCTGAGCGCCGTCGAGGTGGCGGACCTGGCCGTCCAGCTCATCGCCCAGCAGCAGAAGGTGGACGAGCTGCGGGCCGGCGCGGAGGGGACCGAGATCAAGGCCGAGGTGGGCGGCACCATCGGTTCTGTCAGCATCACCGCCGGGAACACCACCACGCCCAAGACCGCCATGGCCACGATCGACCTGGCGGATATGGGCTACCAGCTCAGCTTTTCCGTTACTTCGGAGCAGGCCCGCCGGGTCCATGTCGGGGACAAGGCCGACGCCGCCAACCTCTATTGGGGCAGCCAGATCGACGCGGAGCTGGTCAGCATCAAGAGCGACCCCAAGGACCCCCAGAACAGCAAAATCCTCAATTTTGAGGTACGGGGCGACGTCAGCCCCGGTTCCAACCTGACGCTGACCATCGGGGAGCGGGGCGTGGAGTATGACGCCATCGTCCCCAAGGGGGCCGTCCGCCCCGACAGCACCAACGGCGATTATGTGCTGGTAATCACCTCCAAGAGCAGCCCCCTGGGCAACCGCTACATCGCCACCCGCGTCCCCGTGGAGGTGCTGGCAAGGGACGACAAAAACGCCGCCATCACCGGCGCTGTGGAACAGGGCGACTACGTCGTCACCACCAGCAGCGCCCCCATCGACAATGGCAAGCGCGTCCGGCTGGCGGATACACAGTCATGAGAAAAGAACGTTCTGATTTCACCGCGGCTGTGGGGGGAGAGAGAAGGCGCTTTTCCCGCCGGGGCCTCCGCTTTTTGCTGGCCAACGCCGTATTGGCGCTGGCGTCGATGGGCTTCCTCCTGGCCTGCCTGTTCCTGCTGGGCCGCCAGGCCGGGCCGCGCCGCGCCGCAGAATTTGCCGGCGACAGCGGCATCGAATTTGGGAAGCTCAGCGTCTATATGGGGGCTGGGGACAAGCTCTCCCTCGGCGATATTTACTCCTTCCGCAAGGCGCTGTTGGACAAAATGAGCGAGGCCAGCCTCGAACTGCCCGCGGGGGGCAGCTCCTTTGTCGACGCATGGTGCGCCTTTGGCAGCGCCAGGGCCAGCGGCGGCCACGGCAGCGCCGAGGTCACCGTGAACGCGGTGGGCGGGGAGTTTTTCTTCTTCCACCCGCTGCGGCTGAAATCCGGCGCTTATCTCTGCGAGGACGATGTGATGGACGATCTGGTGGTGCTGGACCGGGAGCTGGCCTGGCGGCTCTACGGCGGCGACGACCTCGTCGGCCTGACGATTATGGTCAACGACAGGCCCTTCCTCATCGGCGGCGTCGTGGAGCGGGACAGGGACTTCGCCTCCCGGAGGGCCAAGGACGAAGGGAACCAGCTCTTCATGTCTTACAGCGCCTGGAACGCCATGAGCGAGGACAGGGCCACCCCGATTGACTGCTACGAGCTGGCCGCAGCCCAGCCGGTGAAGGGCTTTCTCGAGGGCTTTATGAAAGAAAAATTCCCCCTCGGCGGCGGGGAGCTGGTCAACGACAGCCAGCGGGCCAGCCTCGGCGGGGCCTGGTCGGCGCTGCGGCAGTTCGGAGAGCGCTCCATGCGCCGAACCGCCCTGCGCTATCCCGAGTGGGAGAACGCCGCCCGCTGCATCGAGGACTGGTGCGCCCTCTGCGTGGCCCTGGCCGCGCTGTTTGCCGTCTGCCCCGCCGTGTCCGCGCTGGTCGCCCTGGGCTTCGGCCTCGTCCGGCTCCGAAAATATCTCTCCGCAAAGCTCCCCGCCCTGGCCTCCGCGGCGGTGGACCGCGCCCATGTCCGGCGCTGGGAAAGGCTTCACGGAAAGGGCGGGGAAGGGTGAGCATGTCAAATTTCCGCGCTTTCGTTTTTGTAAAAATTGGCGCTTTTTACCTTTGAAATTTCCGCCTTCCCAGTGCTATAATTTGCTCATAAGCGAGCAGCAGATTGCGTAAGTCCGGCAATCTGCTGTTCTTTTTATTTTTGGCATCTATATATCCGGTGAAGATTTCCTGTATTCAATCTGCCTCCCCGCCTCCGGCGGGGAGGCAGATTGAAAAACGATAGATGCCTGATTTGAAATGAGGGGAACAGTATGGAACAAAAAACCAACAATTTTCTGGAAACAGAGCCTGTCGGGGCGCTGATGCGGCGATACGCCGTGCCCTGCGTCATTTCGCTGCTGGTGGCGGCGCTGTACAACATTGTCGACCAGATTTTTATCGCCAACGCCTCCTATCTGGGCTCCTACGGCAACGCCGCGAACACCGTCGTGTTTCCGCTGACCGTGGTGGCGCTGGCTGTGGCGGTCATGATCGGGGATGGGGCCTGCGCCCTGGTCAGCATCCTGCTGGGACAGGGGAAAAAACAGGATGCCGCCGTCGTGATCGGCAACGCGGTGGTGCTGAGCGTCGCCGCCGGAATCGCCCTGATGGCGCTTTACCTTTTGTGCGCCGGGCCGATCCTCGCCATGTTCGGCGGTACCGTCAACGAAGAAACGCTGCGCCTGTCGCGGGAATACTTCTTCTGGATCACCCTTGGCATTCCGTTTTACATGTTCGGGCAGGCCATGAACCCCGTAATCCGCAGCGACGGCAGCCCCCGCTTTGCCATGGCCGCCACCCTGGCCGGGGCGCTGTTCAATATCGTGTTTGACCCGGTTTTCATCTTCGGCCTGCGCTGGGGCATGATGGGCGCGGCGGCGGCGACCGTGCTGGGCCAGGTCATCACGGCGGCGCTGAGCCTGTGGTATCTTCTCCACATGAAGGCCGCGCGCCTGACGGCCTCCTCCTTCCGGCTCACACGGCGTTTGGTGGGGCGCAGCCTGTCCCTGGGCCTCACCAGCCTGCTGTCCCAGCTCTCCCTGGTGGCGGCCATGGCCGCCATCAACAATATGCTCCGCAAATACGGCGCACTGGACCCGGTGTTCTCCCAGCCGGAATACGCCCAGATTCCCATGGCCGTGGTGGGCATTGTGATGAAGTTCTTCCAGATCGTCATTTCTGTCTGCGTCGGTATGGCGGCGGGCTGCATTCCGGTGGCGGGCTACAACATCGGCGCCGGGCGCACGGACCGCGCGCGGGAGCTGTTTCTGCTGCTGCTCAAATGCGAGGCGCTGCTGGGCCTGGCCGCGCTGGCGGTGGTGGAGCTTCTGCCGCGCCAGCTGATATCCATCTTCGGCGCGGGCAGTGAGAGCCCCTACTACGCCGCCTTTGCCGTCCGCTCCTTCCACGTCTATCTCTGTATGCTGCCGCTGGCCACGGTCAACAAGGGGACCTTTATCTATCTTCAGGCCATCGGCAAGGCCCTGGCCTCCACTATGATCTCCCTGTTCCGCGAGGTGGTGTTCGGCGTGGGCTTCGCGCTGCTGCTGCCCCGCTTCTTCGGACTGGACGGCGT
>JAFUVO010000004.1 GCA_017477525.1 Oscillospiraceae bacterium | reverse complement strand
CGATGCATATCCTGTTTCCATAAACCCAAACAATACCGTTTTTAACATATTGACCCGACTGTATCCTGGCCGCCCAAGTCTGCTATAACTTGCCGGTTTCAGATACTGTTCGATTTCGATCTCCTCCATAATCCTGTCAAATACGATTACCGGATCGCAGATATTTAAGCAATCTGCAAAAAACACTGGTAATACGCCTTGTCTGGGGTTATAATATCTTTCGGTATGGTTTTTCATTGCAAGTTAAGTATACCAAAAACAAAGAGCGCTTCCAAGCCCTTGTGACTTGAAAGTGCTCTTTGTTTTTCGTTGGACTTTTTTCACAGCCGCTTTATTTATTCATTGAGCATCGCTTTCAATTCGCGTTCCGCGTCCTCATAAATTTTCCCCGGCTCCGCGCCGACGAAATATTCCCCGTTTTCATACAGCACCCGTCCGGCCACCATGGTCAGAACCACGTTTTCCCTGCTGCCGGAGTAGACCAGGTTTTTCGGGATGTTGATGATGGGGCGCATGTTCGGCTGGTCCAGGTCAATCACAATCAGATCGGCCTGCTTGCCGGGGGCGACGCGGTCGCAGTCCCCCAGGCCGATGGCCCGGGCCCCGCCGGAGCAGGCCGCAAGCAGGATATCCCCGGCGTCGCAGGCGGCGGCGTCCATGTTTTGGAGCTTTTGCAGGACGCAGGCCAGATACATCTCCCGGAACATGTCCAAGCCGTTGTTGCTGCTGGGACCGTCGGTGCCCAGGGCGATGTTCAGCCCCGCCGCCTGATAGCGCGCCAGCGGGGCGATGCCGCTGGCCAATTTCGCGTTGCTGGCGGGGCAGGAGATCACCCAGAGCCCGCGCTTTTTAAAAATCTCTATGTCGTGCTCGCTGAACCAGACGCAATGGAAGCCGCCCCCGCCGTACTCGAACATGCCAAGGGAATCGAACAGCTCCGTCGGCGTCAGCCCATGGCGGGCGACGCACTCGTCGACCTCCTTTTTTGTCTCGGCGTTGTGGGTGAAGAAGGGGGCTTTGTGCCGCTTCGCCAGCTCCGCCACGGCTTTGATATCCTCTAAGGAGGTGGTGTACTCCGCGTGGATGGAGGGCAGCAGGGAGATCAGCTTGTCATAGGAATTGAAGCGGACAAACTCATCCTCAATGGCCTCCGGCGTCCCGTTGGTGCCGCAGAGGACGCAGCGGAAGCCGCTGTCGACGCAGGCCGCCGCGATGGCGGCGCGGTGGTAGTACATATCAAATGCGGCGGTGACGCCCCCGGAAAGATACTCCAGCACCGCCAGCCGGGTAAAGGCGTAGACCCGCTCCGGCGTCAGTTTGGCTTCGAGGGGAAAAATCTGCTCGAACAGCCAGGGCTGCAAGGGCACGTCGTCCGCCAGGGAGCGGCAGAAGCTCATGCCCGAATGGGTGTGGGCGTTCTTAAAACCCGGCATTAAGAGCTTGCCCTTCAGGTCGATCTGGCGCCCAAAGGCGGGCAGTTCGTCCTTTTGCGGGCCGACATAACAGATTTTGTCCCCGTCGGTCCAGACCTCGTCCTCCGTAATGTCAAGCCCGCCGTCCATGGACAGCAGCCTGCCGTTGAAGAAGCGGATCATGCCCCCGCCCCCTTCCGCGCTTCGCACTTGGAAAGAAAGCACTCCGCGTCGATCACGGCCCGCTGGTGGGTCCCCTCGCCGATGGGGCCGGCGGCGTCGCTGGCGCTGACCTTGAAGTCCACCATCTTCCCGTTGGGCGAAACGGCAACGACCTCCGCCCGGACCGTGACCTCCATGCCCAGGGGCGTGGGGGCCGTGTGGGCCACGTCGACCTTTGTGCCGACGCTGGTTTTCCCCTCGGGCAGGGAGCGCTGCATGACGGTCCAGGCGGCGTTCTCCATCATGGCGATTAGAAAAGGCGTACCGAACACCTGCAAGCCCCCGCTGCCCGCCGCGGCTGCAGTGATATCCTCTGTGACAATGCGTTTGAGCTCAAAGCTCTCTCCGATTTCCATGGGCTGTTACCTCGTTTCTTATTCTTCCGTGAACACTTCGCGCAGGTCGATGCTGAAGCCATCCCACAGGCTCACCGGGACCATGGCCTTCTCCGTGTAAACCTCGGCGGCGTTGAAGCGGCCCTCTTCCAGATGGTAAACCGCCGCCGTCTTCGTCTCAGGGTCCACGATCCAGTATTCCAAAACCCCCGCCCGCTGGTAGAGCTGGTATTTCACCACCATATCCTGGCGGCGGGTAGAGGGGGAGAGAATTTCGATCACCATATCCGGCGCGCCGCGGCAGCCGTACTTGTCCAGCTTCTCCGGGTCGCAGACTACCGTGATATCCGGTTCCAGCAGCGTGTTGACGTTCTCCGGCGCGTCCCCCGCCGCTTCAAAGGGGCGGACGGCAAAGGGAGCCGGGTACACCTCGCAGGGCTTCCCATGCAGAAAATTGGAGATCAGGCGGTGCAGTTCGCTGACAATCTTCTGGTGCACCCTGAGCGGCGGAGCCATCATATACGGGTAACCCTCAATAATCTCGATATGTTCCTGCCCCTCCCAGGCGAGGGCATCCGCGAAGGTATAACTGATTTCTTTTGCGGGCAGCGCCATGGCGGCAGCCTCCTTTGCTGTTACTTTTTCGCCGGCTGCGGAACCGCGCTTCACAGCCGGCTATCGCTTAGAGGCTGTGAATACAGCCTCTTAATTCAGCCCCTTATTCCGCGAAGGTCCAGGCGGTGTCCAGGGCGATCTCCATCATGTCCCGCAGGCTGTCCTGCCGCTCCTGGCTCGTGAGCTGTTCGGGGGAGAACAGGTGGTCGGAGATGGACAGGATGCTCAGGGCCCGCTTATGGGAGGCCATGGCCTCCCAGTAGAGGCCGGCTGTCTCCATCTCGACTGCCAGGAGGCCGAAGTCCCGGCTTTTCTCATTGACGGCGGGGGCAGCGTTGTAGAAGGAGTCGGTGGTGAACACCCCGCCGACACGTACGCGCTTTCCCGCCGCCTCGGCCGCCTCAACGGCCCTGCGCAGCAGCGAAAAGTCCGCCGCCGGGGCCAGCAGGCCGGGAAAGGCGTACTGGTCGCAGTAGTGGGAATTGGTGGAAGCCGTCGAGGCGATCACGATATCCCGGAGGAGTACATCGGAGGCCAGGCCCCCGGCGGTGCCGATGCGGAGGATGCTCTCGACGCCGTAGAAGTTGTAGAGCTCATGGGCGTAGAGCGTGGCCGAGGGGACGCCCATACCGCTGCCCATGACCGAAACGCGCCGGCCCCTGTACAGCCCGGTATAGCCTAACATGTTTCGGACGGAGTTGAACAGGACGGGGTTTTCGAGGTAGGTCTCCGCCAGGGTCTTGGCGCGGAGC
>JAFUVO010000020.1 GCA_017477525.1 Oscillospiraceae bacterium | reverse complement strand
CCCCGGCGCGGCGGAGCGTTTCTTGACCGACCCCCTGGTCACGCTGCGCTGCCCCCTGATGCTGCGGGCCGGGGAGCGCGCCGGTGCCGTCTTCGCCCTGGCCCTGGGCCACAGCGCGGCGGAGGCCCTGGCCTCTGCCCGGCGGATGATGGACGACCCCTCCCCCGCCCTGCTGACCCAGACCGCCGCCTCGGTCATCGGGATGCGCCCCGAGGAAACCGGCGCCGCCTTCGCCCTGCTCCCCTTCCTGGCCTTTCCCGCCACGCCCCGAAGAAGCGTCCCGAAGCCGGAGCTCTGGCGCTTCGGCATCTCCGGCGACCTGCCGCTGCTGACTGCCGAATTTACCGGCGAGGACCAGCTGGAAACCGCCCGGAAGCTGATGGACCTGCACCTGTTCCTCACCGGCTGCGGCGCGGACTTCGACCTGGTGTTCCTCTGCGGGGACGCGCCGGGCTACCAGAAGCCCCTGCAAAATGTCCTGGGCAGCGCCCTGTGGAAGCAGGGCGGCGAGCTGCTCCGGGGCCGTCGGGGCGGCGTCCACATCCTGGAAAACAGCCCGGAGGCAGGGGATGTGCGGGACAGCGCGGTTCTGTGCCTGGACTGCGGCGCCTCGCCGGCGCTGCCCCAGCGGCAGACAGAATACCGGAGCGTCCGAAGCGCCCCGCCGCTGCCGGCTCCCCCCCTTGGCCCCCCGCGGTATTCCTGGGAGGACGGCGGGCTGTTCCGCTTCCAGACGGGCCGGGCCATGCCGCCCCGCCAGTGGCAGCAGATGCTGGGCAACGGCCGCTTCGGCTGCATCGCCGTGGACTGCGGCTGCGGGGGCATGTGGTACCGCAACGCCAGGGAGAACCAGCTCGTCCCCTGGCTGGGCCAGCCCGGCGGCAGCGCCGGTGTGGAGAGCCTCTCAATCATCCGGGGCGGGCGGCGGCACAGCCTCTTCGCCTCCCCCGCGGGGGACTGCCGCGTGACCTATCTCCCCGGGGCGGCGGTCTGGGAGACCCGCGCCGGCGGGGCGCTGCTGCGTGTCGCGGCCTACGTTCCGCCGGACACCGACGCCAGGGTCCTGCTTATCACCTGCGACAGCCCGGCGCCGGAAACGACGCTGCACTGGCGGCTGGACCTGCTGCTGGGCGGCGGCAGGGACGCCGGCCCCTGCTGTGAAACGCGGTGGGAGGACGGGATGCTGGCGGCGGAAAACCGCCGTGCCATAGCCGAGGCGCGCCCCCTCCTGGCCGTGACAGACGGAGGCTTTACAAGCTGGACCTTCCATCGCGCCGCCGCCCTGGCCTGGGATTACGGCGGCCAGGCCCACGACGGGGAGCCGGTGTTCGCCGCGTCCCTCCCCCTGCGAAGCGCCGCCGTCATCGTCTGCGGCTGCGACACGCCGGAGCGGCTGCGGGCCCTGGCGGACCCGGCGGCGGCGGAGCGGGCTTTGGAGGCCACCGCCGCCCACTGGCGCGGAAAGCTGGACCGCTTCTCCCTCCGCTCCCCCGACACCGCCCTGGACCGGCTGATGAACGGCTGGCTGGCCTACCAGGCGCTCCAATGCCGCCTTCTGGGCCGCTGCAGCGTCTACCAGAGCGGCGGGGCCTACGGTTTCCGGGACCAGCTGCAGGACGCCGTGAACCTGATCCTGCTGGACCCCGCGCCGGCGCGGGAACAGATTTTGCGCTGCTGCGCCCGGCAGTACGCCGAGGGCGACGTGCAACACTGGTGGCACGAGGGCGACGGACCCATCCGGGGGGTGCGGACCCGCTGCTCCGACGATCTGCTCTGGCTGCCCTGGGCACTGTGCGAATATGTCGAAAAGACCGGGGACGAGCGCGTCTGCGGGGAAAAAGCGCCCTGGCTGTGCTCCGAGCCCCTGGCGGAGCGGGAACACGACCGCTACGAGGCCCCCGCTGTCTCGGAGAACGCCGACCCGGTGCTGGACCACTGCGTCCGGGCCATCGGGCGCGTCATGTCCCGGGGCTTTGGGCCCCATGGGCTTCTGCCCATCGGCAGCGGCGACTGGAACGACGGCTTCGACGCCGTGGGCGGGGAGAGCGTCTGGCTGAGCTGGTTTTTCCTCCATGTCGCGGACCGCTTCGCCGCCCTGCTGGACCGCTACGGTCTGGACACCATGGCGATGCGGAGCTTTTCCGACCAGCTTGCCCGGGCCTGCGACCGGGCCTGGGACGGGGACTGGTACCTGCGGGGCTGGTATGCCTCGGGACAGCCCCTGGGGGCGGCTGCCAACGCGGAGTGCCGGATCGATTCGATCGCCCAGTCCTTCGCCGTACTCAGCGGGCGGGCGGACCATGAAAAAGCGGGCAGGGCACTGACTTCCGCCGTGGAACAGCTCTATGACAGGGAAAACCGCCTGGTAAAACTGTTCTCGCCCCCCTTCTCCGGGGCGGAACGCCCCGGCTATATCACGAGCTACGGCCCCGGCTTCCGGGAAAACGGCGGGCAGTACACCCACGGGGCGCTGTGGCTGGTGATGGCGCTGCTGCGCTATGGCCGGACGGACGAGGCCTGGGAGCTGCTGCGGGCCATGCTGCCCTCCAACCGCGACCCGGAACTCTACCGCGCCGAGCCCTATGTCCTGGCCGCCGATATTTACGCCGCCGCCGGCCACGAGGGGGAGGCCGGCTGGAGCTGGTACACCGGGGCCGCGGGCTGGATGTTCCGCATTGTCACCGAGGAGCTGTTGGGGCTGAAGCTGCGGGGCGGGCTGCTTTCTGTGGAGCCCCGCCTCCCCTCCGGCTGGACCGGCTGCTCCGTGGTCTGCCGCGGCAGCACCATCGAGCTCCAGGGCAAGCGCGTCAGCGTGGACGGCCGCGCCTACAAAGGCGGCGCCGTCCGGCTCCGGAAATATCCCGCGGCAGCCGAATAAGAGGCCCTCCCGCCCTTACGGGGCGGGAGGGTCCATCAATGTCGCAGGAAGTCCGCCAGTTCCCGTATCCAGGACGGGCGGTAATCTCCTTTCAAAGTCAGCTCGCCATTACGGTACTCTGCCACTTCCACAAAGCCGTTGCCGTTGTCGAAAAAGAACGCCTCGCCGCAGTAAGGCAGCACCCGCGCAAGCGCTTTCCAGCGGCAGGCAAAACGGCGCGCTACGACCTCGGCGGGGATGTCATGCCCGCCATGGCGGACACGGTTGGCGATCCGCTCCATACACTCCGCCGGCGTGTCGAGGCCGACGTAATACAGACGTATCTCATATCCCAGCTCTTTGGCCCTCGCCGCCGTGGTTTCCGGAAGCTTTCCCGCGAGGGTCGTCTCCTGCGTAAAGCTGACGCCCTTTTCCAGACACGCCCTGATCCGCGCAAGCGCGAGCCTTCCGCCCCGCAGGGGGGAGAGGCCGCCGGACGCCGTAATGCTGTCCACATCGACCACAATGCCCAGCTCCCGCGTCTGCGTCCGAAGGACGCCGGTCAGGCTGCTTTTTCCGGTACCGTTGACGCCGCCGATGATCGTGTAGAGCTTCAAGCTGTCTCCTGTTCCATGGCCAGCTTCACGATCCGGCTGGTGCCCAGGCGGTCCGCCCCGAGGGTGATAAAGCGTTCCGCGTCGTCGAGGGTGGAGATGCCGCCGGCGGCTTTGACCTTTACCCGCCGGTCGCAGCAGCGGCGCAGCAGCGCCACGTCGTCAAAGGTGGCCCCGCCGGTGGAAAAGCCTGTCGAGGTTTTGATATAGTCCGCGCCGGAGGCGGAGACGATGGCGCACAGCTGCACCTTTTCCTGTTCCGTCAGCAGGCAGGTCTCGATAATCACCTTGAGGATTTTCCCCTCGGAAGCGCCGCGCACGGCCCGGATATCGTCGAGCACGTCGCCCCAGCATGCGTCCTTCACCATGCCTAAGTTGACCACCATGTCGACCTCATCCGCGCCGTGGCGGATGGCGTCGGCGGCTTCATAAGCTTTGACCGCCGGCGTGGCGTAGCCGTTGGGGAAGCCGATGACGGTACAGATGCGCATCCGGTCCTCCACATATTTTTTCGCCCCGGCCACATGGGCCGGCGGGATGCAGACGCTGGCGCAGCCGTAGCGGATGGCCTGGTCGCAGAGGGCGCGGATTTCCGCCGCCGTGCATTCGGGGCGCAGCAGCGTGTGGTCGCAGCGGGACAGGATTTCTTTGAGTTCCATCTTGATGTCTCCTTATTCACCGCCGCCCTCCCCTGCCCGGGAAGGGACAGCTTAATATTCTCTTTTCCCCGGCCGGCCGAATGGTCTTTTTGCCCACCCTGCCGAATAAGCTTTCCTCAGAATCCTATGATGAGATACGGAGGGCGCCTTATGGACGAAGAAACAAGCAGGAATTATGTGGTGCTGCGGGGCTGTGTCAGCGAAAAGCCGCGGCTGTCCCACCGGAGCCGCGGGGAGGAATATTACATCTTCTCCCTGGACGTCGCCCGGCTGTCCGGCGCCGTCGACACCATCCGCGTCGTCGCGCGGGACAGGCTCTTAGACGAGCTCGAGGTGGGCGGGGGCGGCAAAATCCGTGTCACGGGGGAGCTGCGCTCCTTCAACAACCGCAGCGGGACCGGCCCGAAATTGGTAATCACCGTTTTTGCCAAAACGCTCTGCTTTGAGGACGGCCCCGATGAAAACGCCATCACGCTCCGGGGGGCGCTTTGCAAATTGCCGAACCACCGGGTCACCCCCATGGGCCGGGAAATCTGCGACCTCATGCTGGCGGTCAACCGCCGCTATGGGCGCAGCGACTACCTCCCCTGCATCTGCTGGGGCCTGACCGCGCGGGAGGCCGCCTCCTGGACCGTCGGGACGGCGCTGTGCCTGGAAGGGCGGGTGCAGAGCCGGGCCTATACGAAAACCGTCGACGGCGAGAGCGTCGAGAAGGTCGCCTATGAAGTCTCGGTCATTCACGCCGCTCCCGAGGACTGACGCGGTACAGCGCCACATTGACGGCGGAGCAGAAGAACAGCACGGCCCCGCATACATAGAACCAGAACAGCAGCACGATGACGCTGGCCAGGGAGCCGTAGACCAGGGGGTAGCGGGTGCTGGAGCTGATGACGGCGGAAGAGATCAGGCTCACCGCCAGCATGGCCAGCGCCCCCAGCAGCGCCCCGTGGAAGCAGCGGTGCTCCGCCTCCTTCGGGGAGGTAAAGCGGTAGATCAGGGACAGGAGCAGAAAGACCAGGAGAAACAGCAGCACAAAGCGCAGCCAGCTCCAATCCTCCACAATGTACAAAAAGGGGAGATATTCCTCCGCCAGCGCCAGGGCCCACTTCCCCACCAGCACCAGGATCATGCAGAAATACATGACCGCGAGGAATACGACGGAAAACACGACGCTGAACACCATCTCCCGCAGGCCGATGAAGCGGCGCTGCCCCCACATCTCCCCGATCATGTCGCCGAGCACCCGGTAGGCCGAGGAGGCGCAGGTCAATATCATCGCCAGCGCCGCCACCAGCATGGCGGAGCTGGTGTTCCGGGAGACATAGCGCAGAAATTCCAGAATCGTGTCCGTGGCCGCCTGGGGCAGGACGCCGTTGAAAAAAGCGCGTATCTCCTCCCGCGCCGGAAACATCGCCCCCAGCATGTTGTACAGGCAGATCAGCGCCGGGAAGATCGACATCATCAAAAAATAAGCCAGTCCGGCGGCGGCGCGGAGGATATTGTGTTTCATCAGTATTTCCAGCATGGCGCCGGCAAACGCCTGAAGACGCTGCTTCACGCCTCAGCTCACCTCCGGTAAAAGCTTCCCCGGCACGTAAACGCGCCGGGGAAATAATATAGAGTGCAGACGCCCGAAGGGCGGGAACACCCCCATATCAGTGCCGTGTGAAGGGGCCCCCCCGGGTTATTTGCTGTTGAAAATCTTGAAAATGCTCTCGAAGGGGTCCTCCTCCGCCGGCTTTGACTGCTCCGCGGGGGGCACAGAGGGCTGGGGCTGGGGCTGTGCCGGGGCTGAGGGGGCGGGACGGGGGCTGTGGGCCGGATTGACGCCGGCCCGCTCCGCGGCGACGGAGAACAGCGTCTCCCGCCGCGCCTCCGGGGCCGGGGGCAGGCTCTCGCTGTCGGCCTCCTGGAAACCCGTGGCAATCACAGTGACGCGGATGGCGTCGTCCATGCTCTCGTCGAAGGTCGCGCCGAAGATGATATTGGCGTCGGGGTGGGCGGCCTCCTGGACCAGGGAGGCGGCGGCCTCCACGTCGTCGAGGCCCATGTCCTGGGAGCCGGTGATATTGATGAGGACGCCGTGGGCGCCGTTGATGCTGGTTTCCAGCAGCGGACTCTCGATGGCGGCCTTGGCCGCGTCGGCGGCCTTACCCTTGCCGGCGGCGGTGCCCACGCCCATGTGGGCGTAGCCCGCGTCCTTCATGATGCTGGTCACGTCCGCGAAGTCCAGGTTGATAAAGCCCGTGTTCTTAATCAGGTCGGAAATGCTGGTCACCGCCTGGCGCAGCACGTCGTCGGCGATTTCAAAGGCGTTGGCGAAGGTGATCTTCTGGTCGGTCACAAATTTCAGCCTGTCATTCGGGATAATCAGCAGGGAATCGACCCGCCCCAGCAGCTCGGAGATGCCGCGCTCCGCCTGCAGCATCCGGCGCTTGCCCTCAAAGGAGAAGGGCTTTGTGACCACGCCCACGGTGAGCAGCCCCGCCTCGCGGGCGGTTTCGGCCACTGTGGGGGCCGCGCCGGTGCCGGTGCCGCCGCCCATGCCGGCGGTGATGAACACCATGTCCGCGTCCTCAAGGCATTTGGCGATGTTGTTGCGGCTCTCCTCCGCGCTGCGCTTGCCCACGTCGGGATCGCTCCCCGCGCCCTGGCCGTGGGTCAGCTTTTCGCCGATCTGTATCTTCTGGTCCGCGTTGGAAACCGCCAGCGCCTGCTTGTCAGTATTGATGGCTATAAACTCAACGCCCTTTGTACCGGAGCTGACCATTCTGTTCACGACGTTGTTTCCCGCGCCGCCGATGCCGACCACCTTGATCGTTACGACATTTTCAGGGCCGGTTTCAGGAACGAATGACATATCTGTTTCCTCCCAATCATTTATCCGAAAAGTGCAGTATACCTTTCAGGAGGCAGTCCGGCGGGACCCGCGTCCGTTTTCGCCGCCGGAAAATGCCGTATTTTTATACATTCTAAATCATTATAGCTCATTTTAATCCCGTTTCAGGGCAAAGTCAATCATTTTATTTGTAACTATTATGTAGTAATGTGTAGATACTCCGCCCTTTCGGGGGAAAAAGTACACAAAGCGCCCCGTTTCCGCCGGAAAAGCTCAGTCGTATGTGAGATGCACCCGGTTGTCAATGCCGAGATCGAGGGTTCCGCGGTCCCCGGCGCTCAGGAGCGCGATGGCGGAGAGCATCAGCTGGAATTTATACTCAAGGCCGCTGTCGGCCCCGAGGCGCACGGTAAAGCGCTCCAGATAGCGGAAGGAGGGGGAGGCGTAATCCGTCATGTCAATCCATCTCACGTCCTCCTGCATCCCCAGGTCGCTGATGAGGCCCAGGATATTGGCCAGGTAATCTACCTTGGGCCCCTCCCCGCCGGAAAGGCTGAGCTGTTCCCCCACCTCCGGCTCCGCCGGGCGCAGGCCCCGAATCTCGATCAGGCCCTCTGTCTCCTCCACGCCGGCGGAGGCCAGAAGCTTGCAGCCCCGGTCCAGGACCCAGATGGTCCCGTCCTCCGCCGTCACCACGGCGATGGCGTCGCTCTCCGTGATGTGGATTTCAAGGCGGTTCGGGAGGGAGCGCTCGATCCAGGCCTGCTCCACGTAGGGCAGGCGCGCGTTGATCCGGGCCGTGGCTGCCCCGCGGTTGATGAAGAACAGGTTGTCCCCCTCCTCAATGCCGCTGGCCAGCAGAATCTCCTCCGAGGTATAGCGCACGTTCCCCGTGACGGCCACCTCGTGGACGCGGAAAAACACGCTCATGCCAAATACGGCGGCAATCACGATCAGCAGGAATGACACCGGCCCCCAGACGCCGCCGCGATTTCTTTTTCTCCTGACTGGCTGCTCCATAGCGCCGCCCCCTTTTGTATGTACCGTCTATCCGTCGCCTTTCATGTCCCTCCCCCTTCGGGGAGGGACATGCCTTTTTTATTCCTCACGAACCACATCCGCGCCGAGGGAGCGCAGCTTGCCGGCGAGGTCGTCGTAGCCCCGCTCGATGTGGCCCGCGTCGAACACCTGGGTCTCCCCTTCCGCCGCCAGCCCGGCGGCCACCAGGGCCGCGCCGCCCCGCAGGTCCCAAGCCGTCAGCGGCGCGCCGGTGAGGCGGTGGACCCCCGTCACCATGGCCACCCGCCCCTCCACCCGGATGTCCGCGCCCAGGCGGCGCAGCTCGTCGGCGTGGCGGTAGCGGCTCTCAAAAATATTCTCCACAAACACCGCAGTCCCCTCCGCCCGGAGGCAGGCCGCCATCAGCAGCGCCTGGGCGTCCGTGGGGAAGCCGGGGTAAGGCTTCGTTATCACCGGACGGCCCGCCCGCAGCCGCTTGGGCGTCCGCAGGCGCACCGTATCCGCGCCGCAGACGATGCGGCAGCCCATGTCCCGCAGGCAGGCGCAGACCGTGTCGATATGGGCGGGCGCCAGGTCCCGCAGCTCGATATCCCCGCCGGCGGAGGCGGCGGCGCAGAGCAGCGTCGCGGCCTCGATGCGGTCCGGGACGATCCGGTGCTCTGTCTCCGGCCTGGGGCGGAAGGCGCCGATGTGGATCTCCGGCGTCCCCGCCCCGCTGATCTCCGCCCCGGCGGAGATCAGGCAGCGCTGCAAGTCGACAATCTCCGGCTCCCGGGCCGCGTTGGTGAGCACTGTCTCCCCCTCGGCGGCGCAGGCGGCCAGCATGACGTTCTCCGTCGCCCCCACGCTGGGGAAGTCCAAATTGACATGGGCCCCCCGCAGGCGTCCTCCGGGGGCGCGGCACACCACCTCCGCGCCGGCGTCCCGGACCTCCGCCCCCATGGTTTCGAGGGCTTTCAGGTGCAGGTCAATGGGCCGGCTGCCCAACTCGCAGCCCCCGGGCGTCGAGAGCCGCACCTCCCCCGTCCGCGCCAGGATCGCCCCCATGTACATGACGGAGGAGCGCATTTTGAGCATCAGCGCGTGGGGGATGTGGTTGTCGCGCATCCCGGCGGAGTTGACGGTGATCGCGTCCTCCTCCCGCTCCACGGCGCAGCCCAGGTGCCGCAGTATCTCAATGGAGGCGTCCACATCCTTCAGCCGCGGGCAGTTGCGCAGGCGGAACACCCCGCCGCCCACCAGGCTCGCCGCCAAAATCGGCAGCACCGCGTTTTTCGCCCCCTGCACCCTCGCGCTCCCGCTCAGTTCGTTTCCCCCGCGCACCTTCCACACCGGCATATTGCGTTCCCCCCGTGACAGCTTGAATTTCAAGCCATCCTATGCGGGAAAGGAACGGTTTGCTATTTGCTGATTGTTCCCAGGATGCGTTTGGCGATGCGCTCCGTGGCGTCGGGGGCGGCGGCGGCGCGCATCGCTTTGGACATGGCGTCGCGGGCGGCGCTGTCGCGCAGGAGCGCCCAGGCGGCGTCGTAGAGGCCCCCGGCGTCGAACTGGCCTTCCAGCAGCACCCTGGCCGCGCCGGCGCGTTCCAAAAGCCGCGCGTTTTTCTCCTGGTGGTTGTTGGTCACGTTGGGGCTGGGCACCAGCAGGGCGGGTTTTCCCAGCGCCGCCAGCTCCCCGAGGGTGCTGGCCCCGCTGCGGCACATAATCAGGTCCGCCGCCGCCATGACCGCGGGCATGTCGTAGATATACTCCCGCAGGTCGATGCCGCGGGAAAGCAGGTCCCCGCCGCAGCGCTTTTCGGCCTGTTCCGACAGCTCCTTATAATAGCGCTTTCCGGCGGAGTGGATCAAATCGAAGTCCCTCCGCCGGGCGGCAAGCTCCATAAACTCCGGCATCAGGCCATTGATGTGCCCGCTGCCGAGGCTGCCCCAGACCGAGACAAGCAGCGGCCTGTCGGGCGGGATGCCGAGGGCTCTGCGGGCGCTGTCCCGGTCGAGGCGCTGAAATTCCTCCCGCACGGGGATACCGGTGTACTCCGTGCGCGCGCGGCGGGGGTAGTTCTCCGCCGCGCCGGAAAAGCCCAGCATCACGCAGTCGGCGAAGCGGGCCAGGAGCTTTGTGGTCAGCCCCGGCACGGCGTTGGACTCGTGCACCAGCGTAGGGACGCCCTGGGCGTGGGCCGCCCGGAGCACGGGGTAGCAGACATAGCCCCCGGTCCCGACGGCCACGTCGGGCCGGAACTCCTTCAATATGGCCCGCGCCTCAGCGCTGCCGCGCAGCAGGCAGCGGGCGGTGTGGAGGTTGTGCTTCAGCCCCGCCAGAGACAGGGAGCGGCTGATGTTGTCGATCTCTATGGTGCGGATTTCAAAGCCCTCGCGGGGCACCAGCTCCGTCTCCATGCGCCCCTTCGCGCCGATGAACAGGATCTCCGCGCCGGGCACCTGGCGCTTTAAGTAAGCGGCCACGCCGATGGCCGGGTTGATGTGGCCGGCGGTGCCGCCGCAGGTGAACAGGAATTTCATGCGTTTGCCTCCCTTTTCCTTCTCTGGCGCCGTTCCGTGAAAAAGCGCTTCTCCGGGATATCCCGCGAAATCGACAGCACGATGCCCAGCTCCCCCAGCTGCAGCAGCAGGGCCGTCCCGCCGTAGGAGAACAGCGGAAGGGAGATGCCGGTGCAGGGGATCAGGTTCGTGACCACCGCCACGTTGAGGATCACCTGGAACGCCAGAAGCGAGGTGATGCCGCTGCACACCAGGAAGGCGTAGCGGTCCCGGCAGTGCATCGCCAGCCAGAAGCCCCGGCCAATCAGCAGGGCGAAGAGGGCCAAAATCAGCGCCGCCCCGATAAAGCCCAGCTCCTCGCAGACCACGGAGAAAATAAAGTCGTTGTGTTCCTCCGGGAGGTAGAGGTACTTCTGGCGGCTGTTGCCCAGCCCCAGGCCCGTGAGCCCGCCGCTGCCGATGGCATAGAGGGACTGGACGATCTGGTAGCCCGTGTCCGAGGTGTCGGCAAAGGGGTCCCGCCAGGCGTTGATGCGCTCCGAGGTGTAGCCGCCGGAGGTCAGCACAATCACGCCAAGGGCCGCCACGGCCCCGCCGCCCAGAATGAACCAGTGCAGCCGCGTCCCCCCCGCGAACATCATGGACGCGGTGATAAGGATGATGATGATCGCGGCGGAGAAGTGGGGCTCGAACACCAGCAGCCCGATAATGACCGCCGCCGCGGCGACGAAGGGGAGCACCCCCCGGCGGAAGCGCTTCATATCCTCCCCGTAGCGCCAGGCCATGCGGGCGTCGAACAAAATCAGCGCTAACTTGGCGATCTCCGAGGGCTGGAACTGCACCCCGGCGATCTTGAACCAGCGCCGCGCCCCGTTGGCCCGCTCGCCGCCCACCAGCACCAGGAACAGCATGACGCAGGCGAACGCATACAGCGGCAGGGCGATCCTGCGGTAAAAGCCGATGGGAAAGCGGGCGGCCACGAACATAATCCCCACCCCCGCCGCCGCGAACACCAGTTGCCGGGAGAAGTAGTAGGTGGCGGAGTGGTTCGTGGAGGCGCTGTAATACGCCCGGGCGAAGCTGGCCGAGAGCACCATCACGACCCCGACGGTCAGCAGCAGCAGCGTCAGCAGCAGAAAGGGCATATCGACGCTCCCCCGCCGGACGCGGGGCTCTTCCGTGCGCAGATCGAGCCGGGTATTGGAATAGTCCATGCTGCCTCCTAAGTCCTTTTTCACTCCTCCCCCAAAGGGGGAGGAGTGAAAAGAAAAGATCAAAACCTCCCGTACACCCCCAGGAACGACACCACGGCCGCCAGGGCGGACACGCCGGTGAAGAGGGCGAAGAGTTCCTTCTCCTTCCACTTTTTCCCGGTCCAGCCCCCCATTTCGAGGTGGTGGTGGAAGGGGGCCATCTTAAAAAAGCGCTTGCCGTGGGTGAGCTTGAAGCAGCCCACCTGGATGATGTCGGAGAGGGTTTCCCACAAAAATACGATGCCCAGCACCACCAAAACCAGCGGCATATCGTAGGCGAAGGCCATCGCCACCACCGCGCCGCCGAGGAAGAGGCTGCCCGTGTCCCCCATGAACACCTTCGCCGGGTTGAAGTTCCAGGCCAGAAAGCCCAGCAGCGCCCCGGTCAGGGCGGAGGAAAAGACCCCCAGCCCCATGTAGCGCCGCCCCCAGAGGAAGCACAGCGCCGTATAGAACAGGAACACCGGCAGGCAGCTTCCCGCGGCCAGGCCGTCGACGCCGTCGGTGATGTTCACGGCGTTGACCGTCCCCACCACCACGAAGGCAGCGCAGACCACGTAGACCACGTCGTTGACCGGGAAGCTGCGGTTCCAGAAGGGGATGTAGACGTCGATGCAATGAGGCCGGGAGGAGCTGACGTGCAGCAGGCCGAAATTGCGCAGCAGGTAGATGAAGGCCACGGCCACGGCCAGCTGCAGCAAAAATTTCTGCCGGGCGGTCAGGCCCAGGTTCTGCTTGTGGCGCAGCTTCTCAAAATCGTCCAGAAAGCCGATGGCCCCGAAAATCAGGGAGAACACCAGCACAAAGACGTGGCCCCACTCCCCCTGCCGGGTCAGGTTCCAGCCGAAGGCCAGCACCGCCACGGTCACGGCGATGATGAACATCAGCCCGCCCATGGTGGGGGTCCCCTCCTTGCTCTTGTGCCAGCTGGGGCCGATGTCCTTGATGGACTGCCCGGCCTTGATGCGCCGCAGGAAGGGCACTAGCCAGGCCCCGATGGCGGCGGACAGCGCCAGCCCCGTGAGAAATGCCAGTATCAGCGTCAGTGTCATAGCTTTCGTTTCCTTTTCTCCAAAATCCCCCGGACAATCTCCCGCTCGTCCATGGGATATTTGACGTGGTGGATCTCCTGATAAGTCTCGTGGCCCTTCCCGGCCAGCAGGATGACGTCGCCGGGGCGGTGGTTCTCAATGGCGTATTCGATGGCCTCCGCCCGGTCGGGGATGGCGGTCCAGCGCTCCCCGGGGGCCTCGATACCGGCGATGATCTCCCCGATGATCGCCTCCGGGTCCTCGGTGCGGGGGTTGTCGGAGGTCACGACGGCAAAATCCGCGAGGGCAGCGGCGATGCGCCCCATCTGGGGGCGCTTCCCCCGGTCCCGGTCCCCGCCGCAGCCGAACACGGCGACCACGCGCCCCGGCGCGGTCTCCCGCAGGGCCCGCAGGGCGTTTTCGAGGGCGTCGGGGGTGTGGGCGTAGTCGATGAGGATCGTGTAATCCCCGTCTGTCCCCACCCGCTCCATCCGCCCCGGGACGCCGGGGGCGGAGGCCAGCGACGCAGCGGCTTCCGCCAGGGGGATGCCCAAAAGCTTCGCCGCCGCCAGCACCCCGAGGGCGTTGTACACGGAAAAGCGCCCGGGGATGCCCAGGGAGACGTGGACACGCTCCCCTTCCCCCTCCGCGTCGAACTCCACCCCGGCGGGCAGCAGGGCCACGGACGAGGCCCGCAGCGCCGCGGCGGGGTTCTCCTCGCCGAAGCCCAGCACGGGGCCAGTCGCGGCGGCGGACATGTAGCCGCCCCAGGGGTCGTCGAGGTTGACGGCGGCGGCGGCGCACATGGGCAGCATTTTCGCCTTTGCCTCCGCGTATGCCTCCATGCTGCCGTGGTAGTCGAGGTGGTCCTGGGTCAGGTTGGTGAACACCCCGGCGGCGAAGCGGATGCCCGCCACCCGCTGCTGGTCCAGGGCGTGGGAGGACACCTCCATCACTGCGTGGGAGCAGCCCGCGTCCGCCATGGCCCGGAACAGCTTTTGCAGCTCATAGCTCTGGGGCGTGGTGCGCTCAGAGGGAATGGCCACGTCCCCGATGCGGTTGCCGTTGGTGCCGATCAGCCCCACCTTCGCCCCCCGGGCGCGTTCCAGCACATGCTTTAACAAGAGCGTGGAGGTGGTTTTCCCGTTGGTGCCGGTGAAGCCCGCGACGGCCATATGCTCCGTGGGCCTATGATAATAGTTTTTCGAGGCGATTGCAAGGGCATATCGCGTATCCGGCGTTAAAATGTAGGGAATCTCCGCCTCCGGGGGCCGCTGGCACAGCACAGCCGCCGCGCCGCGGGCCAGGGCCTGGGGGATAAAACGGTGTCCGTCCGCGGCAAAGCCCGGCAGCGCCGCGAACAGGTCGCCGGGCATGACGGCCCGGGAATCGTAGGCGATATCCCGAATCTCCAACGCGGGGTCAGCGCGGCAGTCCGTGATTTCCACGCCGTAAAGCAGCTCGCTCAGCTTCATGGTGTGCCTCCTTGCAGTAAGATGTGCATGATATGGATAGGGTGGTAAGGGAGCGTTCACGCGTACACAAATTCACGCGCTCCGCCTACACCTGCGCGTTGGTGGCCTCGTCGTTGCTGTAAACCGCCACGCGGACCACGGTGCCGTGCTCCACCAGCGTCCCCGGGGGGATGCTCTGGCGCGTGATCAGCGCGCCGGTGTCGCTGATGTAGTTCTCCGCGCTGAGGAACAGCGCCAGATAGCCCAGACGCTGCCGCGCGATATCGTAGGGCAGGTCGGTCAGGTCCGGCACCTCCTCCAAATCCGCCGAGGGCTCGGAGCCGAGGAACAGCAGCACCTCGCTCTTTGCCGCCACCACGGCGCCGTATGCGGGGATCTGGGCCGTCACCGCGTCCCCCTCCCCGATGACGCGGCAGCCGAGGTTCTGGCGTACTAGCGCCTGCTTCGCCTGCTCGAGGCTCAGGCCCGTCAGGCTGGGGACGCTGCGGTCGATGCTCTCGCGCTCCCTGTCGGTATAGCTGGGCTCAATGCCCATGTAGGGCAAAATATCCGCCAGCATGGCCCCGACGGTGGGGGCCCCCATGGCCCCGCCGGAGACAGCCACCCCGCAGGACGGGTCCGGGTTGTCGATCAGCGCCAGCAGGACGATCTTCGGGTCGTCCGCCGGAGCGACGCCGATGAAGGAGACAATGTACTCCTTCTCCCCCGTCGCCGCCTCACGCACCGTGTCCGTGGAGGTGCCTGTCTTGCCGCCGATGCGGTAGCCTGCCACATAGGCGTTTTTCCCGGTGCCCTCCGACATGTCGCCGACGACGGCTTCCAGCATCTCCCGCATGGTCTGGCTGGTCCGTTCGCTGACGGCCTGGCGCAGGACCTTCGGCTCGGCCCGCGATACCACGTTCCCCGCGCTGTCCCGGACCTCCCGCACCAGGTAGGGCTGCATCACATAGCCCCCGTTCACCACGGCGCTCATGGCCCGGACCAGCTGCAGCGGGGAGATGTTGAAGGTCTGTCCGAAGGATGCCGCCGCCAGCTGCGTCTGGTTGTAGGGGTCGCAGAACAGCTCGCTGTTCCACCACAGGCTCCCGGCCTCGCCGGAAAGCTCGATGCCGGTGGGCTCCCGGAAGCCGAAGGCGTCGATGTACTCGTAAAACTTCTCCGCCCCGACGCGCTGGGCGATCTGGATCAGCGCCACGTTGCAGGAGTGCTGCAAGCATTGGGTCAGGGTCTGCATCCCGTGGCCCTGCCGCCGCCAGCAGTGGCGGCCCTCCCCGGAGTCCCCGGGGACGGCGAAGGAGCCGCCGCAGTAAAAGCTGCTGTCCCGCGTCACCACGCCCTCTTCGAGGGCCATCGCCATGGTGATGGGCTTGAAGGTGGAGCCCGGCTCATACATGTCCTCGACGGCCTTGTTGTGCCACTGCTCCTGCTGGGCCTCCGCCAGCATTTGCTGGCGCTGCTCCGGGTCGGACACGGCCCCGATCTCCGCCGCCTTTTCCGGGCTGACGGCCTGGAAGTCGTTTAAGTTAAAATTCCCCAGGGAGGCCAGGGCCAGTATCTCCCCGGTGTTCGGGTCCATGGCGATGGCCGCCGCCCCGCCCCTGGCCCCGTAATCCGCCACGGCCTGGGCCAGGTGCTTTTCCACAAAGGCCTGGATGCCCGCGTCGATGGTCAGCACCACGCTGCAGCCGTCCTCGGCGTCGTAGTAGTCCTCATATTTGGTGTAGAGCATGTCGGTGCCGTAGGCGTTTTTGGCCCGGACCACCCTCCCCGCCGCCCCGGTGAGCAGGCTGTCCTGGCTCAGCTCGATGCCCGCCAGCCCCCGGTTCTCAAAGCCCACGAAGCCCACCACATGGCTGGCCAGAGCCCCGTAGGGGTAATAGCGCTTGGAATCCGTCTCGATTTTGACGCCCTTTAAGTCATACTCGTTCTTGAAGCGCCGCACCTGGTCGCTCAGCTCCTGCTCCACCTTCCGCGCCACGGTCTTGTACCAGGAGCGGGTGTCCCCCGCCAGCTCTATGAGCCGGTCGTAGTCCACATCTAAAATCTCCGACAGGCCCCGGGCAATGAGCTCCGGGCCCTCGCCGTACATCTTGATCTCCGCCGGCGAGAGGTAGATCGTATCGACGGTGGCGCTCATGGCGAGGATGCCGCCGCCCCGGTCGTAAATCGCCCCGCGCCCGGAGTCGATGGCGGTCTCCCGGACCTGCTGCTCAATCGCGGCGGACTCGTAGCGGGCGTGGTCGATGATCTGTATGCGGTAAAGCTGCGCCGCTAAAACGATAAACGCGGCGACGCCGCACACGATCAGCAGAACCAGTGTGCGGCTGAGCATCAGTTTTGTGGGCGCGCCGTCGCGCCGGGGGGAGCTGTTGTCCGACATGTCGTGCCTCCAAATCAGGATGGGCGTGGAGGGCGCTTTTTTGTCTGTCTCCTGTCCCCCGCCGCTGCTATTTTATTCGCCCTCCCAGGCCAGATATGCGCCGATCTCCATCAGGAAGTCGGAAACCCGGTCGACGAAATTCTCCCGCGCCTTTTTTTGCGGCAGCTCCGCCCGGTCCGGCGAGGGCAGCCCGATATACTTGATCTGGTCCTCCCCCGGCTTGCGCATCCCGAGGGTCCCGGTGGCGTAAGCTTCGATCTCCGCTAAGTTGAGGGCGCCCTCCCGGGCGATGCGCAGCCGCGCCTGCTCCGTTTCCAGCTCCTCGATGCGCGATTGCAGCGCGGCGCTGCGTTCGGAAATTTCCAGCAGCCGGGTCTGGGCGGTCATGGCCGCCACAAAGAGGTAGCCCGCCGCCAGCACCCCGAACAGGGGGAACAGCGAAACGCGCCGCCGCGCCCGGAGCACGGGGCGGTCCTGCCCCTCCGCCTCCGGGGGAGGCGGGCTCTCCTCTTCGTCGCCGGGGTCGAAGTCAAAATATTCAAATCGCGGCTCCTGCGCGGTATGCCGCCCCCTCTGCTTCAACGCGGCCATCTGGTCGCCTCCTCTTTGGTGTTCTGCTCCCCCCGGCCCCAAAGGTCAGGGGGAAATACGCCTGGCGAAACCTTTCCCTGTGAACAATGTGAACGTGTGTACGCTCCCTTTCCCCACAATAAAGAGCATTCACACCCTCAAACGCGCTCCGCCACGCGGAGTACGGCGCTGCGCGAGCGGGGATTTTCCGCGATTTCCGAGGCGGTGGGGGTGAGGGCCTTGCGGCCCACGGTTTTGAGGGTCTGCCGGAAGCCGCAGACGCAGACCGGAAATTCCGGCGGACAGGTGCAGCCGTTCTCCCGGCGGGCGATGGCGTTCTTGACGACGCGGCTTTCCAGGGAGTGGAAGCAGATCACCGCGACGCGCCCGCCGGGGTTCAGCAGCTCCGCAGCCGACTCCATCAGCTCGCCGATGGCCCCCAGCTCGTCGTTGACGGCGATGCGGATGGCCTGGAAGCTGCGCTTGGCCGGGTGCTGCTTCTCCCGCCGCGCCTTCGCGGGCATGGCGTTTCGGATGACCTCCACCAGCTCGAAGGTCGTGTCGATGGGGCTCTCCTTCCGCCGCTGCGCGATGGCGGCGGCGATCCGGGGGGCGTAGCGCTCCTCGCCGTAGTCCCAGAGCAGTTTTTTTAAGCGCTCCTCCGGCCACTTGTTCACCACGAACCAGGCGCTCAGATCCTCGCCGGTGTCCATGCGCATGTCCAGCGGCGCGTCGGCCATGTAGGAAAAGCCCCGCTCGGGGTTGTCCAGCTGCGGGGAAGACACCCCCAAATCGAAGAGCATCCCGTCCACCCGCTCCATCTGCAGGTCGCGCAGGATCAGCTTCAGTTCCCGGAAATTCCCGTGGACAAAGCGGATGCGCTCCGCCCAGGGGGCCAGGCGCTGCTTCGCGTAGGCCAAAGCCCGCTCGTCCCGGTCAATGGCCACCAATTGTCCGGTATCCAGGCGGCGGACAATGGCCTCGCTGTGGCCCCCCATCCCCAGGGTGCCGTCCACATAGACGCCGTCGGGGCGGATGTTGAGCGCGTCGACGCACTCGTTTAACATAACGGAATAATGATAATCGCTCATGGGACCTCTTTTCAATACTCACGAGCAATGAAATTTGCAATTTCATTGCTCCGTGAAAGGCTGCGTCGCTTCGCGCCTATGGGCGCGAACTGGGGCGCGGAAACAGACCTCCCCCCTTCGGGGGGAGGCATCAGAACTTGCGCTCTTCCATCACGGCGGCGATATTCTCCGGCGCGCTCTCCTCGGCGCTGAGGCGGGCCCATTCCGCGCTGTCCCAGAGCTCGGCGTGGTTGTTGCAGCCCACCACCGTCACGGCCTTGTCCAGGCCGGCGTAGGCCCGGAGCGATTGCGGAATCAGGATGCGCCCCTGGGCGTCCAGCTCGCAGCGGGCGGCGCTGGCAAACAACGGCCGCATTTTCCGCTGCTTCACATAGGGCATGGCGCTGACCCGGTCGGACAGGTCCCGCCAGCTCCCGCCGCTGTATGCCGCCAGGCAACGGTCCATCGAGAGGGTCAGGTAGAACACCTCCCCCAGCTCTTCCCGCAGCCGCGCGGGCATGAACAGCCGCCCCTTCGCGTCCAGATTATGCTGGAATTCCCCGGTCAAGCTGCCCACCCCGTTTTTTGAACATTTTTTCAACAGTTGTGGAAAAAAACCGTTGTTTACACCATTTTCCTCAACCGTATGGACCCATTATAAGAGCAGCATCATGAAAAAGCAAGTGCATTATTTTGTCGGAAATTGTAACTATACGCCGTATTCACAGGCAGCTTTGCGGTAAATCAGGAAATACAATATATATTGATTTTCTCTGGCTTTATATGACTATATGTTGACATCTTCCATGAAAAATATTCCATTTTTCGTCTGGCGCCGTCCGTCGGGGCCGAAAGCTGCCGCGTATGTGTGAAAAAGCGGCGTATACCCGCCCGGAAGGGGGCATACGCCGTCATCCTGTTCGCTTTGCGCTATCGCGCCCCCTCCGGCGGCGGGGCTTCGACCGCTTCCAGCTTCGCCTTGAAGCTGATGGATCTGGGGCTGGACATGCCCTCGAACTGGACCAGGTGGACCCCCCGCTCCGGGTCGGCCCGCAGCACCACGCCCAGGCCGAACACGCTGTGGCGGACACGCTGCCCGGGCTCGAAGCAGCGCAGGGCCAGGTTCTCCGGCAGATAGGAAGTGCTGACCTCGATATAGTCCCGCGCGGCCCGGATGAGGGAATCCTTGGGGCGGCGGGTAAATTCCAGCAGGGGCGGGGCGATGTCCAGCAGGAAGCGGGAGGGATAGCGGGGGGAGCGGTCCTCCGGGGACCAGCCCTCCGCGTCGCTGAGGAACAGCCGCTTTTCCGCCCGCGTCATGGCGACGAAGGCCAGCCGCCGCTCCTCCTCCATGCCCTGCAGGGAGTTCACCTTCCGGGAGGGGAAAACCCCCTCGTTGAGGCCGCAGAGGAACACATAGGGAAATTCCAGGCCCTTCGCCGCGTGGACCGTCATGAGCTTCACCCGCTCCCCCCTGTCCGCCTCGTCGCCGGAGGTAAACAGGGCCACATGGGCCAGGTAGTGCTCCGGCGTAGCTTCCTCGCCGCAATTTGTCTCGTAGTCGTACACCGACTGCTTCAGCTCCGCCAGGTTGTCCAGCCGCTCCCGGCTGCCCTCGGTGCGCAGCATCTGTTCATAGCCGCTGCGGTCCAGCAGCGCCCCCAAAAGCTCCGACGCCGGACGTCCGTTGGACACGGCGGCGGAAAACCGCTCCACCAGCTCCACAAAGCCCGCCGCCTTCGTGCCCTTGAACGCCGCGTCGTCCAGCGTCAGGCGCAGGGATTCGTATAAGTTGACGCCGTTTTTCGCGGCGTAATCCTCCAAAAACCGCATCCGCCGGCGGCCAAGATTGCGCTTGGGGGTGTTGGCGACGCGGCGGAAGGACAAATCGTCCCGGTATACCGCCATGCGCAGGTAGCTCAGCGCGTCCTTGACCTCCGCCCGGGAATAAAACGGCACGCCGCTGTAAAGGGCATAGGGGATGTCCGCCCGCCGCAGCGCGTCCTCCACCTCCCGCGTCAGGTAGTGGGCCCGGTAGAGCACCGCGATATCCCTTGCCGCGACGCCGGCGCCGGCCAGGGCCTTGATCTGCTCCGCGATCCACTCCGCCTCCCGCGCCGCCGTTTCCGCGTGGTGGCAGAGGACGCTGGGGCCGTCCGGCAGGGTGGGGATCAGGTCCTTTTCCATACGGGTTTTGTTCCGGGAGATCAGGGAGTTAGCGGCGTGGATGATCTGGGGCGTGGAGCGGTAGTTCTCCATCATCATGACCGTCTTTGTCCCGGGGAATTTTTTGTCGAAGTCCAGCAGATAGCGGATGTTCGCCCCCCGCCAGGTGTAGATCGTCTGGTCCGGGTCCCCCACGACAAAGAGGTTTTTGTGGAAGGCGCACAGCACCTCCATCAGCTCATACTGGGGCGCGTCGATGTCCTGGAACTCGTCGATCATCATATATTCCAGCCGCTCCTGCCATTTTTGCCGGATGGCCGGGTATTCGCGGAAGATATACAGCGTGAGCGTCAGCAGGTCGTTGTAGTCCAGGCCGAAGCATTTTTTCTGCTGGTAGAGGTAGCCATAAAACAGCGTGTCCTTCGTCCCGGCGGCGGAGGCGTATTTTTCGTGCAGCCCCTCCAGGGACAGGTTCACCAGGTCGAGGTAGTATTCCGGGCGCTTGAGGAGTTTTTCGATCTCGAACATGTCCCGCGCGTCCCGGAAGCTCATGTCCCGCAGGCTCAGGCCCCGCTCCTCGTAGATCACCCGGAGCATGTCGTCAATGTCCGCGTTGTCCAGCACGAGGAAGCTGCGGGGGTAGCCGATGGCGTGGCCGTCCTCCTGCAGCACCGAGACGCAGAAGGAGTGGAAGGTGCAGATGTAGCCCGTGTCGTTGTCGCCGGTGAGGCGGTGGATGCGCTGGCGCATCTCCTCCGCCGCCTTGTTGGTGAAGGTCACGCAGAGGATGTTCCCCGGCGGGATGCCCAGCTCGTTCACCAGGTAGGCGAAGCGCGTTGACAGCGCCCTCGTCTTACCGGAGCCGGCCCCGGCGACCACCCTTACAAAGCCCTCCGTCGTCGTGACCGCCCTGCGCTGGGCGGCGTTCAGGCCCTCCAATAGCTCAGACATGCGCGGCGCCTCCCCCCTCCCCTCCCGGCGCGCCGGCGAGGGCGCGGATATCCGCCGGCAGGGGCGAATCAAATTCCAGATGTTCCCCGGTGACAGGGTGGACAAAGCGCAGGCGGCAGGAGTGGAGGGCGGGGCGATCCAGCCCCGGCGCCTCCGGCGCGCCGTAGCGGGTATCCCCCGCTAAGGGCCAGCCCATGGCGCTTAGATGCACCCGGAGCTGGTGGCTCCGCCCCGTGCAGGGCCTCAGCCGCAACAGGGCCAGCGGCCCGGAGCGGGCCTCCACGGAAAATTCCGTCCGGGAGGGCTTGCCGTCCGGGTGGACGCGCCAGCGCCCGAAGCCGT
>JAFUVO010000019.1 GCA_017477525.1 Oscillospiraceae bacterium | reverse complement strand
CCGGTCCCATAGTCCCTCCTTTTTCCAACTGTGGTCAAACATGTGGTCAAAGCCTGATGCAGAAAAAATATAATCACAGAAAAGTTCATAAAAACAGTAATTTCCTCCGATTTTTATCACAAAAATCGGAGGAAATTGGTCCGAGTGACTGGATTTGAACCAGCGGCCTCTTGAACCCCATTCAAGCACGCTACCATCTGCGCTACACCCGGGAATACAATCGTCAAAAGCTCTTGCTCAAATAATATAACACACCCGGGAAGAAATTGCAAGAGTTTCTTTAAAAACTTTGCAAAAACTTTTTATCCTGTTTTCGAGAAGAGATTGCGGGCTCGATTAGCCAACTGGCCATGCTTTCGTCGATGGCAGTGAGCTGTCAGGGGTGCGGAAACGTCAAAGTCTCGGATGCGAGCCGGAGCACGTTGCGCTGGTATGGGAGTGCGCGGTGTCAATCTCTTGAACTCTTTTCAAAAATGTGCTATTCTTGCTTTCATAAGAATAGAGCAGGGAGAAACGAGTGATGCAAATCAGCTGCTATCCCGGCGATTGAAATCCACTACCTCCAACCGGAGCCACCGCCTGTAGATGAGGTACCGGCTCTATCAGCGGGTGTCCTGGAAAAACGGATTGGAGGCCTATACCGCTGGCGCGAAGGTCCCCGTCAGTCTGCGGGAAAGCTTCAGCGCCAATCTGGCCGGTGTGTTCACGGAATAACAAAGGCGTCACATGTAGGGCGGAGCGTATCGCGTGTGGCGTTTTCCTTATTTGGCGGCAAAGGGCTTTCGAGAGGGGGGAAAGGATAAACGCCATGACTGATGGACAGTTTGCGGAACAATATATGACGCACCTCAACGACCAGCAGCGGGAGGCGGTTCGGGCCACGGAGGGCGCGGTGCTGCTGCTGGCGGTCCCGGGCAGCGGTAAGACGACGGTGCTGGTAACACGGCTGGGCTATATGACCGCCGTGGGTAGCGTCGATCCGAGATCGATACTGACCATGACCTACACCAGAGCCGCCACGAAGGAGATGCGCTCCCGCTGCGCCGCCCTGTTCGGGGAGGATACGGCGCGACAGATCAGCTTTGGGACGATCAACGCCGTGTCGCTGGATATTGTGCGCTATTACAGCCGCAACCATGGAAAGGCCGAGATGTTCGAGCTTGTCGGGGAAAGTGACGCGGCAAAAATCGTGGCTGAGATTTTCCGTGAGCTGAACAGGGAGTATGCCGCGGACAGTACAGTCAAGGATATCCGCACCGGCATCACTTACGCGAAAAACATGTTGCTCGCTGAGGACGAGATTCAAAAGCTGGAAACCGGTGTGGAACGCTTTCCGGAGATTTTTGCACGATACAATAAAGAGCTGAAGCGCCACCGCCTGATGGACTTCGACGATCAGATGGTCTATGCGCTGGCGATTCTGAAAGGCTACCCCGCCGTGCTGGAGCGCTATCAGGATCGTTTCCGCTATCTCTGCGTGGACGAGTCCCAGGACACCTCCAAAATTCAGCACGAGATCATCCGCCTGCTGGCGCGGAAACACGGCAACATTTTCATGGTGGGCGACGAGGACCAGAGCATCTACGGCTTCCGCGCCGCCTACCCTGAGGCGCTGATGCGTTTCAAGGAGGATTACCCCGGCGCGAAGGTGCTGCTGATGGAACAGAATTACCGCTCGACGCCGGAGATCATTACGGTGTCCAACGCCTTCGTCGCGCGGAATACGGACCGCTATGAGAAAACCATGCGGGCAGTGCGGGGCCCCGGGGAGCAGGTGCAGATCATCCGGGCAAAAAACCGGGAGGCGCAGTTCAAATATCTTTTCGCCGTGGCGCAAAACTGCGAGGAGCAGACCGCGGTGCTCTACCGCAACAACGACAGCGCCCTGCCGCTCATCGACCTGCTGGAACGCAGCGGCACACCCTATGCCTGCCGCAATTTCGACCCGACGTTTTTCTCCCACCGCGTAGTTGGGGATATTTCGGATATTTTCCGTTTTGCCCAGGACCCGGCCAACGGCGAATTGTTTCAGCATATTTATTATAAATTCGGCAGTCCCATTCCCAGGGCGGCAGCGGTGTACGCCTGCGAACGGAGCGAAAAAAGCGGCAAGCCGGTATTGGAGGAATTGCTTTCCTCGCCGGACCTCTCCGGTTACGGGAAGGACGCGGTGCTGGAGTTATTCAGCCAGTTCGCCGCGCTGTTGAAGGACGACGCGGAAACAGCGGTCAATCGCGTGTGGTACGGGATGCGTTACGGGCAGTTTGTGAAGGAGCGCAGGCTGGACGAGGGCAAGCATTCCATCCTCTGTATGCTGGGCAGGCATGAGCCTGGCGCGGAGGCGCTGCTTCGGCGGCTGGACACCCTGCGGGAGATTATTCGGACCCACAGAAACGAGGGCGGCGCAAAGCTCCTGCTGTCCACAATTCATTCCAGCAAGGGGCTGGAATACAGCCGGGTGTATTTGCTGGATGTGCTGGATGGGATTCTCCCGGCCCTGACAGAGCAGGAGGCCAAAACACCCGCCAACTGGCGGCAGTATCAGGAGGAGCGGCGGCTATGCTATGTGGGAATGACGCGGGCCAAGGAACTGCTGTACCTGTTCCAATGCGGCGGAAAGGTGTCCGAATTTGCCACGGAAATATCGCGTTCACTGCCAGTGGAATTGCGGGAGGATGGCGATGTGTTCGCGCCGCTTCGTAAAAATTTGGTCGGCAGGACCTACACGGACCGGGAACTGGGACGAGGCGTGATCACCGCCCAGGGCGGGGATACGCTGTTAGTGGAGTTTTCCAGTGGTGCTTTCCGTATGTTCACGCTGGCGGAAATGTGGGAGCGCCGCGACACGACCCCGCGATATGCGGTGCCGGAAGCGGAAACGCACCCGGTACAGGATAAAGCACCGCACGGAAAAAACATATCCCCGGCCGCGCTGGCAGCCGGGGTGCCGGTACGGCACACGCGGTTCGGGGACGGGACCGTCACGGACATCAATCCGGCGAAGGACCGGATCAGCATTCGCTTTGAGAAAACGGGGGAGACGAAAACTTTCGGTTTAAGGAATACCTTGGATCGGGGATTCTTGCAGGGCTGAGCCTCCCGCTTGCCCTCCGCGGTCTGACGAATAACACGCTATGATTTCCGCGGTCAACGAAGCGGGAGTGATCGCATTCCTGGCGCTTATCGCCCAGAGGATGGATACGAACATACTTGCCCGCAGCGGACTTGCAGCAGCAGCCACAGACCGGTGTACAAAAAAAGCTTGCATTTCCTATTCCGATATGGTATTGTAATATGGCTTGTTAAATCAGGGCGGTCCTCTGCCGCGCCGTGCGCCGGTAACGAACGCCCGTAAACGAAAGGATGCAGACACCATGGCAGATTTGATCCAAACCCTGACGAGCGAATATATGAAGAGCTCGCTGCCGGAAATGAATGTTGGCGATACTGTCCGCGTGACCGTCCGGGTCAAAGAAGGCAGCCGCGAACGCAACCAGGCTTTTGAAGGCACCATCATCGCCAAAAAGCACGGCGGCATCAACGAGACCATCACGGTCCGCCGCATCAGCTACAACGTTGGCTGCGAAAAAGTGTTTCCCGTGCACTCCCCGACCATTGTGTCCGTGGACACTGTCCGCCGCGGCAAGGTTCGCCGGGCAAAGCTGTATTACCTGCGCGACCGCGTGGGTAAGGCGGCCAAGGTCAAGGAGAGGCTCTGAGCGCTTCCGCATAAAAATTCCGGCACGGCACCACCGCGCCGGTTTTTTTATACAATCGCAGTAACTTTTTCGCGGCCCTCGCCGGGAGGTGAGAGAACCTATGGAAAAAAAGGTAATATTGTCGGTGTCAAAAGCGGTGCAGGTGATGGAATTGCTGGAAACCGCGGGAGGCGGTTTGTCGTTGAAGGAGCTGTCGGAGCGGCTGGGCTGGGCCAAGAGCACGGCCCACGGCATTGTTTCGACGCTGGCCGCCAGCGGGCTCGTCGAACAGCGGCAGTCTGACGGGCGCTATATTCTCGGTTTGCGGCTGTTTGAATTGGGCTGTGCCGCCGGCGCGGTCTGGGGCGTCGGAACCGAGGGTAGGCTCCGGCTGCGCGCGCTGGCAAAACAGGCGGGCGAAACAGCCTTCCTCGCCGGATGGGGCATGACGGATATCGTGATTCTTGACGCTGCTGAGATCAGGGACGGGATAGAGCTCTCACCGCCGGGGACGAGGATGCCCCTATATTGCAGCGCGCCGGGAAAGGTTATGCTGGCCGCCCTGCCCCCCGGGGAGTACCGTCAGATGCTGCGCCAGCTCAGCCTGGTCCGTTTCACCGCTCGAACAGTGGCAAGCTTTGAGGCGCTGGACCGGGACTGTGACGCTGTCCGGCGCAACGGCTGGTGCGTGGAACAGGAAGAAATGGCCCACGGGCGGTGGACGGTGGCCGCTCCAGTCTGTGACGCGGATGGAACGGCACGGCTGGCCCTGGGACTGGCAGGCGCGTTTTCCGGCGATGGCCGCGCGCCGGATCTGCAGCGCCTCGGTGCGCTGACTGTCCGTGCTGCCCGGGAACTCACCGTCGCCGCGGAACGCTGAACATTCCGGGAGGGGTATCATGAATTGGGAAGAGCTGGAACGGGAGTGCCTGGCCTGCCGCCGCTGCGGGCTCTGCGAGACGAGGCGGCATGTGGTGTTCGGCGTGGGGGCGCGCGACGCGGAGGTGATGTTCATTGGCGAGGGACCGGGCGAACAGGAGGATCTCAAAGGGGAACCCTTCGTCGGCCGGGCGGGGAAGCTGCTGGACGACATGCTTGAACTGATTGATCTGGACCGCAGCCGGGTATATATCGCCAATATGGTGAAATGCCGCCCACCGAACAACCGCGACCCGCTGAACATTGAGCAGGAGGCCTGCGCCCTCTGGCTGGATCGGCAGGTGGCGCTGCTGCGCCCGAAAATCATTGTCTGCCTGGGACGCATTGCCGCAATGCGCTGGATTCGCGGCGATTTCAAAATATCCCGGGAACACGGCCAGTGGACCATCAAAAACGGCGTCATGACCATGGCGCTCTACCATCCCGCCGCCCTCCTGCGGGACGTGAGCAAGCGCCCGGACACTTTTGTGGACCTGACGGTCCTGCGGCAGGCCATCCGCGACTACTGCACCCACACTTATCCATCATGAGGCGAACGAGGCGGAAAACCGTTGGAAAACTTCACAATTTTGTAATATTTGCTCGCTTTCTTTTGTAATAATCCAAGGCTATAATCATAATTACAAAGTTTGCTTCATCTTTTTCATTTTGTCCTCATCCCATAAAGCGGCCCCGGCGGTGATATACCGCCGGGGTTGTCTTTCGTGGGAGAGCGCGGGTTGTCCGAATCCGCGGCGTATGTGTTTTTTCGAGGAAAGACTTCAAAAAACGTCGAATATCTGCTATACTGCAAAGGGACAACATATGAAAACGCCCGCGATGGAATATATTATCTTGTTTCGCAAATCCTATAGCCGGAGGGAGCATCATGGACGGAAACAATGAAAAGCTGCTTTCTCTCTGCCGGGATCCCATGATTGTGGTAGAGGATGGAAAGCTGGCGTTTATGAACCCCGCGGCCAGGGCGGCTTTCCCCCATGTGGGAGAGGGCCGGCCCGCCGCCAAACTGTTTTCCCCGCATTTTCTCAGGGAAGAGGGCGGCAGCTACACCGCCAGGGCGGCAATCGCGGGCAGGAACTATTCTGTTTTCTGCGATACTGAGGGAGCGCTCCGCATGTTTTCCCTGGTCCCGGAGCCGGAAGAGGAAAATGGGCCGAGCTTTCTGTCCGACGGCTGCCTGGTGCAGATGAATGCCACGCTGGGCGTCATCAGTCTTGCCCTTGACCGACTGGCGGCTCACACCGAGGCTGCCGCGGGAGATGACACGCTGCGCATGACAATTTCCGTGCTGCGGAAGCAATACCACTTCATCAAACGTCAGGTGGGCAACCTGAGTACAATGAAACTGCTCCGTGAAAAACGGCTGAGGTATGTCCCGGAACCGACGAATTTAACGGCGCTCTGCGCCGACCTGGTTGACAGCGCTTCAACCTTGCTCGGAGATGGCTGCGCCTCCCTTCGCTTTTCTTCACCGTTGGAAACAATGATTGCCGACGTGGACGCCGACCTGATCGAACGGCTGCTGCTGAATCTGATTGACAACAGCCTGGCGCATACGCCGAAGGGCGGTCAAATCCATCTGCACCTGGATTACGAAGATGAAAATGTGGTGATTACGGTTGAGGACAGCGGGAGCGGCATACCAATGGACGTCTATCCCAGCATCTTCTGCCGCTATGCCTGCGGCGCGGACCGAAACCACATCGACAGGGCCGCGACCGCCGGGCTGGGACTGGCGATCGCTGACGGTATCGCACGCCTGCACGGCGGCGTACTTTTGGTGCGGACGCAGGTGGGGCGGGGTACGAAGGTACGGCTGAAGCTGCCGTATCATCTGCCCAGCAAAGTCGAAATTTCCCGCAGCCCCATTCCTCCCCACCCTCACGGGCTGGACCCTGTTTTAACCGAGCTGTCGGATATCCTTGGCTTTCACGCATATGCTCTCAACCTTTCCGACTAATCCCCTGCATGTAACGTATTCAGAAAAGCGGAATTGATTTTACTTTATATTGCGGCCCCGCCCTTCGGGCGGGGCCGCAATATAAAAAATTTGGACAGTTCCCAGTCATTTTTTGTTCCCCAGCCGCTCCCGCTCCGGCCAGAAATTGTTGGCGTTCATGATATCCCCCAGCGCGTCCACATACTGCTCCGACTGGTGGACCGCGAAGGCGTCTGCGTCGATGCGGATGCCGCGGGCGTCCATCTGACGGATGGACCAGACGTAGAGCATGTCCAGCGCGGGGATGAGCTGCCGCCCGGCCTCGGTGAGCTGGTAGTCCGTCGAGGGGGGAAAGCTCTCCCCGTGGACGTAGCGCTGCACCAGACCGTCCGCGATCAGCTCCTTGAGCTGCTGGCTCAGCACCTTCTCCGAGATCGGCAGCACCTTCAGCGTCTGGTTGAAGTGGATCGATCCATAGGTGTAGATTTCGTGGAGAATCGTCATCTTCCAGCGGCCGCCAAGACAGTGCAGCGCGTAGTGGTAGGGGTTCGCCGGATCCTCGAAATTGTTTCTTGCCATGTGCCCTAATGCCCCCCATGCCGTTTTCCTGCGCCTATTATAGCATGGAAAAGCGTTGCGCGGCGGTAAAAAAATCCTTGCAGATTTTGTGCAATCTAACAAAGCATTACAAGAGCTCCACGATTTTTTGTAGTTTCACGCCGATTTTTTTAACTATTTTTGTGCATTTTTGTAGACACTGAAAAGTAACTACTTACTATATGGTAATCTAATTACAAATAAGTGCCTAATTGCTGTAAATACGTGCTTACATTATAATAGGGGCATCTGTTAAAGGAGGGGATTGACATGGTTCCTGTAAAAAAAGAGTTTGTTCAGAGCATGTTCTCGGTAGAGGGTAAGGTCGCCCTTGTCACCGGCGCCACCGGCGCGCTGGGCTGCGTTTTGGCCAAGGCTTACGGCTATGCCGGCGCGAAGGTGTTCATGACCGGGCGCAACGCGGGCAAGCTGCAGTCTCTCGAAGATGAGTTCAAGGCCGAGGGCATTGACTGCGCCTACCTGGCCGGCGATCCGTCCAATGAGGCGGACGTGCAGGCCATCATCAAGGCATGCGTGGACAAATTCGGTGAGGTCAACATCCTGGCCGTGGCCCACGGCTTCAATAAGCCCCAGAACGTGCTGGAGCAGTCCGTGGCCGACTGGCAGTACATCATGGACGCCGACTGCAAGAGCGTCTACATCGTCACGAAGTATGTCGCCCACCAGATGGTCGAGCAGGGCAAGGGCGGCAAGATGGTCGTCGTCACCTCCCAGCGCTCCACCCGCGGCATGGCCAACTACACCGGCTACTGCACCAGCAAGGGCGGCGCGGACATGATGGTGTCCTGCCTGGCCTGCGACCTGAGCGCGAAGTACCACATCAACGTCAACTCCATCTGCCCGACGGTGTTCCGCAGCGACCTGACCGAGTGGATGTTTGACCCGGAGAGCGCGGTTTACAAGAACTTCCTGGCCCGTGAGCCCATCGGTCGCCTCGGCGAGCCCGAGGACTTCGTCGGCTACGCCCTGTTCCTGTCCTCCGCCGCTTCCGACTTTATCACCGGCGCACACTGCGACTGCTCCGGCGGCTACCTCGTGGTATAAGGCTTCGCGCCGCAGCTGATACAAAACAATTTCATTCCCGCCCTCCAGGCGGGAATGGCAACAATATTATTTTGGAGGATTGATTACTATGGGCAAAGTATACGTAGACCTGACCCACCCCTTCGGCGCTGAGATTCCCCGCTGGCCCTATTTCGACAAGCCCGAGATCGACAACACCCACACCATGGCCAAGGGCGGCGTGCTGACCCAGAAGATCACCTGCACCATGCACACCGGCACCCACTGCGACGCCCCGCGCCACGTCATGGAGTATGAGTTCGACGGCCGCCGCGCCCGCTACACCCATGAAATGCCCGTCGACGCCTACACCGGCAAGGCCGTCGTGCTGAAGTTCGATCTGGAGCCCTGGGCCCTGATCACCGACAAAGAGCTGGACGAGGCCTGCAAGAACGCCGGCGTCGATCCCGACAGCCTGAAGGGCAAGGTCCTGTGTCTCAACACCGGGATGCACCGCCTGTTTGACGACAGCAAGGCTTACTACCATTACTCCATCGGCACCGGCGTCGAGGCCGGTCGCTGGTTTGTGAAGCACGGCCTGAAGTGCGTCGCCATGGACAGCCAGGCCCTGGATCACCCCCTGCACACCGCCATGGGCAACAACGGCATGACCCGCATGAACCTGCTGGGCGCCACCGGTGAGCCCATCACCGAAGAGTACAAGAAGCTGTTCGGCGAGGAAGCCTACGCGAAGTTCGATAAGTTCGAGTATATCCGCATCTTCGGCCAGGAGAAGTATAACGAGATGTACGGCGATCTCGAGAACATCGGCATTTGGGGCACCTGGGAGCCCTGCCACAAGCAGATGCTGGGCCACGGCATTGTCGGCGTTGAGAACCTGGGCGGCGACCTCGACAAGATCCCCGCCGGCACGGAGTTCGACTTCTTCTGCTTCCCGCTGCGCTGGTACATGGGCGACGGTTCCATGGCCCGCTGCGTTGCCCTCATCGACGAGGACAAGCTGGACAAGTCCGTTGCTGACCGCGTCTACAAGTACGGCGGCACCGGCTTCGAGAGCGAGGACCACTCCGGCCTGGAGTATATGCAGAAGCTCTTCGCCCGCAAGAAATAATTGGTTTTCTCAGTTGTCCTCCCCCGGGGGGAGGACAACACAAATGAAAACAGAACAGGGCCCCGAAGGGGCCCTGTTCTGTTGATGGGAAGGAGAAGGGAGCATGGGTAAAATTATCCTCTTGGACGGCGCACAGGGGACGCGGCTCTGGGAGAAAGCCGGACAGCAGGGTGTGGAGAAAGACCCTGTGTGGAAGTACAACATGGAGCACCCGGACTTTGTGGCTGAGGTGGCGAAGGAGTACGCGGAGGCGGGCAGCGAGATTGTCTGCGCCAACACCTTCGGGGCCAACCGCCTGGCGGTAGAGCGCTCTTCCTCTTACGCTGCGTCGGAGGTCGTAGAAGCAGGTGTGCGCATTGCGAAGGAGGCCCTGGCGGGTACGGGCGTGAAGGCAGCCCTCGATATCGGTCCTCTCAGCGTAATGATGGAGCCCTACGGCGATTTGGAGGAGGACGAGGCGGCGGAGATTTTCGACGAGATGCTGGCCGCCGGTGCCGGAGCCGGGGCGGATATGGTGTTTTTTGAGACTTTTATGGACGTGGAGATGATGCGCGTCGCGGCGGAGAGCGCGATGAAATACGATCTTCCCGTGATTTGCTCCATGACCTTTGAAAAGGGCGGGCGGACCATGATGGGCAACCGCGTGGAGGACATCGTCGAAACCCTCGCGCCCCTGGGCATCGCGGGCATCGGCATGAACTGTTCCCTGGGGCCCGCCGCCGCGGGGGAGATCATCCGCCAGTACGCCGCCGCGACGGAACTGCCGCTGTTCCTCAAGCCCAACGCCGGCCTCCCCGAAAGCGGCGAGGCGGAGGGGGCCACACCGGAGGGCTTTGCGCGGCTGGTCGCCCCGGTGTTGGACCGTGTGACCTATCTCGGCGGCTGCTGCGGCACCAGCCCTGACTTTATCCGCGAATTGAAAAAGCTTATCTGACCCTTATATCAAACGCCCCCGCCTTTTGGGAGGGGGCGTTTGATATTTTAAAAATTGCCGTTGGGATTTGCAGCTTCGGCCTCCGGGTCGAGGTGCTGCACCACGTCCCAGTGCTCCGCCAGCAGGCCGTCCTGGAGGCGGTAGATGTCGCAGACCTTGTTGACGCCGATATCCAGGGTGCATTTGAAAAAGACCATCACGATATCCCCGTCCTCAGCCATTTTGACGATCTCCATTTTGGGGTGCAGGGCAAAGAAGCGCTCCGTGAAACGGATGAAGCCCTCCCGGCCATTTTCGACCGTTGGGTTGTGCTGCCGGTAGTCCGGACGCATGAACTGGTCCAGCTTGCTCACGTCCCAGGCGTTGAACACCTCGTCGTAAAATTTTTTGACGATCTCCTTATTTGTCATATTCTCCTCCTTTTGCGCTGCCGCCGCCCCCTAAAGGGAGCGGCGGCGATTTATCAATCCATCAGCCCCAGGCGCTCGCGCTCGCGGATGGCCTCTTTCCGGCTGAGGTTTACGCGCCCGCGGTCGTCGATCTCCGTGACCTTGACCCAGGTCATATCGCCGATGTTCAGCACATCCTCGACTTTCTCGGTGCGCTTGTACTCGAGGTCCTTGATGTGGACCATGCCGTCCTTGCCGGGGACCAGCTCGACAAAAGCGCCGATGGGGATGATGCGGACCACCTTACCGTAGTAAAGCTTGCCCACCTCCGGCTCAAAGACGATATTTTCAATGATCTGGCGGGCGGCGCGGCAGTCGTCAATATTCTCGGAGGCGATATAGATGCTGCCGTCGTCGTTGATGTCGATTTTTGTGTTGGTGTCGGCGGTGATCTTCTGGATGGTCTTGCCGCCGGACCCGATGACCTCGCGGATCTTGTCAGGGTTGATTTTGAGCTGGATCATCTTCGGGGCGGTCTTGGCCAGCTCCTTGCGGGGCTCGGCGATGGCCTTGAGCATGATCTGGTCGAGGATATCAAAGCGGGCCTCGCGGGTTTTTTGGAAAGCCTCTTTGATGATCTCGTGCTTCAGGCCGTCATTTTTGAGGTCCATCTGGATGGCGGTGATGCCCTGCTTGGTGCCGGCCACCTTGAAGTCCATCTCGCCGTGGAAGTCCTCCACGCCCTGGATGTCGATGAAGGTGGTGAAGTCGTCGCCGTCCTGGATGAGACCGCAGCTGATGCCGGCTACGGGGGCCTTCAGAGGCACGCCGGCGTCCATGAGGGCCAGGGTGGTGCCGCAGATGGAGCCCTGGGAGGTGG
>JAFUVO010000018.1 GCA_017477525.1 Oscillospiraceae bacterium | reverse complement strand
CGGACGGGGGCGCGGGAAGCGGAGCCGGCGCGGCGGGCGCAAGGCCCGAGGCCGCGCGGCGTTCCAGGGCATCCACCCGCTGGCGCAGCATGGGGAGCGTGTCGTTCAGTCCCGGTTCACACAGGGAGATCAGGCACAGCTCGCAAACCGTCCGGGCCTGGCCGGCGCGCATATCCCGCAGCGCGGTCTGGATGCGGTCGATGTCCGCCACCAGGGCTGCCGTAGAAAGCGTCCCCTCAAAGGAGCGCAGGATCGAATCGTCATAGCCGCCGGAGAGCAGCGCCTGTCCCCCCTGGGGGGCCACGGCGCGCATGAGCAGGTCCCGCAGCAAATCGGACAGCTCGCCCAGCACCGTCGAGGGCCCCTTGCCGTCCTGCCACAGACGGTTGAACAGGCCGATGGCAGCGGCGGTGTCGTGGGCGGCAATCTGCCGCAGCAGCTCCGCGATCTCCCGCTTGCCCGCCAGGCCCATGGCGGAGTAGACTGTCTCCACGTCGATGCTGTCCCGGCCCGCGCACTGGTCGAGGATGCTCAGCGCGTCCCGCATCCCGCCCTCGCTGAGGCCGGCGATCAGCGCCGCCGCCTCGGGCGTGAGCTGCAGGTTCTCCTGCTCCGCCACATACCGCAGCCGCCCCTCCACAGAGGCGGCGTCCAGCCGCTTGAAGGAATGGCGCTGGCAGCGGGAGAGGATGGTGGCCGGGACCTTGTTCAGCTCCGTCGTGGCCAGAATGAACATCAGGTGCTCCGGTGGTTCTTCGAGAATTTTCAACAGCGCGTTGAAGGCGCTGGTGGAGAGCATATGGACCTCATCGATGATGTACACGCGCTTTTTCGCCTCGGCGGGGGAAAAGACGGCCTCGTCCCGGAGCTGGCGGACGCTGTCGACGCCGTTGTTGCTGGCGGCGTCCATCTCCACCACGTCCATGAGGCTGCCCTCGTCGACGCCCCGGCAGAAGCGGCAGGCGTTGCAGGGGTTCCCGTCCCGGGGGTTTTCGCAGTTGACCGCCTTGGCAAGGATTTTGGCGCAGGAGGTTTTTCCGGTGCCGCGGGTGCCGATAAACAGGTAGGCGTGGCTCAGCCGCCCGGAGCGCACCTGGTTCTTGAGCGTGGCGGTGATGTGCTCCTGGCCCACCACCTCGTCAAAGGTGCGCGGCCTCCATTTTCTGTACAGCGCCTGATACAAGGGCGATCCCTCCCCTTTTTGCCTCAAAAAAGCGCCCCCGCCCCGCAAGGGGCGGGGGCCGCTGAAAAATGTGGCCCTTGGCAAGACTGCACACCCACCGTTGAAAGGAACGACCCATCCGTTACCCCGGCAGCCAACTCGGTTCCGGCGCCCTCACGGCACACGGAGGGACCCGCTTAGTGCTGCTCGGTTCCCCGCCTGACACGGTTCACGGGGTTCCGTTGCGCGAGACCGGAACGTCAACGTCGCTTTCCGGGGTCAGGCGACACATCGCTCTCCCTCGGGTGGGGATTCATCCCTGCTGTAGCGGATTGCAGGCAACAGGGCACCGCTGGCTCCCCGACTAGTGCAGCCTTGCCAAAGGCCACGGTCTTATTTTACACGATACGCCGGAAATTATCAAGTCTTTTCTGAAAAAATTATGCCCCTCACTCCCCGGGGGCGGCGTTGACCACCTTCCGCATGTTCCACAGCTCCCCCGCCCTCCGCGCGGCTGCGCGGCGGTCCTCTGTGGTTTTGTAGGCCATCTCCGCGGTCTGGGCGCCGCAGTCCAGGCACACCACGTACCAGCACCAGCCGTTTTCCTCCTCCAGAAGCCCCGGCCCGCCGCAGTAGGGGCAGTCCTCCAAATGGATTTCCGCGTGGATGCTCCCTTCCGCATCCTGCATCTTCATATTGTCGCCCATAGCGCTTACCGTCCTTTCCGACCCGCAAATTTGACGCTGTCAGCCACAGCATATCACGCCTCCCCCATCCCTGTAAAGAGAAAAAAGACTTTTCTCCATGAAAAAGTGGACAAGTCAGGTAAAACGTTGTATAATTCTCCCAAATCCAAATCAGGAGGAGAGAGCATGAGACTGGACAAGAACCTGAAGCATCTGCCGATTTGGGGGGACGGCGCGCGCATCCCCGGCAACACCGGCGCGAGCAAATCCGACGTGATGAACATCGACAAAAGCCTGAGCATGGAGGACGTGTTCAGCACCTACCCCGGCATCTGGGACAAGAGCGGCCCGGAGTTGGGGGATCTGCGGGGCAATGACTTTCTGGTCTGGGATGAGGAGATGCGCCGCGGCTACGCCTCGGAAACGTATTCCGACGTGCCGCTGCTGATCCCCTTCCTTACAGAGGGCAGCGACCGCTGCGTCATCCTATGCCCCGGCGGGGCCTACCTCACCAAGAGCATGGAGAGCGAAGGCCAGGAGGTGGCGGAATTTTTAAACAGGGCGGGCATCAGCGCCTTTGTGCTCTGGTACCGCAGCTACCCCTACCGCGCGCCGCTGATGTATCTGGACGCCCAGCGCGCCGTGCGCTATGTGCGCTTCCACGCGGCGGAATTTGGCCTGAACCCGAACAAGATCGCCATTGCGGGCTTCTCCGCCGGCGGAAACCTGGCGGGCGTGGAGGCGCTGTGCTTCCGCAATGAACCCGTGGACTGGCCGGGCTACGTCCCGGACGAGGTGGACGCCGCCGACGGCAATCCCAACGCCCTGGGCCTGATCTACCCCGCCGTTTCGATGCACGGGGACAAGATCGTGGCGGTCATCGCCGGCCGGGACGTCTACGAAAACGCGGAAAAGCGCGAGGCCTTCGCGGACAAGTACGACCTGCGCACCCATGTCCGCAAGGGCGACGCGCCGGCCTTCCTCTGCGCCGCCATTGACGACGACGTGGTGCCGCCGCCGATTTTAGTGGAGCTGCAGCAGGCTTACATGGCCCAGGGCGTTCCCAGCGAGCTGCACCTGTTCCCCTACGGCGGACACGGCTTCGGCGCCTGCATCCCGCACCAGATGGGCCCCTTTGCCCCGCCGGATTACAGCGCCGTAAAGCAGTGGCCGGGGCTGTTCTGCAACTGGCTCAACGGCGTGTTCGGAAAATAAATTACAAACCGTCGGAGGTCCCTTATGGAGAATTTTGTTCAAATTCTGGGCGCGCGGGGCTCGATTCCCGTGAGCGGCCCCGCTTATGCCCGCTACGGCGGCGCTTCCACCTGTTTCCTGATCTGCCTGGGGGGGCAGTATATTCTGGTGGACGCCGGGACCGGGATGCTCCGCCTGCCGGAGCAAGTCATGGAGGCGCCGGCCCTGTCATTGCTGGTCACGCATCCCCATCTGGACCACCTGCAGGGCCTGACCATGTGCCGTTACCTTATGAAGGCCGGTGCCCGCCTTGATGTATACGGCGCCACCCGCGGAGGGATGGGGGTGGAGGCGCAGCTCCGGCGGGTATTCTCCCCGCCCCTCTGGCCTGTGGGCGTGACGGGTTTTCCCGCCCAAATTCGCTTTTTCCCGATTGCGGGCGGCTTTTCCATCGGCAGCGTCCGGGTCGAGGTCATGGAGGGGGTACACCCCGGCGGCGTCTCCCTGTTCCGCCTCAGCGCCGGGGGCAAGAGCGCCGTCATCGCCACGGACTGCACTCTGACGGAGGACCTGCTGCCGAAGTTAGAAATTTTCGCCCGGGACTGCGACCTGCTGCTGTGCGACGGACAGTACAGCGAGGCGGAGTTCCCCTCCCGCAGCAGCTTCGGCCACAGCACCTGGACCGCCGCGGCCCGTCTCGGCCTGGACTGCGGCGCGAAGCGCACACTGGTGGTCCACCACGACCCCAACCACACGGACGAGGCTCTCGACGCGGCGGCGGATGAGCTGCTGCAGCGCAACCCCCGCTGCGGCTTCGCCGTCGAGGGCGAGCGCGTCCCGCTGTAACCGGAGCCGGGACAATGGGTACACGCCAGAGTACTGATGAAGCTGTTGACCGAGGAGGAGTGCGAAGGATGAAACCGGATAAAGTCTTTCAAAGCGGAATGCTTCTGCAGCGGGAGAAGCCCATCCCCATCTGGGGCACAGCCCGCCCCGGCGCTGAGGTGACAGTCTCCGTCCAGGGGAAGGCATGGACAGGGGCTGCGGACAGCACGGGAACATGGTCCGTTTCCGTCGGCCCCCTGTATGCCTCAAAGTCAGAAGAACTGACCGTCACGGAAGGCAAAGAACAGGTATTGCTGTCAGATGTCGCGGTGGGAGATATCTTTCTCGCCGGGGGGCAGTCCAACATGGAATTTCTGATGCGCTATGAACAGTTCTTCCAGGAAGAGCTGCCCGTCTGCCAGAATGACGCCATCCGCTTCTATGACGTTCCTGAGTGCGCCTATGAGGGGCAGGAGCGGGATTTTGACTACTCGAACGTGGGGATTTGGCGGAAAGCCGGACCGGAGAGCCTGGACTTTTTCTCCGCGCCGGGATACTATTTTGCAAAGCGCCTGCATCAGGCGCTGGGGATTCCCGTGGGCATCATAGGGCTGAACTGGGGAGGCACCCGCTCCTCCGCGTGGATGAGGGAAGATCATGCCAGAGAAATCTGCCCGGAGCAGGCGGCGGATTTTATGTCAAAGCTCAAGGGGCAGACATATGAATCCTTCCTGAAAACTGCGGGCTCCAACCCCATGAATGACCGGGGTTACAGCGTATGGGACCCTTTCTCGGAATTTATCATGCCCCGTACACCCGGTCCGGAGGAGATCGGCGCGTTTTTCGCGGAAATGTCCTCCGGCGGACTGGATCTGGAACGGTACATGGAGCTGCCGGACCCCAAGCATTATCCCGGCGCCCTCTATACCCACATGGTCCAGAAAATAGCCCCCTTCGGGGTAAAGGGCGCGCTCTGGTACCAGGGGGAGAGCGATGACGATTTGGAGGAATCCCCCGCCCACTATGCCGCTTCCCTTTCCGCGCTGATGTCCGACTGGCGGGAGGCCTGGGGGGAGGCGCTGCCCTTCTTTATTGTCCAGCTGCCTGGTTTTCGTTCCTGGCTGGCCTGCCAAAACAGGGCCTTTTCCCTCATCCGCCGGGCACAGCAGCAAGTCTGCGACGAGGATAGACAAGCTTATCTCTGCTCCATCTCCGATCTGGGCGAGGAGTGGGACATCCACCCCAAAAACAAGCGCGACGTGGGACTCAGGCTGGCTTTGTTGGCTTTAGAACATCTCTACGGCGCGGAAATGGAGGCGGACCCTCCTGTATGCCGGGAAGCGCGGCGTCAGGGGGACCGGATCATTCTCCGCTTTGACCACGCGGGGAGCGGCCTGAGCATCCGGGGAGACACCGTTTCCGCCCTCTCTGTCACCGGCGCGGGAAAGCCGGTCCCCTATACCTGCGCGGCGGAAGGCAGCCGGCTGACTGTACAGCTTCCGGAAAATTACGACGGTCCGGTGGAAGTCAGCCTGGCCTGGACCGCCTGGTATCGGGTCAATCTCTACAACAGCGCGGGGATACCTGCCATTCCCTTCCGCTTCTCCTGCTAAGGAACTGTCAATAAATAAGATGAGCAATTATGGAGATGAGCAATTATGGCGCAGGATAAATCGTTCTGGGCAAGGCGGAGGAGGGAGGCGGGCTTTGTGCCCGGCGACCGACAACAACGCAGCCCAGGGCGATTTAGACCAGCCAGAATGCTCAGATTATTTGTTGACAGTTCCTAATGCAGCTGTTTGAAACGCTTCTTGTTCTAAGCAATGAAACCGCCGGCAAGGTCGAATGACTTCTCCGGCGGTTTCGCTGTTCCTCCCGCTCCCGGGGGAGAAAAAGAATCATCCCCGCGATTTACAACACCTTCATTATATGCTATAATAACAAAACTGTCCGGTACCCGGAGGGTCCTGGGCAGCTGCGAAAAAAAGCGGAGCAAGGGGCGGATTCCATGCAGGAACGGCTGAAGGCCATTGAGGAAAAATACGAGCTGCTGTGCGCCCAGCTGGACGCGCCGGAAACCTGGGGCGAACCGGGAAAGTATGCCGCGCTGGCGCGGGAGCAGAAGGAGCTGGCCCCCCTGGTGGAAGCCTCCCGCCGCCGCCGGACGCTGTTGGAGGGCATCGCGGAGGCAAGGGATCTGCTGGACGACCCCGAGCTGCGGGAGCTGGCCCAGGCGGAGCTGGAATCCGGCCGCGCCGCCCTGGCGGAAACGGAGGCGCTGCTGCGCCGCCTGATGTTGCCGCGCGACCCGGACGACGGCAAGAATGTCATCCTGGAAATCCGCGCGGGCATCGGCGGCGAGGAAGCCGCGCTGTTCGCCGCCGACCTGTACCGCATGTATACGATGTACGCGGAAAAGCAGGGCTGGCGCGTGGAACCCTTCAGCGCCAACGCCACGGAGTTGGGGGGCTTCAAGGAAATCTGCTGCGTCATAGAGGGGGAAAACGCCTGGTCACGGCTGAAATACGAGGCGGGGAGCCACTGTGTCAAGCGCGTCCCGGCCACGGAGGCCAGCGGGCGCATCCAGACCTCCACGGCCACGGTGGCGGTGCTCCCGGAGGCGGGAGAGCTTGACTTCAAACTGGACCCGGCAGAGCTGAAAATCGACACCTTCCGCTCCTCCGGGGCGGGCGGGCAGAAGGTCAACAAGACTTCCAGCGCCATCCGCGTCACCCACCTGCCCACAGGCATGGTAGTGGAGTGCCAGGACGAGCGCAGCCAATACCGCAATAAGGATCGGGCCATCAGCATCCTCCGCAGCCGCCTTTACGAGGCGGAGCTGGAAAAACAGACCGGCGCGGTGGCCTCCCAGCGAAAGAGCCAGGTGGGGACCGGGGAGCGGAGCGAAAAAATCCGCACCTATTTCTTCCTGCGCAGCCAGGTGGTGGACCAGCGCCTCAGCGGCGGGGAGCGGGCTTTCCAGCTCGACGCGGTGCTCAACGGCGGCCTGGACCCCATCATCGACGCCCTGGCGATGGCGGAACAGACGGAGAAAATGAAAAATCTATAAAAGCATCCAACCGAAGGAGCAAAAGCTTGAAAACGGAAATCATCACGGATAACATCCCCCGCGCGGCGGAGCTTCTCCGCGCCGGGGGCCTGGTGGCGGTGCCGACGGAGACAGTGTACGGGCTGGCGGGCAACGGGCTGGACGCGGCGGCGGTGGAGGCCATTTACGCCGTCAAGGGACGGCCCGCGGTAAAGCCCCTGAGCCTGCTGGTGCCGGACGCCGGGGCGCTGGAACGCTATTGTTCCCCGGTCCCTCCGGCGGCATATGCGCTGGCGGAAACATTCTGGCCGGGGCCGCTGACGCTGATCTTAAACTCCCGGAAAGTGGAACCCGATATCGTCCGGGCGGGCGGGGATACGCTGGGGCTGCGCTGCCCAGACCACCCGCTGACGCTGGCGCTGCTCCGGGAGTGCTCCCTGCCCCTGGCCGCGCCCTCCGCCAACCCCAGCGCCGCGCCCAGCCCCAAAAGCGCCGGAGAAGCCGCAGCCTATTTTGATGGGAAAATCGCCGGGATTTTAGACGGCGGGCCCTGCGCCCTCGGGCGGGAATCCACGATCGTTGACTTGAGCGCCGTCCCCTATCGGATCGTCCGAAGCGGTGCGCTGGGCGAGGCGGAGATTTTTGCCGTCCTGCGGGACAGCCTGACCCTTGTGGGCCTCACCGGCGGGAGCGGCTGCGGCAAGACCACGGCCCTGCATGTGTTGGAGGATATGGGGGCGCTGGTGCTGGACGCGGACGCCCTCTACCATGGGCTGGCGGTTTCCAGCGCGGCGATGCGGGCGGAGCTCACGGGGCGCTTCGGGGACGTGTACGACGCCGGCGGGGCGCTGGACCGGAAACGGCTGGCGGCGGTGGTGTTCGGCGACCCCGCGGCGCTGGCGGAGCTGAACGCCATCACCCACAAGTATGTGCTGGCGGAGATCGACCGCCGCCTCACGGAACACGCCTTGAATGGCGGTACGCTGGCGGCAGTGGACGCCGTGGCCCTGCTGGAAAGCGGCCTGGGGGCCCGCTGCGCCTTTACTGCGGCCGTCACCGCCCCGGTGGAGGCCAGGGCGGCACGGATCGCCCGCCGGGACGGCATCTCCCCGGCGCGGGCCATGGAGCGCATCGCCGCCCAGAGGCCCGACGGCTGGTATGAACAGCGCTGTACCTACACCCTCCGAAACGAAGGGGAACAGGGCGCTTTTGAAGCCAAATGCAAAGAAGTATTCAAGGAGGCATTACAGCAGCATGGCAGAAGAGAAAAACGAGAATAAAGAGCTCAGGAAAAATCTTTTTTACGAGCAGAAAAACGGCTACGACCTGATTGACCGGGAGGAGCGCCTGGCTTTGGAGCGCTACTGCGAGGGCTATATGCGCTTTCTGGATTCCTGCCGCACGGAGCGTGAGGCGGTCCGCGAGGGCATCCGTCAGGCGGAAGAGCAGGGCTTCGTGGAGTTCCGCCCGGGGATGGAGCTCCACCCCGGCGACAAGCTCTACCGCAGCAACCGTGGAAAAAGCCTGCTTTTGGCGGTGATCGGCGAAAAGCCCCTCGAACACGGCTGCACCGTGGCCGCCGCCCATGTCGACTGCCCGCGCCTGGATTTAAAACAACTCCCGCTGTACGAGGACAACGGGATGGCCTACTTAAAAACCCACTACTACGGCGGTATCAAAAAATACCAGTGGCTCACAATCCCTCTGGAACTGCACGGAACTGTTGCGCTGAAATCCGGGAAGACGGTGGACGTGGCCATCGGACGGGAGAAAAACGATCCGCAGCTTGTGATTACGGATTTGCTGCCCCACCTGGCGGCGGAGCAGATGCAGAAAAAGGCCAGCGAGCTGGTCAAGGGGGAGAGCCTGAACCTCTTAGTGGGGGGCGTCCCCTATGCCGACGAGGGCAAGGAGCGGGTGAAGCTGGCGGTCATGAGCATCCTCAACGACAGCTACGGCATCACGGAAGAGGATTTTCTCTCGGCGGAGTTCGAGGCCGTCCCCGCCATGGACGTGCGGGAGGTGGGCCTCGATCGGAGCTTCATCGGCGGCTACGGCCACGACGACCGGGTCTGCGCCTATGCCGAGCTGCGGGCCATCTTTGATATGGAAAAGCCGCGGACCACGGCGGTGTGCATCCTGGCGGACAAGGAGGAGATCGGCAGCGAGGGCACCAGCGGGATGCAGAGCGAGGCGTTCGAGCTGTTTATGGAGGAGCTCTGCGCCGCCCAGGGGGCGTCGCTGCGCCGCTGCTTCGCCAACAGCCTCTGTATCTCCGCCGATGTGTGCAACGCCTTCGACCCCGTGTGGCCTGAGGTCAGCGAAAAGCGGAACGAGGCCAAATGCAACTACGGCATGGGCATCTGCAAATATACCGGCGCCCGGGGCAAATCCGGCTCCAACGACGCCGACGCGGAAACCGTCGGAAAGCTGCGCCGCTTCTTTGACGAGGCGGGGGTGGTATGGCAGATGGCGGAGCTGGGGAAGGTCGACCAGGGCGGCGGCGGCACAGTGGCCGCCTACATGGCCCGCCGCAACATCTCCACCATCGACGCCGGCGTCCCGGTGCTGAGCATGCACGCCCCCTGGGAGGTCGTGGCAAAATTTGACTGCTACATGACCTATAAGGGCGTAAAAGCAGTCTATGAAAAAAATTAAAACCTGAAAAGGCTCCCCCTGCTTCTCGGGGGAGCCTTTTCAGGTTGATTTACTGGTAGCGCTGCAGCACGGCGGTCTCGGCGGTTTTGGCGTCGATGGTCACGCCCCCGTTGTAGTCCATGATCGCGTCGTTGCCGCAGTCGCGGACCACGCAGCCGGTAAACGTGGTGTCCGTACTGCCGGAGATCACCGCGGCGTTGTAGCTGCAGGCGTAGATTTCCGTCCCGCTGACGCTCAGGCCGCGGCAATTCCCGGCGTTGACGCCGGTGACGCCGCAGCCGAAGAGGCCGCAGTCCACGACGGAGCAGTCCTGGCAATACTGAAATTCCAGCACGTCGCCGGAGCAGATCCCCTGGCCCCGCGTATGTCCGGCGGTGAGATTTTCCAGGGAAACGCCGGTGCAGCCGTAAAAGCTCAGCACCGCCGCGTAGCGCGGGTGGGCCTCCAACACCGTCTCCTCCGCGCCCCGGCCCACAATGCGCAGGTTTTCCGCGCCGGAGATCACCAGCGTCGGGCCGTCGTACTCGCCGCGCCAGTAGTAGAACTCTCCCCCGCTGCCGCCGTAATCCGCCGCCTTGCTGAGGTCAAGCTGTTCCATATCCAGCCAGATCACCCTGTCGCTGCCGATGCTGGCCAGAAACTCGTCCACAGTTCCGGCGTGGTATTCCGCCACGCCCCCGGCGTTTTGCGTCACCTTCGGCGTGGCCGGTACAGCGGCCTCCGGACCGTCATAGTCCCCACGGTAGGTCGCAAGCTCCATCTTCAGAAAATCGTCTTTCTCAAGTTCCTTCCCGGCTGCGTCCACCGCGATGGGGCGCTCCCCCGCGCTGCCCGGGCCGGGGACGTACCATTCGCCGCTGACGGTGTTGTCCGCCAGGGCGCAGCCGTCCACCAGGGGCTGGCAGCCCTGGATCGCGAACACGCCGTCGTTGATGCGGTTGCCGCTGATCTCGCAGCCCCGAATCTCCACGCCCCTGGCATATTCGCAGCGAAACAGGACATCGGTGCTGTTGTCATAAATCGCGGTATTGAACACCGCGAAGCCTGTAGTGGCCCGGGCGGAAAGCAGGTCGAAGCAGGTGTAGCTCTCCCCTCCCCTGCCGCAGTCGTGGATCTCCCCGTCGAAAAAACGCAGATCCCAGCAGCCGTTGGCTTCGATTGCCCCGTAGCTGCAATCATAGATGCTGGTGTTCATGGCGCTCAGGGCGCGGCAGTTGGAGGCGCTGATGCCAAAGGTGCCGCAGCCGTAGAGGGCGCAGTCCTCGACGCGGATGTTGTCGCTCCCGGCAAAATTCAGTACGCCGCCGGAGCAGAAGCCCGGTTCCACGGTGTGGCCCACGGTCAGACCGGACAGGACCACCCCGTCGCAGCCGCTGAAGCTCAGCACGTTCGCGTAGCGCGGCTCGGACACGATGCTGGTCCCTCCGCCCGAAGCGGCGCGAATCTCGAGGTTACGCGCATTTTGAATTTCCAGCTCATAGCCGTCCCCGGTAAACTCCCATGTATAGCTGCTGCCGGAGTGTCCATAGCTCCCGGCGCGGCTGAGGTTGAGCTCTTCCGCGTCCACCACAATCACCCGGTCGCTGCCCAGGGCGTCGAGAAATTCGTCCACCGTATGGACAGTGTATGTACCTGTCTCCTCCTGGCGCGCCGGCGCCGGGTCGGGCGTGAGCTCCGGGAACGCGGGCGCCATTGACGGCTCCGGCGTCACATAGGGCGTCGGGGCGGGCGTAACGGACGCTTCCGTTCCGGACGCTGGGCCAGCAGCCGCCCCGCAGCCGGCCAGCAGCAGCGCCGCGCAGAGCATCAGCGCGAAAGCGGCCTTACCCTGTTTTTTGAATGTCATGATCTGTACCAACCTTTCTTTGAGGTTTCTTTTTTCCGTGGCGAGGCTCACGGCGACCACCCGGCGCGGCAAGGGCCGCTCCGCGGCGAGGGAGAGCAAAAGCTCGCCGTAGCGCTGCTTTTCCTCCCGGTCCATGTTTTTCAGAAGAAGGGCGTCGCAGCTGAGCTCACAAGCCCGGTCCAGTTCGCGGCGCAGCAGCGGCATCAGCGGGTTGAACCAGTGGAGGGAGCACAGCGCCGCCGTGAACCATTTGAGCGCCAGGTCCCCCCGGCGGTAATGGGCCAGCTCGTGGGCGAGGATGCCCCGCAGCATTTCAGGGCTGAAGTCCCGCTCCGGCAGGACAACCATCGGGCGCAGCAGCCCCAGCAGCATGGGCGTGTACACCGCCCCGCTGCGGCGCAGCAGGGGCCGGGAGCAGGGCCAGAACGCCGCCGTCCCCTCCTGCGCGGGCTGGAGCGTGGGCAGCAGCGCCCGGTGGAAGCGCAGATAGCCCAGAAGATACCACAGGATGCTGCCCGCCGCCCCCGCACACCATACCCACATCGCTATGGTCCAGCCCGAAAAAGGCCGCGCCGGCGGGCGGACCGGGGACAGCGCCGCCGATGCCCCCCGCTCCACAGCGTAGGCCCGCGTTTGCGCCCGCCCTTCCATGCCGCCGGTAGGTCGCGGAAGCGGCGAGGGACGCGGCGTGACAGTGGGCTCCGGCGTCGGTGGAACCTCCGCCCGAAGCTCCGCCTGCGGCGGCAGGGCAGCCGGGAACGCTAACAGCCCCGGCACGGGCAGCGCAAAGCGCAGCAGCACCAGCAGCCACATGGCATACCAGAAGCCGCTGGGCACCCTCTGTCCCAGCAGACGGCGCAGCAGCATCAGCGCCGCCGCCGTCAGCGTACCGCCGAGGGAGAGCGAGAGCAGGGTTTGAATCAAAGCCTTCGCCATGGCCCTCACGCCTCCACGCGGAACATCTCCCGCAGCTCGGCCAGGTCCGCCTCGCTGAGCCCGTCGGACTTGACCAGCGCCGCCACCAGCTCCCGGGCGCTGCCCCGGAAGAGCTTGTCAACGAGGTTCTTCGCTGCCCAGCCCCGGTAATCCTCCTGGGAGACCAGGGCGCGGTAGTAATACACGTTCCGCTTCTCCTGCCCCACCGCACCCTTTTCGCACAGCCGCCGCAGCAGGGTTTTGACTGTTGTGTCGCTCCATGCAAAGCCGCTCTGCAGCCTCCGCCGCAGCTCCGCCAGCGGCAGGGCCTCCCCCGCCTCCCACAGGACCTTCATCAGCTCCAGCTCCGAGCCGGAGATCCGCTCCTCCGGCCTGCGCATAATGGATACCCCCTTTCGCGGATGATCCGCATCCGCGCATTTGAGACTACGAATGTCGTCTGGTGCAAGCATAACACATTAGACGACATTTGTCAACTAAATGATATGTTTCCTGTCTCATCCGGGTCCGAAAGAATAAATCCCTTTCCCGCAAAAAAAGGTTGACAACGCCGCCGCAATCTGACATTATTTTAAAAAAAACCGCGCCGGCACGTTTCCGGCGGAAATGGAGGGAAGAGGTTTGTTTTTCAATGTTCTCCTGACCGTGGTATTCGGCAGCTACACCCTCTACGGGGTCGCGAGCGAGGGCCTGTTCATGTTCGGGCTCTGGGGGCTGTTCCGAAAATGCGGCGTAGCGCCCTGGCATGCGCTGGTCCCCTGCCTGCGGCATTACAGCCTGGGCCTGTGCGCCTCCCGGGAACCGGAGGGTCGTGTGCTGTTCGTCACCCAGGCCGCGATGCTGCTCTCGAATCTGGCCACCCTGTTTATCCCGCCCTTGACCGGGTTTTATTACCTGCTGCTCGCGTTTCAGATGGTGCTTCTGGTCATCGCGGTAATCTATGAAATCCGCATCTATCTGGGGCTTGCCGAGGTGTTCCAGAGCAGAAAGCGCTGGGCGCTGGTCGGCCTCTTTTTCAGCTTTATTCTCGCAATCGTTTTCGGCTGGAGCAAAAAATACCAGCCCAAGTGGAAAATCACGGACTACCGGGAGCAGGCGGCCTCCCTCTCCGGCGCCAGCGCGAAGGTGATGGACGAGGGGCTGACGGTGAACTTAGAGGAGCGGTCGGTTTCGGATTTCTTCAAGAAGAAGTATCTGCTGCGGGACATCCACATGTACATCCAGCCGGGGAGCATGGTGCTGCTGCTGGGCGGCTCCGGCGCGGGCAAGACCACCTTCCTCAACGCCGTCAACGGCTACGAGCGGGCCAAGGCCAAGGTGGTGCTCAACAGCAGCGACGTCTACGCGGACTACAAAAAGATGCAGTACCAGATCGGCTTTGTGCCCCAGCAGGACCTGATGCGCGGCAGCGACACCGTCCTGCACACCCTGGGCGACGCCGCCCTATTGCGCCTGCCCTTCGACATGCCCGCCGCGCGGCGGAAGGAGCGGATCACGGAGGTCATGCAGATTTTCGGCCTGGAGCCTGTGGCCGGCTCCCTGGTGGACAAGCTCTCCGGCGGCCAGCGCAAGCGGCTGTCCATAGCGATGGAGTTTATCTCGAACCCCTCCCTATTCATCCTGGACGAGCCGGACTCCGGCCTGGACGGCGTGATGGCGCGGGAGCTGTTCGAGCAGCTGCGGCAGATCGCGGACCAGGGGAAGATCATCATTGTCATCACCCACACGCCGGACCGGGTGATCGACCTGTTCGACGATGTGATCGTCCTGGCCAAGGACGCCAACCGCACCGGGCGGCTGGCTTATTACGGCAGCATCGACGATGCGCGGAGCTTCTTCGGGAAGACGCGCATGGAGGAAATCGTGATGTGCATCAACCGGGAGGAAGAGGGCGGCGAGGGCCGCGCGGACGAGTTTATTGAAAAATACGCGGAGGTGCAGCATGCCTGAGTCTACGATACAGCCCTTTGAAATCCACGGCATTGGCCGCCACCGGGGGCGGGCCGCCCAGGTGGGAATTTATCTCGGCAAGTTTTACCGCATGTTCATCTACCAGAACGACTGGAAGGTGCTGCCGATGGCGATGGTCATCGGGGCCCTGGTGGGCATGGTGGTACAGCCCAACATGTTTCTGACCATGGAGGGGACGCTCTTCGGCGGCTTCGCCCTGAGCTGCGTGTGCATCTGGAACGGCTGCTTCAACTCCATCCAGGTGGTCTGCCGCGAGCGCGGCATCATCAAGCGGGAGCACCGCTCGGGTATGCACATCTCCTCCTATGTTGCCGCCCACATGGTCTATCAGGCGACGCTCTGTTTGGTGCAGTCGATTCTGCTGACGATTGTATTTTACCGCATCGGGGTCCATTTCCCTGAGAAGGGCTATATCACCAGCTGGTTTTTCGTGGATTTCGCCCTCACTGTGTTCCTCGTCACCTACGCCTCCGACATGCTGGGGCTTTTTGTCTCGAGCTTCGTCCGCACCACCACCGCTGCCATGACCATAATGCCCTTCCTGCTGATTTTCCAGTTGATCTTCTCCGGCGGCTTTTTCTCTCTCCCCTCCTGGAGCCAACCGCTGACCGATATTACGATTTCCCGCTACGGGCTGCGGAGCATTGCCGCCCTGGGGAGCTATAATGAGCTGCCCTCCGTCACCGCCTGGAACACGCTGAAAAAAATGAAGGACACTGAGGTCAGCAAAACCCTCACCGTGGACAACGTGGTGGCGGTCCTGCAAAACGACACGGTCCGGGAACAGCTCAGCCAGGTAAAAACGGCGGACGGCCTCACCATGGAGGACGTGGTGGATGTCGTCTTGGCCACCGGCCTGCTGCAGCTCTTTGAGGGCGAGGAATACGATCTGCGCATCCGCGTCTGGGACATCATCAACGCCATCGGAGAGGAGGACGTACAGCGTTACGTCGCTGAGGCGACGCGCGTGGCCAGCTATACGCCGGCCTACGAGCATTCGAGGGTCAACGTCGTTTCCTGCTGGCTCATGCTGGCCGGCTTCTCCATCCTCTTCGCGGCATTGGCCACCATTTCACTGGAATTTATTGACAAGGATAAGCGGTAAGCGCCGAAAGATATTATGTTTATAAATCAATCTCCCTCCCCAAAGGGGAAGGAGATTGATTTATATTTATTACATTTTAGACCGTCGTTGCCTCGAAGGACATTGCCGCGTTGCAGGGCTTGACATCCGAAAATGAAATCAGTATACTAAACTTAGAAGAGGGGATTCTATGCAAATCAAATACTCAAAAGATGCGCTGAAATTCATAGCAAAGCTGGAAGCAAAACAGGCAAAGCGGATTCGCGAGGCCGTCAAGGGCTTAACGAAGTCGCCCCCGGAGGGGGATATCAAGCTTTTAAGTGGCTATAACGATGGCCGGATGCGTCTGCGTATTGGCGGCTGGCGTGTAATCTTCCGCTTTGGTGCGGAAAATGAAATTGAGATCCTGTTCGTACTGGACATTGGGAACCGCGGCGATATCTACAAATAAGGAGGCATTTATGTCCAACATCGTTATGGAATCTGCGGAACTAATGCAAATGCTGCCGGAATCGGAACAGCAATTCGCATATGAGTTCATCAAGAAATTGGTCCGCTCATGGGACCCTGATTTCACAAAGCTGACCCCGTCAGAGCGTGAGAAAGTCGATGCCGCTGAAAAGAGCGGGTTTATGAATGAGAATGAAATCGACTGGGAGCATTTGGAGCAGTACGCATAGTCAAAACGAAATTACCCCATCGAAAACACGCGCCCCGGCTACTGCCGGGGCGCTTCGCTTTGCTAACCGGAATTAACGTGACTCCGGCCTCCGAACCCGAAAATTATTCGTCCTCGCCGGCGGCCTTGGCCTCCTCGATAACCTTCTGCTGCACGTTGCCGGGGGCTTCCTCGTAGCGGATGAACTTCAGGGCAAAGCTGCCGCGGCCCTGGGTCATGCTGCGCAGGTCGATGGTATAGCTGCCCATTTCCGCCATCGGCACCTCGGCCTCCACCAGCTGCATCCCGTCCTCGGCGGTCATGCCCAGCACGGTGCCGCGGCGCTTGGAGGAGATATCGCTCATAATATCGCCCAGGTTGGCGTCGGGGATGCTGACCATCAGCAGGCCGATGGGCTCCAGAATGGTGGGCCTGGCCTTGGGGATGCCGTCCTGGTAGGCCAGGCGGGCGGCGGTCTGGAATGCCATATCGTTGGAGTCGACGGGATGGTAGCTGCCGTCGTAGAGCGTCGCCTTTAGGCCCACCAGCGGGTAGCCGGCCAAAACGCCCTTCTGCACTGCGTTGCGCAGGCCTTTTTCGACGGAGGGGAAGAAGTTCTTCGGAACGCTGCCGCCGAACACTTCCTCGGCAAAGATGAGGTCGTCCTGCTCCTCCTGGGGCTCGAAGCGGATCCACACGTCGCCGAACTGGCCAGAGCCGCCGGACTGCTTCTTGTGGCGGCCGTGGGCCTCCACCTTGCCCTTGATCTTCTCGCGGTAGGCCACCTTGGCGGGCTTGAGCTCAACGTCCACGCCAAAGCGGCTCTTCAGTTTGGCGCAGAGCACGTCGACCTGGATATCGCCCGCGCAGGAGAGCACCATCTGGTGGGTCTCGCCGTTGTTGACCAGGGTGAAGGAGATATCCTCCTCGCCCAGGCGCGCCAGACCGGTGCCGACCTTGTCGTCCTGGCCCTTGGTCTTGGGGGCGATGGCCATCGAATACACCGGCTCGGCAATATCGACGGGGGGATATTCCACATCCGCCTTGGGGTCGCAGACCGTGTCGCCGGTGCGCCACTTGTCCATCTTGCCCACGGCCACGATATCGCCGCAGCAGGCTTCCTTTGTCTCGGTGGTCTTTTTGCCGCACATGGTGTAGAGGCGGCCCAGCTTGTCGGTGCTGCCGGCGCGGACATTGCGCAGGGACAGGTCGGCGGTGATCTTGCCGGACATGACCTTCATCAGGGAGTATTTGCCGAATTGGTCGGAAACCGTCTTGAACACAAAGGCCGCGGGCGCGCCCTTGGGGTCGATGCCCTCCATGTCGACGGGGGCGGGGACATAGTCGATGATGGCCTGCAAAATCGCGCCGGTGCCCAGACCGCTCATGGCACAGGAGCCCACCACGGGGATGACGCTGCGGTCCTTCACGCCCAGCTTGAGGCCCTTGACGATATCGGCCTCGTCCAGCTCCATGGCGTCGAAATACTTCTCCATCAGTTCCTCATCCGCGCCGGCGGCAGCTTCCATAAGCTCCGCCCGCATGTCCTCGGCCGCGCTCTTGTCCGCGTCAGGGATGGGGATCTCCGTGCGCTTGTTGCCGCTGGTCTTGAACGCCTTGTTGTGTACCAGGTCGATCATGGCGCTGCCGTCGCTGGTGGGGGCGGTGACGGGGCAGACGATGCTGCCGTACTTCTCCCGGAGGGCGGAGAGCACCGCGTGGAAATCGCCATGCTCCTCATCCAGCTTGGAGATGCAGAACAGCGTGGGGAGATTCGCGGCCTTCAGGGTTTTCCAGGCCCGCTCCGCGCCGACAGAAATGCCGTCTTTCGCTGTCACGAGGATTACGCCGGCCTCCACAGCCCGCAGGGCGCAGGCCACTTCCCCGGCGAAGTCAAAATAGCCCGGGCAGTCCAGCACGTTGATCTTGGCCCCGCCGAAGCTGACCGGAGCGACAGACAGGGACACGGTGATCTGGCGCTTGACCTCTTCGGGGTCGTAGTCGCAGACGGTGTTTCCGTCCGTCACCTTCCCCTGGCGGTCCACCGCGCCGGTGAGGAACAGCATACTCTCCGCCAGCGTGGTCTTGCCGCTGTTGCCGTGGCCCAGCAGGGCGATATTGCGGATGTTTTTGGGTTCATAGCTCATGGTGGCATCTCTCCTTATATGCTTCAGTTTAAAGTGCACGAAAAACACACAATATAAGAATTATACACGATAAGCCCCCGGTTGGCAAGCTATATTTTCGGCTTTTTCACTTTAAATGGCATTCTCCCCACCTGGGGCGGGGAGAATGCCATTTATTGCTCTTTCGGCCCGAGGCGGGCGAGGAAATCCGTAAAATATTCCGGCAGCGGCGCGGCAAAGCGCAGGCGCTCGCCGGTGCGGGGGTGGGTCAGCTCCAGCTCCCGGGCGTGGAGGCATTGGCCGGAAAGCCCCCGGTCCGGGCGGCGGAGGCCGTAATCGAGGTCCCCGGCCAGGGGATGGCCGATGTAGGCCATATGGACACGGATCTGGTGGGTGCGCCCCGTTTCAAGGCGGCAGCGCAGATGCGTATAGCCCCTGTATCGAGCCAGCACCTCCCAGTGGGTCACGGCCTCCCTGCCGCCTGGCACCACAGCCATGCGCTTTCGGTCCGCCGGGTTGCGGCCCAGCGGGGCGCGGACCGTGCCGCTGTTTTCCCGCATATGCCCGTACACCACCGCCTCGTAGATGCGGAACATGCTGTGCCGGGCCAGCTGCTCGCTGAGGGAGCGGTGGGCAAAGTCGTTTTTCGCCACGGCAAGGAGGCCGGAGGTGTCCTTGTCGATGCGGTGGACGATGCCGGGGCGCTTTTCCCCCCCGACGCCGCTGAGGCTGTCCCCGCAGTGCCAGAGCAGGGCGTTGACCAAAGTGCCGTCCGCGTGGCCCGCCGCCGGGTGGACCACAAGCCCCCTGGGCTTGTTCACCACGATCAAATCCCCGTCCTCATAGACAATATCAAGCGGGATATCCTGGGGCTGGGGCGCCGCCTCCTCCGGCTCCGGCAGCGTCAGCGTCAGCCTCTCCCCCGCCGTCGCGCGGTAATTCTTTTTGACGGCCTTGCCCTCCACCAGAACCTGCCCATCCCCGATCAGCTTCTGGGCAGCGCTGCGGCTCAGTTCCGGGAACAAACGCGGCAGGAGAGCGTCCAAGCGCTCCCCTGTCCTGTCCGCCACAGCGGTGATTGTGCGATTGTCCATGGTCCGCCGCCTTCAGATGTCCCGGAACTCCGCGAGGATATCGTCCAGGCTGTAGCTCTCTTCCGCTGCCGGCGCCGGCTGCGGTTCCGGCGCCGGTTTTTCTGCTGGCTGCGGCTGGGGCACCGGTTCCGGTTCCGGCTGAGGCACCGGCTCCGGCTCTGGTTGCGGCTCCACTGACGGCTGCGGTTCCGGCTGCACCGGGGCGGGCACCCGTTCGGGTGCTGCCGGAGCCGGCGGGGCCTGTATCTGCTGCGGAGGATCCGGCGGAGCCTTCGGAGGCTGCGCCGGCTGCGGCAGGGGCTGCGGCGCCCGGCGCTGGGCGCGTTTCGCCGCCGGCTGGGCGGGGCCAAACAGATTCGCCTCCGTCACATCCTCCTCATCCGCGTCCGCGTCCATCAGAAAGGTTGCGATCGGCGGAATACCGGGTGAGCTTACATGGTCCCCCCCTGCCGGCGCGGCGCCGGCCCGCCCGGCATTGGCGGGCTCCGCCGGTTTTTCCACAAACAGGCAGATGATAAACACGATCGCCCCGAGGGTGATATACATATCCGCCAGGTTGAACACAGGAAAACGGTGACCGAATATGGTGAAATCGAACTCGATCATGTCCACAACATAGCCGTTGATAACCCGGTCGATGCAGTTGCCGATGGCGCCGGCCGCAACCATCACAGCGGCCCAGCGAGCCACAGGGGTGTTGATCGTCCCCCGCGCCAGCGCGTAAACCACCGCCGCGACAAAGAGCAGGCACAGCACCACGAAAAACCACCGCGCCCAGGAGGCGTTTGCCAGGAAGCTGAACGCCGCCCCTGTGTTGTGAAAATTCGTCAGCCGCACCAGCCCCGGCAGCAGCTCCCGGACCTCCATATACCCCACGGAGTTCTCCGCGATATTCACAGTGGCCCAGTATTTGAGCATCTGGTCGAGGATCAGCGCCACCACGGCCACGATTGCATACAACATTTCGGTCCTCTTTTCTGTTTGTGGTAACGATTTCGTTGCGGGTATTTCCCTCCCCCGAAGGGGGAGGGAAATACCGGGAAAGATCAATATCTGTTGTGTTTTCTCCTCCTTCGGGGGAAAAACACACAGGAACAGCATATTATCTCACAAAGCTCTTCACGACGCCCGCGCAGCGGGGGCAGAGCCCGTCGGCGTCAGGGGCAGTGGTGAACTTCCAGCAGCGGGGGCACTTCTCCCCCTCCGCCGGGGCCACCAGGACACGCACCCCTTCGACCGGGGTTTCCGACGCGGCAGCGTATTTCTCCCCGTCCGTGACAACGTCCACGGCGGAGACAATAAACAGGTCCGCCAATTCCTCGTCGGAGAAGGCCCGCGGCGGGTGGTTCTCATCGGAATCCTTCACCAGCGTCACCCGAGCTTCAAGGCCCTTGCCAATGCGTTTTTCGGCGCGGGCGGCTTCCAGCGCGGCGTTGACACCGTCCCGGACCTTTGTCAGCGCGGCCCAGGAATCCATCATCCCGGAGGCGCGGTCCGTGAAGGAGGCGTTCATCTGGTTGTACAGCACGTTCCGCCCGTCGTCGCCGGCGCGGTGGGGCATGGCCTGCCAGATCTCGTCGCAGGTGAAGCAGAGGATCGGGGCCATAAGTTTTGTGAGCGTGTCCACAATCAGCCACAGGGCGGTCTGGGCGCTGCGGCGGAGCAGGCTGTCCCGCCCCTCGCAGTAGAGCCGGTCCTTGATGACGTCCAGATAGAAGTTCGACAGCTCCACCACGCAGAAATCGTTGACCGCGTGGGCAACGGTCTGGAACTCGTAGCCGTCATAAGCCCGCTCGCATTTTTCGATCAGCGCGTTCAGCCGCGTCACGGCCCACTTGTCCAGTTCCGCCATGTCCGCCGGAGCCACCAGATCCGTTTCCGGGTCAAAGCCGTTCAGATTGCCCAGGCAGTAGCGGGCGGTATTGCGGAATTTCAGATAATTCTGGCTCAGCTGCTTGAAAATCTCGTCAGAGCAGCGCATGTCAGCGTGGTAATCAGCGCTGGCGGCCCAGAGGCGCAACAGGTCCGCGCCGTACTTGTCCATGATGGCGTTGGGGTCCATGCCGTTGCCCAAGGACTTGTGCATTGCCTTCCCCTGTCCGTCGACGGTCCAGCCGTGAGTGACGCACTCCCGGAAGGGCGCGCCCTGGCCCAGCGCCCCGACGGCGGTGAGCAGGCTGGACTGGAACCAGCCCCGGTATTGGTCGAGGCCCTCCAGGTACACCGTGGCGGGCCAGAAGCCTTGGTCCCGCTTCATGCTGGCGTAGTGGCTGGAGCCGGAGTCGAACCAGCCGTCCAGCGTATCCTCTTCCTTTGTGAAGCCGTCCAGATTCGCGCAGCCGCAATGGGGGCAGACGAAGCCCTCCGGCAGGATGTCCTTCGCCTCCCGGGCGAACCATGCGTTGCTGCCCTCGGCGGCGAAGAGGGCCGATACGGCGGCGATGCTCCCGTCGTTCACAACGGGCTTGCCGCAATCCGGGCAATAGAGCACGGGGATGGGCAGGCCCCACTTGCGCTGACGGGAAATGCACCAGTCGCTGCGCTCCCGGATCATGCTCTTCATGCGGTCGATACCCCAGTCCGGGACCCAGCGCACCTCGTCGCAGGCGCGGCAGGCCTCCTCCTTGAAGGCGTCCACAGAACAGAACCACTGGGGCGTGGCCCGGAAGATGATCTCCCCCTTGCATCTCCAGCAGTGGGGGTAAGAGTGGGTGATGTCCTCGCTGGCGAACAGGGCGCCGCTTTGACGCATGTCCGCCAAAATCACCGGGTTGCTCTCCGCCGTACTCATGCCGGCATATTTTCCGGCGTATTCCGTGTGGCGGCCCCGGTCGTCCACCGGCACCACCATCTCGATGCCGTAGCGGGTACAGGTGTTGTAGTCGTCCGCGCCAAAGCCGGGGGCGGTGTGGACGCAGCCGGTTCCGCTGTCCATGGTCACATAGTCCGCGGTGCAGAACAGGCTGGTCTTATTCAGGAAGGGGTGGCGGGCCAGCATATACTCGAAAAAGCTGCCCGGATGGGTTTCCACAATCTCATAATCCGCCACGCCGCCGGCGGCCATGACGCGGGAAACAAGCGCCTCGGCCACGATATAGTATTCATCCTTTTCCCGGTTGAATACGATGGCGTAGCTGTCCTCCGGGCTCAGCGTCACGGCCAGGTTGCCTGGCAGGGTCCAGATGGTGGTGGTCCAGATGACCACATAGAGCTTTTCCAGGGGCAGATGGTCCAGCTTCCCCTTCGTGTCGTGCATCGGGAATTTGACATAGACCGTTGTGACCGGGTCATCATGGTACTCGATCTCCGCCTCCGCCAGGGCCGTCTCGTCCTTGGGGCACCAGTAGACCGGCTTGAAGCCCTTGTAGATATATCCCTTTTTGTACATTTCGCCGAAGATTTTGACCTCTTCAGCCTCAAAGGAGGGGGCCATGGTGCGGTAGGGGTGCTCCCAGTCCCCGATGACGCCCATCCTTTTAAAACCCTTCATCTGCAGTTGCAGATAGCGCTCGGCGTAGTCGTGGCAGGCGGAACGGAAGTCCGGCACGGACATGCTCTTGCGGTTGAGCTTCTGCTCCTTGATGATGGCGCTCTCGATGGGCATCCCGTGGTTGTCCCAGCCGGGGATGTAGGGGGTATAGTAGCCCCGCATGGCCTTTTCGCGAGTGATGAAATCCTTCAGCGCTTTGTTCAGGGCGTGGCCCATGTGCAGCCCGCCGTTGGAAAATGGGGGCCCGTCATGGAGGGAAAACAGGGGCTTGCCCTCGTTTTTCCTCAGCATCTCGTTGTAGATATCCTCGCGCTCCCAGCGGGCGAGAATCTCCGGCTCCCGCTTGGGCAGCCCCGCCCGCATGGGGAAATCGGTTTTCGGAAGGTTGATGGTGTTGTTGAAATCCTTTGGCATGGCTGTTATTTTCTCCGTAATTCTGTATCTGTTTTATAAACCCATAGTTTCGGCGTGTTCCAAAATCAGTAGAATCCAGAATCGGTTTTTCTTGTATTTCCCCCGCCTCCGGCGGGGGAAATGCTTTTGTTTTTGGAACACGCCATAGATTCTCCCCCGCAGGGGGAAGAAGCTCTCACTCGATGCCGCGTGAAACGTCGATGGACTCCGCAGGGTCGGTGATGATGTTGAAGTTGCGGGTGGGGCGCTCGTCGTCCACCACGGCAGGGCGCACCTCCGGGCGCACACTGACCACCGGCTCGTCCATGGCCCGCGCCACATTCTCGCCGATATCCCGGACCGTCTGGTGGAGCTCCTGTCCCTGGTCCGTCCGCCGGGGCGCTGCCTCCGGCGCCGGCGTCTCCGCAGCGGCCGGGGCGGCAGACGCGCTCTGGGTCGGCGTCTGGGGCGGGTTGGAAGCGCGGAGCTGTTTGATGAAGTCCAGCTCGTTCATCTTCTGCAAAAATTCCAGCTGACGGCGGCAGAGCATGTCCATGCTGTCGATAAACTTCGCGCTGACGCTCTTGGCCTCCTCGAGCCTTGTCTTCTCGGCGCGGGATTCGTAGGTGGCCTCCTCGACAATCCGCGCCGCCTCCTGCCGCGCCTCGTCCAAAATGGCGTCCGCCTGCTCCTTCGCGCTCTTTTCAATCTGGTTGCCCATCTTCTGGGCGGAGAGAATGGCCATCTGCAGCGCGTCCTCGTTGCGGCGATACTCCTCCACCTTGTCCACAAGGACCTTCATTTTCCCCCTGAGCGTACTGTTCTCCTTCTGGAGCAGCACCAGATCGTTCGCGACTTCCTCCAAAAAGGTGTCCACAGTCGCCATGTCGTAGCCGCCGAACACGGCCTTTTCAAAGGTCTTTTCCCGGATATCCTGCGCTGTAATCATAATGCTTATCCTCTCTGTCTGTCTCAGTTTTCCCGACCGCCCTGAAGATTAAAAATAGATCCCGCTGTTTTCCAGCTCATCCAGCTGATCCCCTACCAGATTGACGTTCTGGGGCGTCAAGATGTAGGTGTTGGAGGCGATTTTACGTATATTCCCGTCAATGGCGTAGGTGACGCCGGAGAGAAAATCCACAAGCCTGCGCGCCACGTCCTTGGGTGTGGACTCCATATTCAGGAGCACGGCCCGGCTGCTGCGCAGATGGTCCGCCACCTCCGCCGCCGTTTCGAAGCGGTCCGGGGTAATCAGCACCACCTGGCTCTGGCTGTTCCCCGAGCCCAGACTGACCAGACGTCCCTCCTTCTGGCGGACGTGCCGCTGCTGGGGAGCAGCCGGCGCGGGGGCAGGCGGATTTTCCGGCGTGTAGGCCGCGAAGGGATTCCGCCGCGGCTTTTGCTGTACACGGGTGGCCGGCGTATCCCTCTCCTCCGCGAACTCGTCTTCCTCGTCCTCATCGTAGGGACGGGTCAGCTTCTTCAGCTCATCAAAAAAACTCATGGCTGTCCCTCCGCGACGTGATAGGGCCGGGGTCCGAATATCCCTGTCCCGACGCGCACCATGTTCGCGCCCTCCGCGATGGCCTCGGGGTAATCGTCCGTCATGCCCATGGACAAAAAGTCCATGCTGACATTATGGTATTTTTTTTCGCCGTTGTCAATAAAAAGCTGGCGCATGGCGGCAAAATATCGGCGGTTGTCCCCCGGCGCGGCCGCAATGGGCGGCACGCACATCAATCCGCGTACCCGCAGGCCCGGCAGCGCGGCGGCGCAGGCCAGCAGTTCCGGCAGGGCTTCCGGCGGAATGCCGGATTTCTGTTCCTCCCCGGCGATGCTGATTTCAATTAATATATCCTGGACAACGCCAAGGGCGCGGGCCCGCCGGTCAATCAGATCCAGCAGCTCCGCGCTGTCTACAGATTGGATGAGGTCAACCTTTCCTACCAGCTTGTTGACCTTGTTGCGCTGGAGGTGGCCAATAAAATGCTTTTCCGCGCCATCATAGGCGCCGAGGGCGTTCTTTTCAGTAAATTCCTGCTCGCGGTTCTCCCCGCAGGCATCCACCCCCGCCGCTACGGCCTGGCGCACTGCCTCCGCGCCGTTCATTTTTGTCGCCGCTACCAGATATACCCGCCGCCCTCCCGCGGCGCGCTCTATGGTTTCGCGGACAAGCCTGACGTTTTCAGAAATCCCCATGGCGTTTCACCTTCTTTATCTATCTATTCTATGACTTTTCCTTCATACAAATCTTCCCCACTGACGACAACGGTGTCGCCCTCGCGAAGCGCATCGGGACCAGTGCCCCGACGCAGCAGGGCGTAGCCCCCCTCGCTGTGCACAACCTCCACGCTCCGGCGTTCCAGCTGCATGGCCGTGACGGTCCAGACATAACTCTCTCCGTCCTTCCCATCCGCGCGCACCGCTCCCTCCGGTACCCGGATGCCGCTGAAGCGGCGGGAAAGCACCTGGGCGCTGGCGACGCGCAGCTCAAGGGTCGCGGCCAAACCGGTATCGCACACGAAAACCACCGCTGTCCTGCCGTCCTCCGGCGGGCTGACAGAGAAAACCGCCGCCTCCACTTCACCGCCATACCGGCGTCCGAAGGACAGCGCGGCGCTTTGGCCAGGGACCAGCCCCGCCGCGTCCTCCTCCGCCATCACAGCGGCAAAATACCAGCGCTGGCCTGTCACAAGCTTGCCGTAAGCTCCCTCCATCGCCCCTTCCCCGCCGGCGGCGAGGGCGTCCACAGCGGAAGGGGTCAGCTCCGTGAGGGAAGCAGGGCTGAACTGCTCCCAACCATCCACGGAGGCGGAAAACATGCCCGCTGCGGGGGCGGCCAGGGTCTCCGCCCCCGCCACCGCGCTGCCGCGCAGGCTCTCCAAGTCCCGCTCCAAGGCAGCGGTACGCCCGTCGCTGATTTCCTCCGCATCGCCCAGCAGCAGGGCGTCCAGAACCGCGGCTTCGGTATCCATCGCGGACATGTCATGCCGCGCGACGGCGGAACCCAGGGCGCGGGCCGCGGAGGCGGCCCCCGTATCCCGCCCGGCCATGGTACCGGCAGCATCCAGGGCGCCGCGTATTTCCGCGATGCGCCCAAGCTCGGCTTCCAGTTCCCGCAATCTCCGGGCTGATGCGAGGCCCTCAGGGGCGGCAGCCGCCACGGCGACTGCCTGTCCTGTGGCAAGCCGTTCCCCCTCGCCGGCCAATACCGCCACATTCCTCCCGGGCGCGGCCAATACCGTTTCCTCCCGGACAATTACCCCCTCTGCCACGCCGCCAAGGGTGTATTCGGCTGAGACAGCCTGGGCCGTCACCGTTGTGGAACGCAGTACGCGCCATGCGGAAAAGCCCGCGTAGGCAGCAAAGGCCAGGAACAGCAGCAGCGCGATGAAAGTGGTATAAATGTCCGTGCGTCTCATTTGCGGAACCAGCCTCGTCTAACTGTCCGGCTTCTCCATATAGAAGTCAGGATGGGAAAGAGATTTCATCTCGGAGCACACGAAGAAAGTCCTTCGAGGCTGTGGGAAACTGCTGGAAAATCTGCGCGTCGGTCTTGCCTTCCCGGATGGCGCGAATCATATGCACCGTCATCTGCTCCGCTTCTTCACGACCCGCTTGCATGCCCTCCCGGCGGCCTTCCCTGCGGCCTTCCTGACGGCCCTCCTGACGGCCCTCCTGACGGCCCTCCTGACGGCCTTTTTCCACAAAGCTCTGCACAATATCGCACATGGTCGGCTCCCCCTTTTCTCCCCTGCCGAGCGCTTCCCGCACATCTTCATAGCCGCGGTCGCCGGTAATCGCCGACAGAAGCTTCAGCACTGGCTCCGGCGATTTTCAGCTGGCTGGAGGTTTTGGCGTCCTCCAATTCTGCCTCCCGGACTACCTCCCTGCCGTCGAACAGCAGAGCGTTGACAATATCCGCAAACACGTCGCTGTAAGATTCCAGCGTTTTCTCGGCAATATCTTTCTCTTTGGGCATGCAGTATCCCTTTCACAGCACCGCGCAACGCAAAAATTATGTATCCTCCCGCAGCTCCAGCGGACGCGGCGGGGCAATGGTGGAGATGGCGTGCTTAAAAATCATCTGCTGCTTCCCTTCGCTCTCCACCATGACCACGAAGCTGTCAAAGCCGCGGATCACGCCCTTGAGCTGGAAGCCATTCATCAGAAATATGGTGACTACGCTTTTTTCCCGCCGCGCGGCTGAGAGGAACTGGTCCTGATAATTCGGTGTCTTTTGCATTTTTCCGACTCCTTTTTTCTCGAATGTAGCCTCGGGAGCTCTGACGCGAACCCTCGACACGCCCCCATTCTACCCTCGCTTCAGCGCGAAAGGAGTCGAAACCCGGAGGAAATGAAAATTTTTTGTTTCCGTTTCTGATAATATTTGTATCTCTTCTCAGGCGCCGCGCCACAAGGCGCAAATTGCTTCCGCCGCCCCGGGCACGTCGGGGGCGGCGTCCCAGAGGAACCAGTGGAGATGTGTATCCCGGCGCAGCCAGGTGAACTGCCGTTTGGCGTAGCGGCGGGAGGCGCGGCACACGGCCCCGGCCGCCTCCGATTCGGAATACTCCCCCAGCAGATGGGCGGCGACCTCCTTGTAGCCAATGGCCTGCATTGCCGTCCCCCCGGGGTCCACGCCGGAACGGAGCAATCCGCGCACCTCTTCCACAAGACCGGCCCGGAACATCTCGTCCACCCGGGCGTCGATACGCGCGTACAGGGCGCTCCGTTCTGCATAGCTCAGCGCGATACGGAGGGAGGGCCAGCGCTTCGGCCGCGCGCGGGTGCGCGCGTCGTGGACGCTGAGGGGTTCCCCCGTGGCGCGGTAAACCTCCATGGCCCGCACCAGCCGCTTTTTATCGGCGGGGTGCAGCTTTTCCGCCCGCTCAGGGTCCACCCGGCGCAGCGCCTCCCGGAAAGCTTCCCCGCCCATACGGTCATATTCAGCCCCGAGCTCTTCCCGCAGGGCCGGCTCCCCCACAGCGGAGAAATCCCGTCCGCTGAGCAGGGAGTCGATATAGAGCCCCGTGCCGCCCACAATCACGGGCGTCTTCCCGCGCTCGAACAGCGCCTCGGCGCACTCCGCCGCCGCATCCACCCAGCGCGCCACGGACCAGTCCTCCGACGGGTCCGCCACGTCGAGCAGATGATGGGGAACGCCCCGCATTTCCTCCGGCATGGCCTTGGCGGTGCCGATATCGAAGCCCCTGTAAATCTGCATCGAGTCAGCGGAGATCACTTCCCCGCCCAGGGCCAGGGCCAGTTCCACCCCGAGGGCGGTCTTTCCCGTCGCCGTCGGCCCCGTGACCACCAGTACCCGCTTTTCCGCCAAGCCATCACCGCCGTTCCAGCGTTGTTTCCCATAGGAACGTTTCACTCCAACCGTTTTCATTAACGGCCTCTCCCCTTCCCGAAGAAGGTGAAAGATGCCCAATGCCAAACAGTTACATTATATTTTACCACTGCTTTCAGAATATTACAAGAGAAAAATTCAAAAAATGGTCAGCCGCGGGCGGCGGTTTTCACTTTTCCGGCGGCAAAACAGAGCCCAAAGGCGGCGAGGTCCGCCGCGACGATGGTGGAGCCCACCGGCGTCCCCGCCGCAATGGATACCAGCATCCCCAGAACGGCGCAGCACACCGACAACACCGCCGAGCACACTGTCACCGCCAGGAAGCTGCGAAAAAGCCGCATCGCGGAGAGGGCGGGAAAAATCACCAGCGCCGAGATCAGCAGCGAACCCACCAGGTTCATTGCCAGCACGATCACCACTGCCACCACCACCGCGATCAGGAGGTTGTAGAGCTCCGCGTTGACCCCCGTGGCCCGGGCGAAGGTTTCGTCAAAGGTCACGGCGAAAATCTTGTGGTAGCACAGCACGAACACCGCCACCACTGCGGCGGAGAGGACGATGCAGATCCACACGTCGGTTTTGTCCAGCGTCAGGATGGAGGTTGAGCCGAACAGGGTGCTGCATACGTCCCCGGAGATGTTGGCGGAGGTGGAAAACACATTCATCAGCAGATAGCCGATGGCCAGGCAGGAGACGGAAATCATGGCAATCGCGGCGTCCCCTTTGATCTTCGCGTTCTGCCCCATGCGCAGGAGCAAAACGGCGCTGAGGGTCGTGACAACCAGCACCAGGGGAAGGTTGTTGGTCAGATTCAGGACCGCGGCCAGGGCGATCCCGCCGAAAGCCACATGGCTCAGCCCGTCGCCGATGAAGGAAAAGCGTTTGAGCACCAGCGTCACCCCCAGAAGCGAGGAACACAGCGCCACCAGCACCCCGACGATCAGGGCGTTGCGGGCAAAGGGAAAGGAGAGATAATAGGCCAGCTTTTCCACAAAGCTCATTCGTACACCTCCCCGTGCTGAAGGCTCAGATAATGCCGGCCCACGTCGCTGCGGCGGTAAGCGTCCCTGGTACCGAAAAAACAGGTTTTCCCGATATGGAGGATATGCCTGGACCAGCGCAGGGCCAGGTGGACGTCATGGGAGATCATCATCACGGCAACGCCGTCCTTTCGGTTGAGCCGGCCCACCAGCTCGTAAAATTCCGCCGTCGCCCTCGGGTCCAGGCCGGACACGGGCTCGTCCAGCAGCAGCAGCCGCCGCGTGGCGCACAGCGCCCGGGCCAGCAGGACCCGCTGCTGCTGGCCTCCGGAAAGCTCCGGGAAGCAGCGGCGGGCAAGGGGGGCGATACCCAGCTTTTCGATATTTTCCCGCGCCAGACGCTTGTCGGAGGCGTCGTAAAAGGGGTGGAAGCCCTTCCGCCCCTGGCAGCCGGAGAGCACGATCTCCCATACAGAGGCGGGGAAATCCCGCTGGATTTCCGTCTGCTGCGGCAGATAGCCCAACTCCCCCCGGGTCATCCCTTCCTCAAACCGCACCTTCCCCGCCAGGGGCGGCTGCAGGCCAAGAACCGTGCGCATCAGCGTACTTTTGCCCGAGCCGTTCTCCCGAGGACGCAGAGATAGTCCCCCGCGCCGACGGAGAAGCTCAGGCCGCTCACAATCTCCCTGCCCTCGTAGCCCAGGGACAGGCTCTCACAGCAGATCAGCGCCATAGACGGCAATTCCTCTTTTCATGGTACTCATTCATGGCCCGCGGGCATATCTGCAATCCTCGCAGGTGCCGTAAAGCACGGTGTCGCCCTTGTCCAGGGCGAAGCCCTCCAGTCTGGCCAGGGTGTCCGCCAGAAGCTCCGCCCCGGCGGAATCCATGTGGAAGGTCCTCCCGCATTTCTTGCAGCTCAGATGCAGGCAGCCCCGGCAGCGCTCCGCGCCGATGTAGCGGTAGCCGGCCTCCCGGCCCCCGCCGTGGCTGTCCCGCAGCAGCGCCCCCTCGGCCTCCAATTCCGCCAGGTTCCGGTACACGGCGCTGAGGCTCACGTCCTGCCCCTGCAGCGCCTCCCCGATCTCCCGCGCCGACAGCAGCTCGTCCGCGTGGCGGCCCAGATAAGAGAGTATGGCCCGCCGCTGCCGGGTCATGTATTTTGATGGCATAACCGCTCCCTCTTTTGCGAATAAATCGCAAATTAAAATAACACAGGGGCAGCAGCTTGTCAACCCGCTGCTGCCCCTGTGACGTAAAAATTCACGCCCCGTGGTTCTGGATCAGTTCCGTCAGCTTTTTTATGATGCTGTCCGCGTCAATCCCCACTTTTTTGCACAGCTCCTCGATAGTCGCCTTATTGAGAAGCGCTTTCCCAACCGGCGTATCCAGCAGCTTGAATTTGCCGCTGATCTTGCCCAGCTCTTCCAGCACCCAGGGATAATTTTTCAGCAGCTCCGCCAACATGGTGTTTTCCGTAATCTTCATGCTCTCTCACCTCCCTTCATTCTAAAATATCTCCAAAATATTCTTCCAGCTCCGCCCGGCTCATGTGCAGTTCCTCCCCCAGATGCTCCACGAGCTTCTTTCCCCGGCCGTCGGCGAGGCAGTTGGTGAGGGCGCGGTGGGAGGAGGCGAACAGCCCCTCCCCGCCCCAGCGCGCCGCCTCCCGGGGCCACTCCGGCTCGATGAGCTCATAAAGCGCGTCCATGTTGGCGCGGACCCGCGGCTCGTTCAGCGCCCCAGAAAGCCACTCGGCCAGGCGGCGGCAGAGCTTTTCCCGGAACTGGGGGCTCTGGGACATGCTGCGGGGGATGATGCCGCTCTCGTTGCCGTAGTCAAACACAAACTGCCAGGAGGGGTCGGGGGACATCAGGGCGTTGTCCAGGTCGAACAGGGCGTAGTGCCACTTGCCGTCGGCGTCGTTGTGGATATAGCGGACATTGCCGGGGATGTCCGTATTGGTGAAGTAAGCTTCAATAATCATCCAGTCCACGAGACTGTCCAGATCCAGCCACTCCCCCGCCGCCTCGTAGCGCTCCGGCGTCCGCACGCCCCCCCGCTCCAAATCGAAAATAGCGTCGCTGAGGTCGCGGTTCGGGGTGTAGGCCGCCGGGGCGCGGGAGATGCGCACGTCCTCCTCGGTGCAGCCCAGGTGGTCGGCCACATACTTCTCCGAATACGCCTCCCGGATGACGTAGATGCCCCAGTATCTCCCGTTGACGTAGAGGACGCAGTAGCGCAGCTTCAGCGCCAGCACATTCGCCCCCAGCTCATAGGCGCTCTGGGTGCAGATGGCGTCCCGCACCAGCCCGTAGCTGTTCTCCATGGTGCCGCCCCGCAGGGTGATGGAATCGAACGTTGTCAGCTCCCCGTCCCCGAACACGTCGTATTCGAGGTTTCCGGCGTAGCGCGGGCGGAACAGGGCTTTCATCGAGCGCTTGACAAACAGGTGGCGGGAGCTGGCCCCGTGGAGCGTCAGGCCGCAGTCCTGGGAAAATCCCCCGCCTTCCAGCTCGTAGAGGGAGATGTTGGCGCTGACCTCGTCCCCCCGGGGGCTGCCGTCGTAGATATAATTGAAATCGTTGGGGGCCAGGTCGAAGCACACCACGGGCAGCGTGTGGTTTTCGTTGATGATATAGTTCAGCGTGGCGGTGCCGCCGGGGAGGGTCCCGGGGGAAAAGCAGCGGGCCCGCAGCGGCGTGGTCTTGCTCAGCTCCAGGGGCCCTTCATACAATGGGGAGCGCTCCGTGGGGACGCTGCCGTCCAGGGTATAATGGATTTCCCCCTCCCCGCTGAGGGCCACGGTCAGGGTCTCGATGCCATTATAGATGCCCGGCGCGGTGTCGGGGACCGGCGGCTCCGTCAGCCGCCGCGTCCCCGTGCCGTTGGGCTCGCCGGGCGTGGGGGATGCGAAGTAGAAGAAGCCGTTCTCCCCTTCCACGCGCCCCATGCTGCCCCGGACAGGCAGGCCCGTCACACGGGCGTAGTCCAGTATGGCGCCCTCAGGGGAAAACAGATAAATCCAATCCTCCGCCGCGTTCAGGGCGAAGGGGGCGCAGGGCAGGCTGGTGGGCGGCGCCTCCCCGCCGGCGAGCAGCACGATACACAGTTCGCCCGGAGCCAGCACACGATTCGGGAGGACAAAGCGCGGCTTTTCAGGGCCGTCGCTGAGGGCGCAGCCGGCCAGGTTCAGGGCGGTATCGCCGTTGTTGCGCAGCTCCACCCAGTCGTAATAACTGCCGTTATTCTGGCGAAGCAGATGGCCGTTGGCGGACATGACCTCGTTGATGGCCAGCGCCTCCGGGGCAGGGCGGGATGCCTGGAAGGCCAGCACCCCCTCCGGTGTGTTGGCAAAGCCGGGGCTGGGGCTGTCCGCCTCCTCAGCCCCGCCGGCGGAGGCCAGCGCGGCACGGTCCGGGCCGAGCTGGCCAAAGGCGAAGGCGTCCACCGGGGATCCCACCGGCGTGGAAAGCGTCAGGCTCTCCCCGTACTTCGAGAGGGAGAAAGCGGCATGGCACTCCCCGCCGGAGAGGGTGCCGAGGCCGTCGCACCAGACCAGCGAAAATCCCCCCGCCGGGACCGTAAGAGCGGGAAACTGCCATTTCAAAGGCTCCTCCGGATCGTTGCTGAGCCAGTAGCCGTCCAGTATGGCGTCCTCCGTCCCGCTGTTGCGGAGTTCAATCCAGTCGCCGAACGTACCGGCTCCGGAGAGGATGCAGCCCCGGTTGTCCGCCATGGCCTCGCTGAAGCGCACGGGACATTCCCCCCAGCCCATGGACGCCAGATAGGCTTCAAAGCCCTCCGCCGTGTTCTCAAAGCCGGGGCTGGCCCGCTCTGTCCGTTCCCAGCCGGAGGCGGCGCGGGCGTAAGCTATGTTTTTGTCCAGGGCCGGGGTCTCGACCCGGTCCGCCAGCGCGCCGTTGGGGGCCAGCAGGTTCAGGCTCTCACCGCCGGCCCGGGCCAGCGAAAAGCCCAGTCCGTCGGAGAGGCACCAGAGGACCCGATAGCCGCCCGCGGGGACGCTCTCGCCGTAGGGGAAAAAGTATTTCGCCTCCCCCGCGCTGTCGCTGAGGCTCCATCCACCCAGGTCGATGGCGTTGGCGCCGCTGTTGCAAACTTCAATCCAGTCCCCGAACTGCCCGTCCGGGCCGGGGTAGAGGCTGTTGGAGGACATGAACTCGCTGATGACGAGGGAGGGCGCGGCCTCATGGCGGGCCGCGAGGTAGGCGGCATAGCCCTCCGGGGAGTTCTCAAAGCCGGGGGTCGGCGTGTTGCTCAGGCCCCAGCCCTCCCCCTCCGGGACCATTGAACAGTTCCGCGCGGCGGGAATCGTCTCGACGGAATCGAGGACATGGCCGCGGGCGCTGAGCAGCGCCACAGTCTCGCCGCCATCCTTTGAGATGGAAAAGGGGGCGGCTTCCGCGTCCTCCGCCGCGCTGTCACACCACACCACGAGATATTCCCCAGGCCCCAGCACCGTCCCGGCGGGAAAGCGGTACTTTACCGATCCGCCGTCCGTGAGGCCGCAGCCCCCCAGATCTGCGGGGCCTGACCCGGTATTGACCAGCTCCACAAAATCCCGGAACTGCCCGGCGGGGTCCGGGAAAGCGCTGTTGGAGCTCAAAAGCTCGTTGATTCTGACGTCAAGGGTTCCGCCGCTGCCGCCCAGCAGTCCCAGAACGATCGCGACGGGAATCAGCGCCAGCACACATACGGAGACAATCAAGCGCCTCCGCCGCTCCTGTCCGTGTTCACTCTGCATGGAATATCTTTCTCCTTGTGTATCTTGTACCCCTCCCCCGCCAGAAGCGGAAGAAGGCGCTCATTGGGAAGCGCCGGACTTCTCCTGTTCCATCGCCTTTTTCTCGTTTTTGATCTCCCAGTGGATCAGGAAGGTCAAAATGCCCCGCAGGACGATGATTGCGCCGAGAATGCCCAGCTCCGCCCATTCCCGTACTACGACGGTGCGCAGCACCTCGCCGCCTAACTTAAATTCCAGGGCAAGCGCGATGCCCTGCGCCAGCTCCAGGCGGATGTCCTTCTCCCGCCGTATCCAGCGGAGGAAGCATTTTACGGCAGTGTACACGAGCACGGAGATGCCAAACAGCTCCATCAGCATCGTGCAAACCTGTACGGCCAGATATAATATTTCCTCAAGGCTGTTGATCCACGCCACAGTGTCCCACCCCCCTTCTTTCAAATTTTACCAGCTGGCCCCGGCAGCCTGCCTCCACGTCCCGCCGGGTGGCATCAATACATAAAAATGATGCCCCCTCAGAGTAGAAAAGCGCCCGATATGATAGTAAAACTATACCACACATCGGGCGTGATGGGAAGATTTAAATCGAATAATTCTTTTCGATGAACTGCTCTAACAGCCGACGCTGGATAAGCCGCTTATTGCCAACCCACAGGACGAACAGGCAGTTGTTTATTTTGTGCAGCGGAATCTTTGAGCACGTCCGAAAAACGCGTATGGGCACGGAGGCGGCAGCCTATGCTCTATGGACTTGGCGTATCTGGTGGGCCGCAATTATTTACGGCTGGAAGAGGTCCGTCATCTCCCGCACGGGCTTTTTCAAAATATCCCGCAGCTTGCTCAGCTCAATAATCAGTATTCTATCAGTTCCAGCGAACCATCGAAGCCACTCTGGGAAAGGGCGAAGAAGCGGATGGTGCCGGCTGGATCGGTATAGCAGATCCCGTAGGCGGGGAGATCGCCGGGAAAGGTCAGTTCCGCCACAAGGGGCAGCTCCGGCGTCAGTTCAGGCTGCGTATATAGCGTTTCCACGGAGAACACCGGCCTGCCGCTCGCGTCTATGTCTTGCATCTGAAGCGCGAGGAACTGTACGTCCGTCACAGTTTCCTCCGCTACGAAGGCCAGCCGCACCGCATACTCCGAGCTATTAGAGACAACGGATGTGTAGTCTGCGTGTCCGCCTGGCAGCTCGGACTCCCATAGAGCGCGCACAGGGGCGGACGGTGAAGACGCCAGATCTTTGTAGTCGGCAAACGGCGTCATGGGAAGCGCCTGCACCTCCTCGTTCAGCGCGTCCCAGCCTGCCCAGAACGCATCCTCTTCCACTTCCACCGATCCGTCGCCCTCAAAGACGCCGGTGCAGTTGTGAAAATACCCGATCTCGTAGCTGTCCATATCCGTGACTGTGGAAAAATAAAAGTCGTTCCAGACGAGTTCCGTGCCGTCTTCGCTCAGGGAACAATCCCCGTAGAGGCTGTAGGCCGCGCCGGAGGAGCCGCTGTAGAAAAAGCGACCGCCGCCCATCCATTCGTAGCGGCTGCGGTACCAGCCTTCAAGACACTGCTTCGGCTGCCCGTCCGCGCAGGTAAAGACGGCGAAAACCATGCTGCCCACGTTCTCAAACTCGTCGGCAATTACCCCCAGCGCCAGCTCCGGAACGCCGTCCCCGCTGAGATCCGTGATGGCGTAGCCGATGTTATGCAAGGCTTCGTTCACGTCGGGGCTGCTGTTTGCCGTTTCAATGATGCCGGTCAGCCCCTCGTTGTCCTGCTCCCAGTCGAAGCCAGTCGTGATCCCATGGAAGACCTTGTCCAGAATGGGACGGTAGATTTTTTCATAATCCACTTCAGGGGCCTCGGTTTCCCCCCGCGCGGCGCTTTGCTCAGCCGGAGCCTCGGTTTCCGCTGGGGACTCTCTGACTGCGGGGGCGTTCGTTTCCGCCGGAGGCGTGGATGGCTCGGCCGCTGCCGCCGGGGAAGGAAGAACGGCATCGCCGGAGGAAGCTTCGGACAGTGTGCCGGAACTGCCGCAAGCCGTCAACAGTACCGTCAGGGCGGCTGCCAAAGCGAAAATTGCACACTCAGTCTTTTTCAATTCTATCACCTCATTTAGTGCTCACGGGCACGTTTCACGATGAACCTGTAAGCCTTTGCAGTCTCTGTTGATTATAGCATCCGCGCAAGCATGTTGCAATTCATTTACTAAAAAATTTCCACCTGAGCGGTTGGAAATCAGGCCGCTAAGGGGTGATAGGCAGGGATGACTCCATCATTCAACCAAGAATGAAGTTCATCGTTGATAATGAGCGCAGCAATCTGAGCCAGCGCTCCGCTGCCAGAGGTTGACCAACTCATACCATTATGCTTTTGCCTTTGAGCAACAACCAGATCGTTTGCTTTCTCTACACGATTACTGGAGTTTCTTAATCCCAATTCCGCTCGCAGAGCATACGGAGGAATATGCTCTCGGTGCTTTTCG
>JAFUVO010000017.1 GCA_017477525.1 Oscillospiraceae bacterium | reverse complement strand
ATGTCCCCTGGCTTCCACTTTGGGTGCCGCACTTCTTGACGCAATACGATACGGTTCAGAACAGCGGGGGCATTTCGATATCACAATCGCTGGCAGCCCAGCCAAAGATGTCCTCAAAACGGTCCATGTTTCCTATACCATCACGCCCCAGTTCTTTGGCGGTTTCAACACGGCGGAGGAATTGACTCCGGTCCAGCTTCTCTATGACTACCAGTTGCTGGCAAGGCTGACCGTCGGGGATGAGAGCGGCGCTGCTCAGACGCTCTATCTTTCAGCAGGCAGCCGGAGCGACAGCGCCCCGGAAGTTACATCTGCCGGGCAAACACCTTTGCTTCAGGCTGAACCAGTGGACAGCCCCGCCGAACAAACGTCCATAGTAGAAATCTTATCCTATGGAATCACATGGGATCATGCCCTCCTCTCCACCCAGAAGGAGCAGCTGCGAATGGAGGCCGGAAGATGAAGCGCCTGCGGTCCCGGCGCGGCGAATCCATCATAGAAGCCCTGATATCTGTCGCAATAATAGCCCTGACCTTCTGCCTGATTGCCCAGGCCATCCTCGCTTCGGCAAAAATCAACGCACGTGCCGGTATGGATGACGCTGCGATGCGTTATGACGGCGCCAAACGCCACGGCGAGATCACAATATACATCGGCTCGGACATGAGCCGGGCCATTCTTTGGGAGACAGAACATGACGACGGCGCGGGACCAGGCTACTTTTATTACGAATCTGTCGAAAGTGCGAACGCGCACGAAGGATAAACGGAACAGGCAGGGATTTACCCTGGCGGAAAGCCTGCTGGCCGTGCTATTACTGGCCCTGGCCAGCACGGGAATGGCGGTGGGCGCGGCTTTTGCCGCCCGGCAATATACCGCTTCCATCGCCGCTTCAGAAGCGAAAATCCTATCCTCGACTCTGCGTTCCGCAATCAGCAACGAGCTGAGCAATGGGAGAAATTTCCACTTGGAAAACGGCTTCCTGACTGACTTTATCAGCCAGAATTACGGGCCATCCGGGAGCGCGGGCGGGTTTTCCGAGGCAGACGGAAAAATTCTGCTGAATGCGCTGCCCCTGATTGGAGAGGGTGCGTATGTCCGAGGTATGACGGCCCGATTGTACCCCATATCTTGCGAAAACGGCATTTTTCACGTCCACCTGGAAATCCTCAGCCGGGACGGCGCGGTTCTGCACTCCAGCCGTTTTGACGTGCGGCCCCTCAACCAAACGGAAATCCAAAGGCGAACGAATTAGTTGGCGTCTGGCAAGTCTGCATAGAAAGCAGGTCGTCCGCGGACGAAACACTCCTTCACGAAACGAATCCGCAATCAGTGACGAACTCTATAAAGAAATTATGTTACAATACAAAAATTGTTTCCAACGGTCTTGCCTGTAGCGGGAAAATGTGGTAGGATTGCATTATTATTAACTGCCTCGCATCAGCAAAAGCGGATACGTTCTTATTGCGGGAGGGTTTTCAGTATGCGGCAAACACGCCTTGGCGAAATGCTGCTTGCCGACGGAAAAATCACGGCTGCCCAACTGCGGGAGGGCCTGGAGCTTTACGAAGGTTCCGGGAAGCATCTCGGCACAGTGCTGGTGGAGTGCGGGTTTCTCTCGGAGCAGGACCTCAGCGAGACACTGCAGAAACAACTGGACATTCCCGGCGTGGACCTGACGCGCGTTGCCATTCCGACGGAAATGGCCGAGGTGCTGCCGAAAAGGCTGGCCCTGAAGCACAAGGTCGTCCCCGTTTATGTGCGCAACGGCGAGCTGTATCTTGCCATGGACGACCCACTAAATATCTATGCCCTGGGGGAGGTCCGGCAGTATTTCAAGCGCCGGGTCGTGCCGCTCCTGGCTACCCGTCAGGGAATCGCCCACGCCATTGAGGTCCTGTACAGCAGCGAAGGCGCGGCCCGGGCCATTGCGGAAATGGAGATGGAGGCTGCCGCCCGCGGCGGAGGCCGGGAAGCAGCGGATCTTTCCTTTGTTGCCAGCCAGCTGGGCAAAGACAGCGCCTCTGATGCTCCCGCGATCCGGCTGGTCAACTCCATGTTGGAGCGCGCTGTCAGCGAGCGGGCCAGCGACATCCATTTGGAACCCCGGAAAGATTTGCTACAGGTGCGAATGCGCGTGGACGGATTGATGCGCAGCATCATGGCCGTACCGAAAGAGATACAGGGCGCGGTGATTTCCCGCCTGAAAATTATGTGCAGCCTCGACATCGCGGAACGCCGCGTCCCGCAGGATGGGCGATTCAGTATACGTGTGCATGACAGGGATATTGACCTGCGCGTATCGACACTCCCCACTGTCTACGGCGAAAAGATCGCGGCACGGCTGCTGGACAAGTCCGACGGCGGCATGACCAAGCGCGACATTGGACTGCGCGGCGCGGATCTTGAAAAATTTGACGCGATGCTGCGCATCCGCAGCGGCGCTCTGCTGCTGGTGGGTCCGACCGGAAGCGGCAAAACCACAACGATGTACGCCATGCTGAAACAGCTCAATACGCCGGAGGTCAACGTTGTAACCCTGGAGAATCCCATCGAATATGCCATAGAAGGCGTCAACCAGGTGCAGATTAACGAAAAAACGGGCATGACCTTCGCGAATGGTCTGCGTGCCATTTTACGTCAGGACCCGGACATCATCGGGGTCGGGGAAATTCGGGACGCCGAGACTGCGGACATCGCCATGCGCAGCGCCATCACCGGCCATGTGCTCCTCTCTACCGTCCACACGGACGACGCCGTGGGGGCCATCGACCGGCTCCGGGATATTGGCGTAGAGCCCTATATAATCGCCGCCGCCCTGAAGGGCGTCATCGCCCAGCGTCTGCTGCGGCGCATCTGCCCTGACTGCCGCGCCGGGTATGAACCGTCAGATGAGGAGCTGGCCGCGCTGGGGATTCCGAGAAAGCCGGGGCTCAGGCTGTATCGCGGCGCCGGTTGTCCTTCGTGCAGCCACAGCGGCTATCGCGGACGCATCGCGGTATTTGAAATGCTCCCCATCACGCACAGGCTGCGCTCGCTCATTTCCGCGCAGCAGGGCAGGGAGGCCATTGAGGAGGTATTGAAACAGCCGGACAGCGGTTTCGTCCGGCTGTGGGACAATGCGTTGCAGCTTGTACGGGAGGGCGTGACCTCGGGGGTTGAAGTGCTCCGGGTGTTGCCGGCAGAGGCATAAATGCCACTTTCAAACGCAAAAGGAGCGCTTTCTTTCACGAGAGGGGGCTTTCGGCAGCTTGTCGCAATTCAAGTACACAGCCTTGAACGGGACCGGCAAACGAATTTCGGGCCGCCTGGAAGCGCGCAGTGTCTCCGAGGCGTCCAGTGCGCTCCGGGGACAGGGGCTTGTACCGCTGCGCCTCGCCCCCGCCGGAGAGCGCTTTGCTTTTCTCGACACGGAGCTTGGCGGCGGGCCGAATTATAAGGCAATCGCCATGTTATGCGGCCAGTTTTCCATTCTGCTTCAGTCCGGCCTCCCCCTTGCCCGCGCTGTGGAGCTGTCCTCGCAGCACTGTTCCAACCGGACGCTGCGGCGGTTGCTGCGCAACGTGGCAAAGGACATGAAAGGCGGGCAAAGCATGTCCGGCTCTTTCTCAGCCCGGGGCGCCGGGATATTGCCGGAAGCCTTCGTCGAAATGCTGTATGCCGGGGAGGCGGCGGGCAATCTGAGCGCCGTATTCGCCGCGATGCGCGACCATTTCGACCGTCAGAAGAAAGCGGCAGCCCGTGTCCGGGCCGCTATGTTCTATCCCCTGTTTGTCCTTTCCGTTGCCATCATGGTGGTTGCGGTTATGATGAGCGTGGTGGTGCCGCGTTTTGCGGTCATATTCAGGGACGCGGGCGCGTCCCTGCCCCTCCCCACCCTGATGCTGATGAATACCGCCTCCTTTTTCCAGCGGCACTGGAAAAAAGCGGCTTTTCTCGCTGTGACCCTGGTCCTGGCGGCCAGCATCGCGAGGCGGACGGAGCGCGGCAAAATCCTTCTGGCCAGGCTGGAATTGCAGCTCCCGATTTTGGGCGGCATACAGAGGCTCCATGCCGCTGGGCGGTTTGCGGATACTCTGGCGGCGACTCTCTCAGCGGGGCTTCCCATGACAAAGGCTGTTTTCATCTCAGTCCAGGCCCTGGAAAATGCGTTTCTGCGCGAACAGGCCGGCGTACTGCGGCTGGGAATTGAAGCCGGCCGGAGTCTGGCGGAAGCCATGCGGGAAAACCGCGCTTTCCCGGAGATATTCGTGGATATGTGCAGCATGGGGGAACGCTCCGGTGAATTGGAACGTACTCTGCGCGCTGCCGCCGCCTATTATGACGCTGAGTTGGACGAAGCCGTTTCCCGGGCGCTTTCCAGGCTGGAGCCGGCGCTTTTGATCCTGATCGCCGGCATAGCGGGCTTTATCGTCCTCGCCATCTATATGGCCGTATTCGCGTTATATGGGACATTGTAGCATTAGATCGAATCCTCTTGTCAGGGGAACGCGCCGCGGGGCGGGAACCGACGAAGACAGAAAGAGAAGTGCGGAGGATGAAGAAAAACAGCCGGCGGGGCTTTACCCTGGCAGAACTGCTGATCGTGGTGGCAATCATAGCGATCCTGGCCGCGGTAGCGGTCCCGATGTTTGGAGAGCAGCTGACAAAGGTGCAGCTGGAAGCGGATTTTGCCAATTTTCGCTCCGCTTATACCCAGGCGGTGGCGGACGCCATGCTCAGCCAGACGCCGGATAAAGATGGAAAATATCGAATTTCGGTCAACCCCGGCTTCCAGAACAGGGACACGGAGATTTCCGTAGCGGGCTCAACCGTCACGCTGCGTCTGAATGGCCTGGAGGAGACATTCGAGATAGATCCCGAAGTGGATTTGAGCATCCTCAGCGGCGCCTGAAAACGGTTATGGAGGCGGCATTTGAAAATATACTGGCGCTGGTTTTGGGGGCGGCGCTGGGCTCCTTCCTCCACTGCGCCGCCTGGCGCATCGCCCGGAGGGAGAGTTTTCTCACGGGGCGCAGCCATTGTCCGCTCTGCGGCCGCAGCCTCGGTCCGGCGGAATTGGTACCGGTTTTGAGCTGGCTGGCTCTGCGGGGCCGCTGCCGCCGGTGCGGGGCGCGGATTCCCCCGCGCTATGTGCTCTCCGAGCTGGCTTTCGCCCTGATTACGCTTCTCGCACTGCGGCGCTCCGGTCCCTTGGCGCTTTGTCTGCGGAACCTGGTTTTTCTGGGCTGCCTGTTTTGCCTTTCGTTGGTGGATATGGACATCGGCGAGATTCCGGACGGTTGTCTGATCATCGCGGCGCTGGCCTGGGCCGCTGTTGTCCCCTTTACAATTTCGTGGAAGATGGCGGCCTTGCGCGCGGGCGCAGGGCTTTTTTACGGCGCGCTGCTGCTGGTCCTGAGCCTGTTCATGGACGCATGGCTGAAGAAGGAGAGCCTCGGCGGCGGGGACATCAAGCTTTTTGCCGTGGTGGGGCTCTACCTCGGCTGGGCGGGTACGCTTTACGCCCTGCTGCTGTCCTGTCTGCTGGGTCTGGGGATGGCGCTTGCGCAGCGCCGCGGGCCGGGACAGCCCTTCCCCTTCAGCCCCGCCATATCTTTGGCGGCAGCGTGGATGCTGCTGTACGGCCAGGGCTTGATCGACTGGTATCTCAGTTTGGTGAAGGCGGGAATGTGACATGGGCGGAATATTGGGTCTTGACTTCAGCTCCGCAACGCTCCGCCTGGCGCTGTGCCGCCGGGGAGCACTTTTAGGCGCAGCCTCCGTGGATATCCCGGAGGGTCTGGTGCGGGAAGGGCGGCTTACCTCCGCGGAAGCTCTTGCACAGCTGCTGCGCAAAGCAGCGGCGGACTTCGGGCTGCGGGCCCGCAGGGCGGCAATCGTCGCGCCCCATGAGCTCTGCGTCCTGCGCTCCCTGCGCCTTCCGCCCATGAACGGCAGACTGCTCCGAAAGAGCCTCCCCTACGAGTTTTCCGAATTTCTTAGCGGGGAGCTTGACGACTATGTCTATGATTACGCCCTTGTCCCGGATCCCCGGGCCGACGCCATGGAAGTGACCGCCGCCGCGTTTCCGAAGGAAGCATTGGGACAGCTCAGCGACGCGGTACGCCGCGCCGGTATGCTTCTGACCCGGGTGGCTCCGGCGGAAAGCGCCTGCCGCGCCCTTGTCCGCCGGGCGGGGGAGTTGTCCGGAGAAGGGGAATTTTGCTTTTTGGACCTCGACTTTTCCCTGCCCCGCATGTTCCTGTTCCGGGGTGAGCGGCACATGGCCACCCATGTGCTGGATGCCGGCCAGCGCCCATTGGCGGAGGCGGTCGCCGCGCAATTCGGCGTGGACGCCGCCACGGCCAGCGGCTACTTGCTCAACAATTACGGGGACTGCCGGAACCGGGAATACAGCGCCGGGATTTACAGGAGCATGACCGCGGAGCTGACGCGGGCGCTGGATTATTTCCGTTACAGCAATCCCGGCTCCGCGTTGAAGGGCGTATGGGTCTGCGGCGACGGCGTCGTTCTCCGGCCGCTGATGGACAGCCTCGCCGAGGCTCTGGGGCCGAACCTGCGCCTGGCGGAAGAACTGGTGCCCGGCAGCGAAGCGCTTCCCGACGGCTTCCGGTATGTCCGGGCCGCCGGTATCGCAATGGATTGGAGATAAACGCCGATGTCGATCATCACAAAAGTATCCCGATTTCTGCAAACCCCGCTGCATCTGCCCTCCCTGCCGCGGCGCGCATCTTCCCGGCGATACAGCGCAGGGCGCGGCATCAACTTTGTCGAGGCCGCGCGCCGCAGCGGGCGGGCCGTGCTTCCCTTCCTGCTCCTCGCCCTTTTGGCTGCCGGAGCGTTCTGCAAGCTGGCGATTCTGGACCGGCTGGCCCTGGCCGCGTCGGAGCGCGGGGCGCTGGACCATCTGCGCGGGATATTGGCCGAGGAAACGGAGCGGCTGGATGCTCACGGGGACCTGCTGGAACGCTACGCACATTACACCTTGTCCGGCATGACGCCGGAGGAACTGGAAAACGCGAGCCGCGGCGACATCATGGACCTGATCGGAAAGCTGGCCCTTCATGAGAGCGAAATGCCGGAATGGAGGCTCCAAGGGAACCGGCTGAGCATTACAGTCCACGTCAAATCCCTTCGGGAAGCGGAAGAACTGGCTGAATCCTTCCGCGCCAGCGGCATGGTAGAATATTCCTGCATTTCCGCCGCCTCCGCGGAGAGGAAGGAGTCCGAAATGATTTCCGCTGTACTGACCGTTCTCTTCCGAAACAGCCGGGCGGAGGAGGCGGCGCCATGACGCGGCCTCTGCGGCGGCGGGCTCTGGCAAAGCTTACCGCGCTGCTTTTTCTGGCGCTCGGCCTGGCCTGGTATTTCCTCGTCTGCCGGGGCGCGGAGCCCGAGCTTCAGAGGCTCCGTGAACAGCGCGCGGAGGTCGAAAGCGCCCTTGCGGAAAAGCAGTCCCAGCTTCTGAAGATCCGCCGCATTGAGGCGGAGCTGGAAGCCGCGAAAACGGAGCCGGGCAGATATATGCCAAGCTACAGCGCGGAGGATGCAGAGGTGCTTTTCCTGAACCGAATATTGAAGCCGGCCCTGAATTATACGCTGGCCTTCCACCCGCTGTCCCGTGACGGCGACCAGGTTCGGCGCGGCTTTTCGCTGGACTTTTTCGCCGCAAGCCACGGGGATGCGGCGCATATCATCCAACAGCTGGAAACCGGACCCTGCCGCTGCCGCGTCGGGGACATCTCCTGCTCCCCTGCTCCTGGCCAGCCGGAAGGCACTGTCAGCGTGAGCCTGAACGCCGTCTTCTTTGAAACCTTGGTGGGCGGCCAGGCCGACGCCGGACTCCCTTAAAAAATATGTGCCGCCACTTTTGGGGCGGCACATGTTTTTTATGGCTTTCCCCGCCGTTTCAAGTCCCGTTTCCTTCCGAGCTCCAGCAGCCATGCGAAAACCGCCAGACCGGCCAGGCCGATCACGGCGCCGAGCGCGGCGCCCAGGGCCGTGCGGATCAGGGACACGCGCAGGGGGGTGAACATATGGCAGAAGGTATTGACGACGCTTACCGCCCCCACCTCCGAGAGGACGCCCAGAGGCAGGGCGAGGATGGGTACGCGCTTTTCACAGGCGGTGACAAACAGGGCCAGCGCCGGGAAGGCCAGCAGAAATTCCTTGGTGCGGGGCCGGGCAAAGAGCTTCAGCTCCAGCCAGTCGCGCAGCTTCAGTTCCAGCGCCGCCACGGGGATCATATTGTCCCCGGAGCGCAGCACAATGACCACGAGGGCCGCGCCGGCGGCGAGGAACATGGCGAACACCAGGGCCAGCGGCGGACGGTGCCAGCCCTCGCGGCGGTTACGGAGGAACAAAATCACCAGCAGCAGCACCCCGGAGAAGGCGATGGGCAGGATCTGGGACAGCTTGACGCCGGTGAATATGGCAAAGCCGAAGAGGTACGTCCGGTCTGCCAGCAGCGCGCCCACTGTCAGCCCGCCCGCGAGGGCGCAGGCCAGCAGGCCGGCCAGGGCCGCGAGATAGCGCAGCGGCAACGGCCCCTTCCAGCGCGTCCAGGGGCTGTCCCGGTCCGAGGCGATCATACCCAGCCACAGCGCGGCCCAGCAGGCGGCCAGCACCGCCGTTCCGAAGGCGACGCATTTTTGCAGCAGCTCGATGTTCTCATCCGGCGGGATGAAGCAGCCCAACGCCGCCACGGCCGCCCCGAGAAGCAGGAGGCCGTTCTTCCACCTTCCCGTCAGCGAAAGGAGCCTTGTCAACAGCAGCAGCCCCATGGCCAGAGGCAGCATCATACAGCCGAACAGCAGCGCGGGAGAACGCGCCGGCGCCTCCATGCAGCTGAACACATCCCCGACGCGCAGTCCGCGCTCCGCGAGGCGTTCCGCCAGGCTTGCCATCATCTTTTCATACTCCGCCGGATCGCCCACCACGCTGCCCTCGTTGTAAGCGTAGGGCGTCATGGGCGTCAGCACCACCAGGCGGATGTTGCGCTCAAAAATACCTGTAAAAATAATGTTTTCCGGGTTGGAGGGCGTGTCGCCCGCGGCATAATTCTGGTGGTACTCCACCAGCATATACATAGTTTTGACCATGGGGCCATCCCAGACCTGCAAAAGCTCGTTGAAGGGCGCGCGGGTATCCAGCCCCGAGCGCTTCCAGTTCTCAACGAGGGCGGTGGGCACGGAACGGTCCCCCTGCGGGAGGTCGAAGCCCCGGACCGGGCGGCGGCTGTACATGTCCAAATCGAGAGGCGGGAGCAAAAAAGCGTCCCCGGGCCGGGCCGTGGCGCTGGCACGGCCAATTTCCATGCCGTGGGCCGCCGCCGCGGCCTGGGCCTCGTGGAAATTCATGTTGTTCGCAACAAGATAATGGACGCCCGCGCCGGAGAGCCGTGCAAGCCACTCGTCCGTTTCAAGACCGCTCTCCCTGGCCAGGAGCTGAACGTGCTGATAGCTGATGGCAAAGGCCGCGGAGCGGTCCCGCGCCTCCACCGCGAAGCGGCGGAGCAGGGAAAAACAGCAGCAGCAAAGGCCCGCGATCAGAAGAACCCAAAACAGAATATTTTCTCTCAGCTTCCCCATTCCTGCCTCCCGCACCCGTAGTGTCTGCCGCCTGCCTCCCCCACGGGGAGGCAGGCGGCGGTTCTGTTTTATCCCCGCGCCCATGCGATCAGCGTACGGGCGGAGCCGCCGGGATCGATCTGGCCCATGTTTTCCGCGTTCCAGGCGTCGAGCATGTCCGAAATGCGCAGTACGCCGGCGCGGAAGAGCTCCGTGTCCTCGACATTCTGTGACAGGAGGGCGAAAGCGTTGCGCCAGCAGTTGGGATCCGAGGCCACGAAATCGACATATTTTTCCAACATCGCCAGGGCCTCCTCCACCCGCCCCGTGGCGAAATAGTATTCCGCCAGGTTAATGGGGATGGCGTTGGAATCCAGCCGCGCCAGCCGCAGGGCGTAAGCGTCCGCCTGCTGCCGGATGGGATCCGGAACCGGCCCCTTCGCGGCAACGACATAGGACAGGGCGAAGTCCGCCCACTCAAACTTGTCCGCCCGCTCGGCCGCCACGAGCTTATCCAGGGTGACGTCCGCGGAAACGATGCTGCGGGCATAGAGATTTCCGCTGATCAGGGCGCCCCAGATGACGTTGAAGAGGCAGATGGCGGCGACAGAGATCACGCGCGCCCCGGCGCTGAGCCTCGGACGCGGCAAAGCCCCGCCGCAGCACAGTCCGATCAGGGCGAAAACGCAGAAAGCCATGGGGATATAGCAGTATGTGGAAAACACCACCTCCGTGAAGGCATGGACCGCCATGAACACCAGCGCCGCCCCCAGGGCGGGGGCGAGGGGATGGAGGTCCCGGCCCTTCCAGACCGCCAGCGCGGAAACGCCCAGCAGGAGCAGGAACAGCGCCAGACCGATGATTCCCGTGTCCAGGAGGGCCTGGATATAGTGGTTGTGGGCATATTTTGTCTCGTAAAAGAAGGACTGGACACTCTTGATGCCGTTCTCATAAGCGCCAAGCCCGAGACCCGCCAGCGGACTTCTGCGGAACAGCTTCATTCCGTCATCGAAAAACACAAAGCGCTGGATGGCGTTTTCGTTGGCCCAGAGGCCCTGAAGACGGTTCGCCATAAAGCCCGGCAGCAGCCGGTAGCCCAGAGGGATGCTGCCGCTGCCCCCGCCGCCGTCAAATACCGCGGCGGAAACCGCTGCCCCGTCCGGCGCGCGGAAGTTGAAATAAACCACCAGGCTCCCCTCGGGAACGGCGAAATCCGCGCCGTCAGCAGGCCCGCTGTAAAGCAGGGTGGAGGTATGCATCATCGTCTCCTGCCTGTTCTGGCTCTCGATCGTGACGTCCAGCTGTCCGTCCGTTTCCACTGTGAGGGTGTATGTCCCCGGCTCCGGATATGCGGCGCGGCGGAGGGAAGCGCCGGCATCGAGATGGGCCGGGCCCGTCCAGGTCCAGGCGGCGACGATAAACGCGGCCAGCACAACGGCGGCGCCGCCGGCAAACAGCGCCATACGTCTGGCCGGGGCGTTGGAGAAGGCCCGGCGCAGGCGAACGCCGGCAAACCGGTCCAGGGCGCACAGCGCCGCCGCGCCCAGGACGGCGCAGAGCAGCGGGACCGGCTGGACGCCGCTCCAGGCCTGAAAGCTTGTGGCGGACACCAGCGCGGCGGCCATGACCGCTATGGCCAGCGTTTCCAGCATCAGGGACAGGAGGGCCGGGCGCTTTTCGCGGCCTTCGAGCAGCAGCATCACCACAAAGGCCAGGGCGATGGAGCCGGAAGCGCCCATACTGAAGGCCAGCAGGAAGCCCAGGGAATTGATATAGAGCAGCGCGGTGTGGACACTGTGCTCTATTCCGTCGGGGACGGCGACGCACAGCCCGAGGGAGAGCAGCACCCCGATTCCCGCCACGCCGGCGAACACGTTGGGGTTGAGGAAGACGGAGGTCATGCGCACTCCCGCCTCGACGCCGCTCAGTCCGGCGTAGTCGGAGGTAAAATGCTCCATAAGCTTCTGGAAAGCGCCGCTGAGCACATGGGTAGAAAGCAGGTCCATGCTGACCAGGGAGGCCAGGGCAGCCGCGATTTCCAGCACCGACGCGATCCAGATGCCGGGGCGCTTCCCCCGCCCCGGCGCGGCGGAGAGCAGTATGACGGCGGAACAAAAGGCGATCAGCACCTTCAGAAACTCATACAGCGCGAACTTCCCCGCCGTGGCGTAAGCCGTGGAGAGGGCGTCCATCAGCACATAGAGCGCCAGTGCCAGCAGCGGGAGGCTTATGCGGTCACGCAGCTTCCCGAAGCAGAGAAAGGCCGCCGCCAGCGCCCCTAAGACGCAGAACAGCCCCGCATACTTCACCGTTCCCGCGGAACTGAGGCACAGGAGCAGGAAAAACAGCAGCCCCGTCAGGGCAAGCAGGAGCCGTTGCAGCGTGGAAGGCTGCGCCTCCGGCGCCGGTATTTTCTCTTTTCCTCTCATCTTGCCCATAACACCATGCCCCCATAACCTTTCTCTCACGTCCTGCTGCCCACTGCGGGCAAGAAGACGTCTTCTTAGATTATCACACGGTCTCTTTCAAAATGTGAATAAATTATGAACATTATAATGACCGTGAATACAGGCTCTTATTCCAGCATGGCCTCGAACTCCTCCTCGCTGAGCACGGGGATCCCGAGGCTCTGCGCCTTTGTGAGCTTGCTCCCGGCGGCCTCGCCGGCGACGACGTAGTCGGTTTTTTTGGAAACGGAACCGCTGGCCTTGCCGCCGAAGCGCTCGATCAGGGCTTTCGCCTCGTCCCGGGTGTGGCGGGCCAGGGTTCCGGTGAGGACAAAGGTCTTTCCGGCAAAGCGCGTGTCGGCGATTTCCTCCCGGCTGTCAAAGCTGACCCCCGCCTCCCGCAGCAGGCGGAGCTGGTGCTGCGACTGGGGGGAGGCGAACCAGTCCGCCAGGTACTGGGCAGTCACCGGTCCGACGTCGGGGATCTCGGTGAGCTCAAAAAAGCTCGCCTCTTCCAGCGCGCCGATATTGGGGAAGCGCCGGGCCAGGGTCCGGGCCGCTGCCGCGCCCACCTGGCGAATGCCGAAGGCGGACAGCAGCCGGGCCATGCCCTGGCTCTTGCTGCGCTCGATAGCGGCGATCAGGTTTTCCGCGCTCTTCTTTCCCATGCGCTCCAGCGCCGCCACGCTCTGGGCCTCAAGATAATACAGGTCCGCCGCGGTGGAAATCAGGCCCGCGTTCACCAGGCCCTCCACCGCCGCGGGGCCCAGGCCGTCGATGTCCATGCCGTCCCGCGAGGCAAAATGCGTAATGGCCCGGAGCTGCTGGGCGGGGCACTCCGCGCCGGTGCAGCGCATGGCCGCGCCGTCGGGGTCCCGGACGACGGGGCTGCCGCACTCCGGGCAGACCGCAGGGAGGCGGTAGGGCTCCGTTCCCTCCGGCCGGCGGGCACGGTCCACCTCCACCACCTCCGGAATGATCTCCCCGGCCTTCTGCACCCAAACCGTGTCGCCGACACGGATATCCAATTTATCAATAAAGTCCTGGTTGTGCAGCGTCGCGTTGGACACCGTGGTGCCCGCCAGGCGTATGGGCTCCACCACCGCCTTGGGGGTCAGCACCCCGGTCCGGCCCACCTGCGCCACGATATCCAGCACACGGGAGGGCTTTTTCTCCGGGGGATATTTGTAGGCCACCGCCCAGCGGGGGGCCTTCGCCGTGCTGCCCAAGGCCTGGCGCTGGGCCAGGCTGTTGAGCTTGATGACCGCCCCGTCCATCTCGTATTCAAATTCGTCCCGGTGCTCCCCGATCCAGGCGATGCGCTCCACGCACTCCGCCACGCTTCCGTAGAGCCGGTAGGGGATCACCTTGGGGAAGCCCATCGCCTTCAAATCCTCGAGGGTCTCCGCATGGGAGGCGTAGTCCCGGGAGGCCAGCTGGATGTTATAGACAATCAGATCCAGCCGCCGCTCCGCCGCCACGGCGGGGTCCAGCTGGCGCAGGGAACCAGCGGCGGCGTTGCGTGGGTTGGCCAAAAGCGGCTCACCCCGGATCTCCCGCTCCCGGTTGAGGGCGGCGAAGGTGTCCTTTGCCATGAACACCTCGCCCCGGACGATCAGGCGCTCCGGCGCGTTGTCCAGCTTTCGGGGCAGGGAGCGGATGGTGCGGAGGTTTTCGGTCACGTCCTCGCCGGTCTGGCCGTCCCCCCGGGTCGCGCCCCGCCAGAACACCCCGCCCCGGTATTCCACCGCGATGGACAGCCCGTCGATTTTCGGCTCCACGTCGAACTGCCTGTCCCCCGGCAGCGCCTCCGCGATCCTCTCCCCGAAGGCCAGCAGCTCCTCCGTGGAGAACACGTCGGTCAGGCTTTCCAACGGGACCTCGTGGCGCACGGGGGCGAATTTGTCACTGGGCCGCCCGCCGACGCGGCGGGTGGGGGAGTCCGGGGTAATGAACTGCGGGAAGGCGTTCTCCAGGTCCAGCAGCTCGCGCAGCAGCCTGTCATATTCAAAATCGGAGATCGTGGGCGCGTCCTCGTCGTAATAGCGGCGGGCGTGTTCTTCCGCCTGGGCGCGCAGCGCCTCGATTTTCTCTTTTGCTTCATTGGCTTCCATGGGCTTCCTCCATAGCGAAATAAGTACCGGGCACCTGGCCCAGCAATATGGTTTCCGTCACCAGCACCGAGGTATCCACGACAGTGGCGGCGGTGGACCAGGGGAGATAGACCTCCGCCTCCACCCGGGCCTGAAGGTACAGGCTGTGCCGGGTCTGGTTGATGCCGGCGCCGCTGAAGCCGCTCTCAAAACGCAGCTCCGGGGAGGTGTTCACGCCGATGCGCACGGGAATCTCCGGCCCCCGGCCCAGCAGGAGGTCGGAGCCCAGCAGGCTCCCCAGGGGGATGCGGATGTCAAAGCTGCCGCTCCGGGCGGAGCGGGTGATCTCCCGCAGCACCTCGGCGGCGAACAGGTTCACCCGCTCCGCGTCGGTGATCACGGCGGTGATGTTCCCCGCCGCGTCCTTTTCCAGCTTCACAAAGGCCCCGTAGCCGTAGTTCCCCTCCCGGATCACCCGCGCCACCGCGCTGTTGACGGCGCTTGTGACGCTGTCCCGGGCTTCGGAGAGGGCGAGGGAGGCGCTGGCGGAGCGGAGGTAAATCCCCACCCGCAGCGCGAAGGCAATAAAAAGCCCCAGCGCCACCCAGAGCCCCCACCACTGCCGCCTCCGCCGTATCCGCGGCAGGCCGAGCCGGGAGATATCTTCTGCGCAGCGCTTTCGGAAGGCCATAAAGGCGTCACCTCTCCCGAAAGCATATGCCGGCGCGGAACATTTTATCACAGGCGGCGGCAAAAGCAAGCAGTTTTTGTAATTCGACAGCCCCCGCCTTGCCTTTTCGCCGCCGCGGTGCTAAGATAGGGGAACAAAACGCGGGGCGAAGCCCCGCGCGGGAAAGGAGCAGCCATGAAAAAAGCCCTTGCCGCCGTTTTGAGCGCCATTCTGGCGCTGCTGTGCGCCTGCGGCGCGTCCGCCCCGGCGGAGGACGCGGCCCCCGCGATGGCGGAAACCACGCCGGCGCCGTCCCTGACGCCCGCGCCCACCGCCCAGCCCGCGCCGGACCTGGCCCGCGCCTACGCGAAATATCCGCCGGAAACCCTGGTCATGACGGTGGACGGCAGCCCCGTGGATTGGGAGACCTACTTCGGCGCCCTGTCCCAGCGGGCCAACTTTTTCTGGCTCTACTACGGCCTGAGCGACTACACGGCCCAGTTAGACGAGGACGGCGAAACCGTGGGCGACTGGATCCGGGAGCAGGCGGAAATCGACCTGCGCAGCATGGTCATGTTCCGGCCCTGGGCCGATGAGCTGGGGCTGTCCCTGACCGGCGAGGATTACGCCGCCGTGGAGCGGGAGATCCAGGACTACGCGGACGACTGGTACGGCGGAGACACCGCCGCCATGTTCGAGGACCTGGGGGCGAGCGGGGCATTCACCCGCAGCCAGGGCCTCTATGCCCGTCTGGGCGACGCGGTGTTCGCCCACTTCTTCGGCCCGGAGGGCGAAAAGCTGAGCGATGAAGAAGCCGTCGCGGTGGCGGCGGACCGGGGCTATGTCTACGCCAAACGGATTTTATTTCTCACGGTGGGGCAGGACGGGCGCCAGCTCACGGAGGCAGAGAAGGAGGAAAAACGCGCGGAGGCGGAAGCGGCGCTGGCGGAGCTGCGGTCCGGCCCTGCGGGGACGCTGGCGGAGCGCTTCGACGCGATGATGCGCGCCCGCAGCGAGGACCAGGGGCTGGAAGTCTATCCCGATGGCTATTACTTCACGGCGGGGGAGCTCGACGCCATGTACGACGCCGTCCTGGCCCTCGAAACCGGGGAACTCTCCGGCCTGGTGGAGTGCGACTACGGTTTCCAGCTCATCTACCGCCCGGAGATGGACGCCGGCCACATCTTTGAAACGGACGAGGAAACGGGACAGCCCTACACCCTCCGCCGCTGGGCGGCGGGCATCCTTTTCAACGCCATCGCCGAGGAGCGCTACGAGGCCGCCGCGGTGGAATACTCCCCCGGCTTTGAACAGCTGGACATCGCGGCCCTGTTCGCTTAAACAAATATATCCCCCTCCCCCACAGGGAGGGGAAAAGGAGACAGAACGATATGAGAGCATATGAACGCCTGATCCGCTACGCCAAGGTACATACCGCCAGCGCGGAAGACGCTGAGACAACGCCGTCAACGCCGCGCCAGTTCGACCTGGCGCGGATGCTGGAAGCGGAGTTGAAGGAGCTGGGGGCGAAGGACGTGTTTGTGGACGGGCACAGCTACGTCTACGCCCGCCTCCCGGCGACGCCGGGCCTGGAACAAATCCCCTGCATCGGTTTCCTGGCGCATCTGGACACCATTCCCGACTTCCCCGGCGAAAACGTCCGCCCCCGCGTCGTGGAGAACTACGACGGCGGCGACATCCCCCTGGGTACCAGCGGCCGGGTCCTGTCCCCGGCGGACTTCCCCCATCTGCACAAGCTAAAGGGAAAGACTTTGGTGGTCACGGACGGGACGACGGTGCTGGGCGCGGACGACAAGGCCGGCATCGCGGAGATCATGACCGCCGCGGAGCGCCTGAGCGGCGGAGAAATCCCCCACGGCCCCGTGGCGCTGTGCTTCTGCCCCGACGAGGAGATCGGCCACGGCGCTTCGCTGCTGGATCTGGAGCGCCTGGGCGCGGCGCTGGCCTACACCCTGGACGGGGGCGAGATCGGGGAAATCGAGTATGAAAACTTCAACGCCGCCGCGGCGGAGGTGGCGTTTACCGGCTTCAACGTCCACCCCGGCTCGTCGAAGGACACGATGGTCAACGCCTCCCTTCTGGCGATGGAGTTCAACGGGATGCTGCCCGCCGGGGACACGCCCCGGAACACCGAGGGCTACGAGGGCTTTTTCCACCTGACGGAGATGCGCGGGGACGTGGCCTCGGCCCGTCTGAGCTACATCATCCGCGACCACGACGCCCAGCGCTTCGAGGCCCGGAAGGACTGCCTGCGCCACATCACGAAGCTGATGAACGCCCGCTGGGGCGAGGGCGCGGTGCGCCTGACGCTGCGGGAGCAGTACCGCAACATGGCGGAGGTGATCGCCCCCCATCGCGAGGTGGTCGACAAGGCCATGGACGCCGTCCGCGCCCTGGGGCTGGAGCCGAAGGCGGTCCCCATCCGGGGCGGCACCGACGGGGCGCAGCTCTCCTTCCGGGGCCTGCCCTGCCCGAACCTCCCCACCGGCAGCTACGGCCACCACGGCCCCTACGAACACGCCGTCGCCGAGCAGATGGACCAGTGCGCCGACCTGATCCTGAACATCCTCCGGGAGTTCGCGAAAGGCGGATAAAAACTGACTGCCAAACATACCTCCCCGCCCTTTTGGCGGGGAGGTATGTATTATGACGCGCTCTTCCCCGGGCGCATCCGGCCCTGGTGGTCGATCTCGTAGTCGCCCTTGAGCAGCAGCTCGCTGACGGGGACGGGGCGGTAGCCGTTCTGCAGCAGCCATTCCAGGATGCCCGGCAGCGCCTCGGGGGTATGGAGGGCGGCGTTGTGGAACAGCACGATATCCCCCGGCCCGATGCTCCCGGTGACGCGGCGGGTGATCTCCCCGGCGCTGAGCTCCTTCCAGTCCAGGGAGTCCACGCTCCACTGGATGCTCGTCAGCCCCAGATTCGCGGCGGTTTCCACCACGGTGTCGTTGTATTCGCCGTAGGGCGGGCGGAAGAGGCTGGGCCGGACGCCGGTGATTGCCTCGACCTTATCGCAGCCGGCCTTGAGATTGTCCGCCATCTGGGCCGCGCTCAGGGAGTTGAAATGGGCGTGGTCGTCAGAGTGGGTCATGACCTCATGCCCCGCGTCGTGGAGGGCCTTCACGCTCTCGGGATATTTCTCCGCCCAGAAGCCCACGACAAAAAACGTCGCCTTGACATGGTAGCGTTCCAGGATGTCGATCAGCGTCTGGGTGTCCTCGTTGCCCCAGGCCGCGTCGAAGGTCAGGGCGACGCATTTGTCGTCCCGCTGCACGCTGTACACCGGCAGCTTCCGGGGCGCGGCGTAGGCCGGCAGAAAGCTGGGCGCGGTGGCAGCCAGCAGCACCGCCGCGGCCAGCAACGCGTAGAAAACGTGGGGGGACATGATTTTGCTCTTGGGTTTGTTTTCGGGCATGGCGCACCTCCGGCTTGGTTTTGGCGGAGGCTTCCCTCCGTTCCCTCCAATATATGCCGGTTTTGTAACAGTTCAGAACCCTTTGGGTTCTGAACTGTTATCCCCCGCTCCCGTAGCGGGGGAAATGCTTGCAAATCGCCGCGTATTGTGTTATCTTAACGGTCGAATGAGGAAAAAAGGGGGGGCGCTGCCATGATAAGGCTCTACGGCGAAGCCAGGACGCGGGAGATCATCGCGGAGCAGGCGGACTGGATTTGCGCCCTGTCCCGGCGCTACGGCGTCCCGGCGGCGTGCGTCCAGGCGATTTTGTATCAGGAAATCACGCAGCTCGACCTGCTGGATATCGCGGCGGACCTGGCTGTGAAATTTTACTGGCTGCGCTATCGGCTGCGCCGCGCGCTGGGCTTTCGCCGCGCCGAGCCGGCCCTGCGCTGGTGGGCCTTCGGAAAGCGGGACAGCTCCACGGGCTACGCCCAGATTTTCGCCTATGTGGCCATCAACGCCATCAATTTCGCCCTGGAGCGGGGAATCGCGGAGGAAGCGGAATTGCTTTTGCCCGCCGCCGCGCCCCTGCACCCGGAGGAGCCGGAGCACCTGCGCCTGATCTGGGCGCGGCTGCACCGCGACAGGCGCTTCAACACCCTCTGCGCCGCCCTCAACCTGCTCGCCGCCGCCCAGGAGATGACCGGGCGGATCGACTTTCCCGGCTGCTCCGCCGAGGAGCTGAAGCTGATTTTGACGCGCTACAACGCGGACGTCCGCCATGTCACGGCCTATGGCGAGCGGGCCTACCGGATGTATCTGGAATACCGGCAGAGCTCCGGCGGGGAGGACGCTCCATAAGCTGTCCTGTCCGCCGTCTTTCTTTCGTGATTCTTCCGCTTTGGGATTGCAATATCCCGTCTGAGCTGATAGAATGGGGAAAACATGTCTTTAGGAGGACAACCGCGATGGCGCGAACGGAAAACAGGCTCAGCTCCGCCCGGATGGGGGAGATGCCGGAGGGCCGGCTGCTGCTTACGCTTTCCATACCGATGATGCTGTCGATGCTGGTCCAGGCGCTGTATAACGTGGTGGACAGCATCTACGTGGCCCGGGTTTCCGAGGACTGCCTCTCGGCGCTGTCCCTGGCTTTCCCGGCCCAGAACATCATGATCGGCCTGGGCACCGGCACCGGCGTGGGCGTCGGAACGCTGATCTCCCGCGCCCTGGGGCGGCGGGACCGGGAGGAAGCCTCCCGGGTCGCCGGCGTCAGCGTCTTCCTCGCCGGCTGCTGCTGGGCGCTGATGGCGCTGTTCGGGCTGTTCGGCGCGCGCTTTTTCATCTACTCCCAGACCAGCTCCGAATCCATCGGCACTTACGCCCTGTCCTATCTGCGCATTGTCTCCATCGCCTCCCTGTTCCTCTACTGCCAGATCTGCATGGAGCGGCTGCTGCAGGCGACGGGCCAGACCCGGCTGAGCATGTGGACCCAGATGGCCGGGGCCCTGACCAACATTCTGCTGGACCCCTTTTTCATTTTCAAAACAGGGGACGTGATCTCCTTCGGCGGCCTCAGCGTGACGCTGCCCTTCGGCTTGGGCCTGGCCACCTCCGGGGCCGCCGCCGCCACCGTGATCGGCCAGGCCGTCGCCGCCGCCACGGGCTTTGCGCTGCACACGCGGAAGAACCGGGAGCTGCCGCTCCGCGTCCGCCAGATCCGGCCCCACGGACGGATCATCGGGGAGGTCTACCGCATCGGCTTCCCCTCGATTCTGATGATGGTCCTGAGCTCGGCGACGAACTTTATCATGAACCTGATTCTCGGCGCTTTCACCTCCACCGCCGTGGCGGTCTACGGGGCTTATTTTAAAATCCAGAGCTTCTTCTTCATGCCCGTGTTCGGCCTGAACAGCGGCATGATCCCCGTGATCGGCTACAACCACGGCGCGCGGAAGCTGGACCGCATCCACCGCACCATCCGCTGGGCCGTCGTTTTCGCCAGCTGCTTTATGCTTCTGGGCCTGGCGGTGTTCCAGCTGGCCCCCGGCTGGCTGCTCTCGACGCTGTTCGACGCCTCCGGAAGCATGATGGTCATCGGCACCCACGCCCTGCGCCGGATCAGCCTCAGCTTTATCTTCGCGGGCTTCTGCATCGTCGCCGGCTCGGCCTGCCAGGCGCTGGGGCGGAGCATGTTCTCCTTCATTGTCTCCATCCTCCGGCAGGTTGTCGGCCTGATTCCCGCGGCCTGGCTGCTGTCGCTGACCGGGGACGTGAACATGGTCTGGTGGTGCTTCCCCATCGCGGAGATCCTCTCCGTGCTGGCCAGCGCGTTCTTCCTGCGCGTCACCATGCGCGGCGTGGAACGGGAACTGCGGGAGGCGTAGGCAAATGCACCCTGTCAAGGTCCTGCGCAGCGCGGCAGCCTACGCCCTCTCCGCGCTGAAATGGCTCCCCGCCGCCGTGCTGGTCGGCGCGATGGGGGGCGTGGTAGGGGCGGTGTTCCACCACGCCATCGGCGCGGCCACGGCCTTCCGCCTGGGCCACGCCTGGGTCCTCTTCCTGCTCCCCGTGGGCGCGATACTGATCGACCTGCTCTACCGCCTGTTCCGCCTGCCGGACAGCGCGGGGACAAATCTGGTGTTAGAGGCCATCTACTCCACCACCCGGGTCCCTGTGCGCCTGGCGCCGGTGATTGTGCTGGGGACGGTCATGACCCATTTCTTTGGCGGCTCCGCCGGACGCGAGGGGGCCGCCCTTCAAATCGGCGGCAGCCTGGCCTACGGCGTGGCGCGGCTGCTGCGGGTCGAGGGGGAGGAGGAGCAGAACCTCCTGCTCCTGTGCGGCATGGCCGCCGTGTTCGCCGCCCTGTTCGGCACCCCCGTGACGGCGGCGATTTTCGTGATCGAGGTCATTTCCGTCGGCCGCTTCATCTATTCCGGGCTGCTGCCCACGCTGGCCTCCTCCCTGACGGCCTTTGGCCTGTCCCAGCTGCTGGGCGGAGAGGCGGTGCGGCTGGACCTTGCCTTTGCCGGTCCGGTCACGGCGGTTCTGGTGCTGCAAACCGCCGCTTTAGCGGTGCTGGGCGCGGTGATGAGCATCGTGTTCTGCGTCGTGGTCCACCGCTGCGCCCGTATCTCCGAAAAGCTCTTGACAAATCCCTTCCTGCGCTCCTTCGTTCTCGGGGCGCTGCTGCTGGGGATGACCCTGCTCTCCGGCGGGCAGGCCTTCAACGGCGCGGGCATGGAGACCGTCGAGCGGGCAGTGGCGGGGGAGCGGATCGCCTGGTACGCTTTCATCCTCAAGCTGCTGTTCACCGCCGTGACCCTGGCGGCGGGCTATCGGGGCGGCGAGATCGTCCCCCTGTTTTTCGTGGGCGCGGCCTTCGGCGCTGTGGCGGGGCCGCTGCTGGGCATGGACGCCGGCCTGGCCGCCGCCATCGGCATGGTGGCCCTGTTCTGCGGGGCCGTCAACTGCCCCATGGCCTCGGCCTTTTTGGCGGTGGAGGTCTTCGGCGGGGGCTATCTCAGCCTCATGATGGTGACCTGCGCCGTCAGCTATATCTTCTCCGGCTACTTCGGCCTTTACAGCAGCCAGCACATCGTCCGCTCCAAGGTGGGCAACGAACTCATCGACCGCCACGCGGAGGAGTGAGGGACATGGACGCTTTGTGTTCTACGGGGTCTTGCGCGTTACTGTTCACAGGTAGAGGAAAAACCCCCGTTGCCTCGCAGAGTTCGCGCCCGCAGGCGCGTTCTTTCGCTTGACACCGGCGCGGCGGATGATATATCATAGTACCGTTCAGAATTTTGGCCCGCGGTTTGCGGCGGGCCGCTGCGGGGAGGGGCGCGGCAATGGATATTGTAACTTCTACCCTTTTGGTTGCCGGCTGTTATCTGCTGGGCTCCGTAAACGGCTCCATTTTGCTGACGCGCCTGCTGCGCATCCGGGACATCCGCACCCAGGGCAGCGGCAACGCCGGGGCCACCAATATGGCCCGGGTCCACGGGCTGGGCTACGGGCTTTTGACGATGTTTCTGGATATGCTCAAGGGCTTTCTGTGTACCCTGGCAGGCCGGCTGCTGCTGGGGGACATGGGGATTCTGCTGGGGGGCCTGGCCTGCCTGATCGGCCACTGCTTCCCGGTGTTCTACCGCTTCAAGGGCGGCAAGGGCATCTCCGTGGGGGCCATGCTGGCCCTGGCGGTGGACTGGAAGGTCTTTATCACCGTGGTGGTGGTGTTCTTCGCCGTGGCCCTGGTGTCCCGCAAGGTGTCCCTGGGCTCGGTCTGCACCTCCATCGCCTTCCCCATCGCCTCCTTCGCCTTCGGCGAGAGCAGGGCGAAAATCGTGCTGGCCCTGTGCACCATGGCGCTGATCGTCTTCCAGCACCGGGGCAACATCCGCCGCCTGCTGGACGGCACAGAGCCGGACTTCCGGGCGGCAAAGCCAAAAAAAGGGAAAGAATAAACCGTTCCCGGGCCGCTGACCTGGCCCGGGATGCTTATCAGGAGTCAAAAGTGATGCCCACATTCCGCGCCATGACCGAATCGGACATAGAAGCCTATATCCCCCTGCGCCTGGCGCAGCTGCGGGAGGAGGGGGGCGCCGGCCCCGACCTGGCGCCGGCGCTGCGGGACTACTGCCGGCGGCATTTGGCCGACGGGAGCTTTTTCGCGCTGTTTGCCCTGGAAGGGGAGCGGATCATCGGCATGGGCGGCGTTTCCGTTGTGGAAAAGCCGCCCTGGTATGGCTGCCCCGGCGGGCGGATCGGGCTTTTGTCCAGTATGTACACCCTCCCGGACTGCCGCCGCCGGGGCGTGGCGCGGGAAATCTTAACACGCCTGCTGGATCACGCCCGCTCCCAGGACTGCGCAGCCGTGCATGTCACCGCTTCGGAAGCGGGCATGAAGCTGTATTCCGCCTGTTCCTTCCGCCCCAACGGACGGTTTATGGAATACCGGCTGCAAGATTCCGATTGATTTTCCATTCGGAATCATATAGTATAGAGGGCCCCGGCGCTGCCGGGGCGAAACCGGGATCGTCCGTCATCGGAGGGGGATATATGGCAGAGGCGAAGAAACAGAACTTTATGTACGGCGCGGCGATTCTGGCCGCGGGCGTCGTGGTGATGAAGATCCTCGGCGCGATTTACAAGATCCCGCTGCAGAACATATTGGGGGACACGGGCTACGGCTATTTTTTCGCGGCCTACTCCATCTATAATGTGCTCCTGACCATCTCCACCGCGGGGCTGCCGGTGGCCCTGAGCCGTATGATTTCAGAGGCGAACACCCTGCGCCGGCCGCAGCAGGCGCGGCGCACCTTCCGCATCGCGCTTGTGACACTGCTGGTGCTGGGGGCGGCGATGTCGCTGCTGATGTTCCTGTTCCCGACGGATATGGCGATTTTGATGGTCCACCAGCCGGCGGTCAGCCAGTGCGTGTTCGCCCTGTCCCCGGCGGTGCTTCTGGTCTGCCTGACCAGCGCCTTCCGGGGCTACATCCAGGGCCACGGCAACATGACCCCCACCACGGTGAGCCAGGTGCTGGAGGTGCTTGTCAAGGTCATTGTGGGCCTGGCGCTGGCGATGTGGATGACCCGGCGGCACATGAGCCTGCCGCTTCGCTCCGCCGGGGCGATTTTCGGCGTCAGCGCCGGTGCGCTGGCGGCGCTGGCCTATATCCTCTTCCGCTACCTGCGCTCCTATCGGGCCAACGCCATTGCCGAGGCCCGCGAGGGCTTCGACCGTCCCGACCCTGTGGGGGCCACCCTCTGGCAGTTCGTCCGCGTCGGCGCGGTCATTACCCTGGGGGCCTCGGTGATGAGCCTGATCTCCCTGATCGACACGAACCTCATCGAGCGCCAGCTGCCCCATGTGCCGGGCATCGGCCCCGCCCTGGCCAACGAACTCTACGGCTGTTACAGCGCCATGCAGACGCTCTACAACCTCCCGGCCAGCTTCGTCACCCCCATGACCATCTCCGTGGTGCCGGCCATCGCCGCCGCCGCGGCGCGGCGCGACGCCGGGGAGGTGGGCAACATCACCGAGAGCGGCCTGCGGATTTCCGCCGTGGTGGCCATGCCCATGGGCGTGGGCCTGGGGGTGCTGTCCCGGCCCATTGTCCGCGTCCTCTACCCCATGACCAACCCCGTGGGGCCCGCGCTGCTGAGCGCGCTGAGCGTTGCCTCCATCTTCGTCTGCATCGCCCTGGTGACCAACGCGATCTTGCAGGCCAGCGGGGCGGAGCGCCTGCCCGTCCTGTCCATGATCGCCGGCGGGGCGGTGAAAATCGGCGCGAACCTGATGCTTGTGGGGCGTCCGGAGATCAACATCATGGGCGCGGCCATCGGCACCATCGCCTGCTACGCGGTCATCTGTGTGATGAACTGCTTCTTCATCTACCGCCGTCTGGAGGTCAAGCCCAACTTCGCCCGCGCCTTCCTCCGCCCGCTGCTGAGCGCCGCCGTCATGGGCGCGGCGGCCTGGGCGGTCTACGGGCTGCTGTCCCGGCTGCTGCGCGTGGACTTCGCCCCCTCCCGCCTGCCGATGCTCCTGGCCATGTGCGCCGCCATCGGCGCGGCGGTCGTGGTCTACCTCGTGATGGTCATCGTGACGTCCAGCGTGACGATGGAGGATATGAAGCTCATTCCCAAGGGGGAGAAAATCGCCAAAATCCTTCATATCCGCTGAAAGGGCTTGCAGGATTTGAACCATGTGTAGTCGAATTAGATAAAATTTAAGAAAAACGGGAACTTTTTCCTTGACAATCAGCTCCGAATTTGATAATGTTGCATAGCAAAAATTTATCGCCACCGCTTTGGCAGCGGAGCGGGGCGTGATGATAACAGGAGGAGCTTTCCCATGAACAAAGCGGAACTGATTTCGGTCGTCTCCGGAAAGACCGGCCTGTCCAGGAAGGACAGCGAAAAGGCGCTGAACGCCGCCTTCGATGCCATCACCGCGTCCCTGGAAGCGGGGGAGAAGGTGCAGTTGGTGGGCTTCGGTGTGTTCGACGTGAAGCGGCGTGAAAAACGCATCGGCCGCAACCCCCGCACAAAGGAGGCCATCGAGGTCCCGCCCACCCGCGTCCCGATTTTCAAGGCGGGCAAGGCGTTGCGGGAGGCTGTAGCGCCGGAGAATGAATAGAGGGGAAGAGCATTGCGCATTGATAAATACCTGAAGGTGTCCCGCCTGATCAAGCGGCGGACCGTGGCCAACGAGGCCAGCGACGCGGGGCGCGTCAGCGTCAACGGCCGCCCGGTCAAGGCCAGCTACCAGGTGAAGGTCGGGGATATCATTGAGATCGCCTTTGGCCAGCGGACGCTGAAGGTGGAGGTCGTGGACGTCAGCGAAAACGCCACAAAGGCCAACGCCGCAGCCATGTACCGGGAAATTGAATAAACGTCAAAGAACGCCGCCCGAAGGGCGGCGTTCTTTTGATTTTATCAGAGCGCTTCCAGCGCTGCGGTAATTTCCTCGAAGCGCATACTCCGGGAGGCCTTGACCAGCACCGTGTCCCCCGGGCGCAGCAGGTTGGGAAGGGCGGCAATCAGGGCGGCGCGGTCGGGGAAGCAGCGGGCAATGTCCCCGGCGCCGGCGGCGGTCTGTTCCGATTCCGGGCCGGCGCAGAGCAGGAGGTCGAGCCCCAGCTCCCGCGCCAGGGCGCCGGTGGCGCGGTGCAGTTCCCCGGAGCGCCCCCCTAATTCCAGCATATCCCCCAGGATTGCCACGCGGCGGCCCGGGATTTTTGCCAGGGAACGCAGCGCCGCCGCCGTGGAGCTGGGGTTGGCGTTGTAGCAGTCGTCAATCACGGTCAGCGACGGGCTGTGGAGCAGCCGGCCCCGGCTGCCCACGGGTACGTAGTCCCCGATGCCCGACGCGATGTCCTCGTCTGCCAGCCCCAGGACCAGCCCCGCCGCGACGGCGCCCAGGGCGGCATAGACCAGATGCTCCCCAAAGGCGGGAATCCGCACCCGGAAGCGCCGCCCCTCCGCCGCAACCACGCACTCGGTGGAGGCGTCGGGCAGGCTTTGGATTTCCTCCGCCCGGACCTCGCAGTCCGGCCCCAGGCCGTAGCGCAGCTTCCGCTGGGGGCAGTCCATGGTCCGCAGCAGCGGGTCGTCCCCGTTGAGCAGCACCACGCCGTCCCGGGGGAGGTAACGGTTCATCACGGATTTTTCCGCCAGCACCCCGGCCCGATCCCCCAAAAATTCCAGGTGGGCGTCGCCGATGTTGGTGTACAGGGCGACGGTCGGGCGGGCGATGGCGGCGATGCGCTCCATGTCGCCGGGGTGGGACACGCCCAGCTCCACCACCGCCGCGCCGTGGTCCTCCCGCAGCCCCAGGAGGGTCAGGGGGACGCCGAGGTCGTTGTTGTAGTTCCCGGCGGTTTTATGGACGCGCAGGGCGCGGCCCAGCACCGCCGCCGTCATCTCCTTCGCCGTGGTCTTGCCCACGCTGCCGGTGACGCCCACCAGGGGGACGGGGAACTGGGCCCGGTAAAAGCCCGCGAGGCGCTGCAGCGCCGCCACCGTGTCCGGGACCACGATCACGCAGCCTTTGACGCCCTCCGGGACGCGCTCGGCCAAGGCGCAGGCCGCGCCGGCGTCCAGGGCCGCGCCGATGTAGTCATGGCCCCCCCGGACAGCGGCGAAGAGGCAGCCCGGCGTCACCGCGCGGCTGTCGGAGGTCACGGCGCTGATCTCCCCGCCGGGGGCAGCGCCGTGGAGCGTCCCGCCGCAGAGAATCAGGATATTTTCAATCAGCAGGCTTTTCATATTTCTTGAGGCTCACCTCCATAATTTTCGCGCAGAGGCCCGGATAGTCGAGACCCTCCGCCGCCGCCATCTGGGGGATCAGGCTGGTGGGGGTCATGCCCGGGAGGGTGTTCAGCTCAATACAGTAAAATTCGTCCGCCGCCGTGTCCCAGAGGAAATCCGCCCGGGCGTAGGCTTCCAGCCCCAGGCAGCGGTAGGCCCGCTCCGCCAGGGCCTGCACCCGCGCCGTCGCCTCCGGGCCGATGGGAGCGGGGCAGAGTTCCGTCGTGGCCCCGGCCTGGTACTTGTTTTTGTAGTCGTAAAAGCCGGATTTTGGGATGATCTCAATCACCGGCATTGCCGCGCCGTCCATGAGGCCCACGGTCAGCTCCCGGCCCCAGATGCAGCGCTCCACCAGCACCTGCTTTTCATAGCGGAAGGCCAGAGCCAGGGCGGGGGCGTAGTCCGCCGCGTGATGTACGATGCTGGTGCCGACGCTGCTGCCACCGCTGCATGGTTTGACCACGCAGGGCAGCCAGGGCGGCGCGTCCCGCGGCGCGTCCCGCTGGAGCAGCAGCCCCTCCGGCGTGGGAATCCCCGCCTGGCGCATCAGGGCCTTGCTGACGGCCTTGTTCATCGCCAGGGCGCTGCCCAGGCTCCCCGCGCCGGTGTAGCGGACGCCATAGAGGTCCAGCAGGCCCTGGAGCTTCCCGTTCTCCCCCTCCTCGCCGTGGAGGGCCAGAAAGACCAGATCAGAGGCGCGGCAAAGCGCTAAGACGTTGGGGCCGATGCGCACTTCCGGGTGGGGGCGCAGCGCCTTCACCTGTTCCAGGTCCGGCGCGGTTTCCGCGATGGCCGCCTCCGTTTCCGCCTCCGCCGTGGTGAAGGCGCGTTCGATGGGCTCCGGCAGCGCCGGGACGCCCAAATAGAGGTCCGCCAGCGCCACCCGGTGCCCCAGCGCCCGCAGCGCCCTGGCCGCCCCGGCGCCCGTGGAGATGGAAACGTCGCGCTCGTTGCTGAGCCCGCCGCAGAGGACTGTGAGATTCATATCGGAGCTCTCCCCCTGTCATTTTCATCATAATTTTACTCACGAGCAATGAAATTTGCAATTTCATTGCTCCGTGAAAGGCTGCACTTCGTTCGCACCGCTGCGGGAGAGCGGCACTCACTTCGTGAGAAGTATTTTTGGCGAAAACGCGGTTTCCGCCAAAAATGGATTTGATTCTATTCGCGCCTGCGGGCGCGAACTCTGCGAGGCAACGAAGGATTTTTTGCAAGTATTTTCGACCGCGAGTATAATTGCCAACCCCTTTTCCCCTCCCCAGGCGGGGAAGAGGGACCTATGCCGGGATTATAGCACAGTTCACGGGAAAGGACAATCGAAAAAAGAGGGCGGAACGCTCCGCCCTCCCGCAGCGCCCCCGGACGCAAAAAATCCTGCGAACCGCCGGACAAGGGGCCGCGCCCTTCGGCATATTCGCAGGACCTTTCGATTGGAGTCGCCACCCGGAATCGAACCGGGGAATCGTGGATTTGCAGTCCACTGCCTTACCGCTTGGCTATGGCGACATACTGAAGAAATCCCGTGAACCTTCCCTTCACGGGATTTCTCTTGTCGTGGAGCGGCCTACGAGGCTCGAACTCGCTACCTCCACCTTGGCAAGGTGGCGCTCTACCAGATGAGCTAAGGCCGCGCATGGTGCCTCAGGCCAGAATCGAACTGGCGACACGCGGATTTTCAGTCCGCTGCTCTACCAAC